>JAIXOJ010000186.1 GCA_027486835.1 Chitinophagaceae bacterium
ACAAGCGGAAACCAATTGCAGACAAGCGGAAACCAATTGCAGACAAGCGGAAACCAATTGCAGACAAGCGGAAACCAATTACAGACAAGCGGAAACCAATTGCAGACAAGCGGAAACCAATTACAGACAAGCGGAAACCATTTACATACAAGCGGAAACCATTTACAGACAAGCGGAAACCAATTACAGACAAGCGGAAACCATTTACAGACAAGCGGAAACCAATTCTAAATAAGCGGCCGAACAATACCAACAAGCGGTATATATTTATAATCTAGCATTCACCACTCTCCATTCACCTTTCTCAATTCTTAGTACTTTTTTGGCTAACTCACTACAGTTTACCTCTGCCACTACAAGGAAATACTACAAGATGGTTGAATTTTTTAAGAGAGTTGTAACTGGGTAGTTGATTTTAATAGGATGTTACCAAAAGTATCAGTCAAAACCCTTTCATTTGGCCACCCAAACCAAAACTTTTAGGCAGCAATGCCCGATGCCATAGCTAGCCAATGAATCAGTTGTTGAGTGATAAATTCAAGTTTTATTCTTTCGTATCCATGCTGCTGCTGGTATATGTTCATGGCTACAACCTGCAGGATAATTACCTCCGCCCATTTACCACAGTAGATGAACCTTTAACCATTACTACGTTTGTAGAGTATTGGTTATCAAACGGCATCTTTCGTTTTAGAATACCCATGCTCTTTATCATATCTGGTTATTTATATGCCTATAACGACCATCAACCCCAGTGGCAACGACTCAAAAAACGAATACCCGCCCTTGCCTATCCATATCTTATTTGGAGTGTGTTGGCCATCTTGTTCACCCTTTTATTGCTTCAATTTCCAGCTACGGCATTAGCAGTAACCGATGCACACTTGTTTTACCAAGGCGATTTCCAATACAATAGCCTAACCAATGGCATCAAATTATTTTTCCGATATATCGCCGCACCAATTAGTTTTCAATTATGGTTCATCCGCGATTTATTGTGGTACAATGCCATTTATCCTTTCATGAAAAAAATGGCCTTGCAGCATACCCAAGTATGGTTTTATGTAGTGCTCACTTTATGGTTAACCAGTTTTGCCTTACCCCTCATCAAAGGCGAAGGGTTGCTCTATTTTTCACTAGGCATCTATTTAGCAAAAACCAACAAAAACGTATTGATAGCACCCAAATGGATAAATCTTAGGATTTTCTTCTTGCTATTTATTGTAGTAAGCCTCCTCAAAACTTGGTTAGCCTTTTTGCCGATGCCTCCCGTTGCTTCCGTTTTAGTGCTATCTCTTTTGCACAAAATCACCGAAGTGGCAGGTTTAACGGCGCTTTGGTACGGTGGTGATAAGTTAGTCCAATTTTTTATGCAACAGAAATGGTTCTTGTGGGCAAGCAAATTCTCTTTCTTCATTTATGTAGCCCATGCCCCCTTTCTATATTATATCACGCATTACCTTATGCACCAGTATCAAGCATACGCCTATCACCGAATGGTAATTTACCTATTCGTCCCCCTTTTCACCACGCTATTCATGATAGCCATCGGTGCAATCTGTAGAAAAATACTACCAAGGTTTTATCAAATTAGTACAGGCGGCAGGGGAATGTAGCAACACCACTAAAAGCTAGAAGACCCACCACAGACCAAGGGAAATTAGCTATACACAGCCAACTTTGGATTAGTTATCATAATCGAATAAAAAAGGGTGGCACAATAAATTCAGCGTTTAAAAATCCAAAGATCATTTAGTCATCATTTTCTGAATCAAAGCGTACAGTATAGACGCGATTAACAGCATCGCTAATGTACGGTTCGATTCAGAAGCAAGAAGTTACCAAAGCGAATTGTAACTAACTATTAATTGTTTACTTCATTCTAGCAACAACACTAAAAGCTTACAGGTTTTTAAAATCTGTCAACTCTGAATTAAATTGTTGGTTCTTTAGGAATGAAATAGAAACATAAAATATTTCCCCCCCCCAAAAAAAATCAACGACATCATAAAAATCAAAAAAATCACAGTTCAGACAACCCATCCCCCCATTGCCCTCGCCTTTGGTGAGAAAACTGGGTGAGGTTAAAATAAATACCAAAACCCCTCATCAACGACATCATAAAAATCAAAAAAATCACAGATCAGACAACCCATCCCTCCATTTTCCTCGACTTCGGAGAGGGGATAGGGGTGTGGTTAAAAAAAATATCAAAACCACGCATCAACGACATCATAAAAATCAAAAAAATCACAGTTCAGACAACCTATCCCGCTGTTCCCACGCCTTTGTAGTGGTAAAATGGTAAGGATAAATCAAACAACAAACCTCCGTATCTAAACCACCCCCCAGATACATTGCATTCAAATGAAGCAATCGTTTGAAACACAATCATAAGCAAACCCCAATATTTGTAAACTCGCGACACAAATGGTAAGAAACTGCGACATTGTTAAATACGAAAAAATAATTTATAAGGTTACATCCTTAAAAAGCCAGAAATTTTAAATTGAAGACAATTTCTTTCGACAATTTTCGGCGAAAAATGCTGGAATATTCAATTCATAACCATGTTTGTTGACAATTTGATAACAATTTGATAACAAAGCAATAGCAAGATTTAACAAAACGAGTACTACATTCGCCAAATTGAATATTTGGATAACTATAATTAGTTTTTATGAAAATCAACATTACTACTTGTTTTAACCATAACAACGCATCGGTTATTCGAGCTTTTATAAAAAGCCCTGCCGTAATGATTATGGGTATGGCTTTTACAATTGAAATGGCGCAGCAGGGTCACGGTAGTTTTTATAACCAAACTAATAGCAGTAGTTCCAATAGTTTCCAAAGCAGCATTGCCCAAATTTCATCCAAATCATCCCACGGCATTAAACTTAGCATTTTAAACCTTAATCCCTAATCCAAAACTTCTTTTATTATGGGCATGATTTACGCTGACATTGAATTAATCAACTACTTAGATGTAGTAGATGCGCACAAATACCGAATTAGTGAAGACGAAATAAAGCGAATGAATGTAAACATACTTGTAGATACCGGCAGCGTACAACTATGCATCAATGAGAATATTCAAGAAATCCTCGAGCTTCCACTAATAGAACAACGCAGAAGCGGTTTGACCAACGGCATGAGGGAGATTTACCCTGTTGTAGGCCCGGTATTGATAAAATTCAAGAATCGCACAAGCCTTACCAGTGCCATAGTGTTGCCAGGCGACTGCGAACCCCTGCTTGGAGCAATACCAATGGAAGAAATGGATGTGATCATCCACCCTTTAACACAAACCTTAGATGTTCACCCAGACCATCCCGACATGGCAACGCTAAGTCTTAAAAGAATAATTCCTCAACCCCAAACCACCTACAACTAATCACAAACCCTTAATAATTAACCAGTAATAATTATGTATATGATGTTGAATACTACCCCAAATTTCGGCCTGACGGGAAAGCAATCAGGATTGTTTTCGATGTTTGCAACTTTTTTTTCGGCTCTGCCCAAAAGCCTTGCCCTATTATTGATTGGCATGGCTTTTTTTGTTGGTGATGGATTTGGGCAAACAACCTACTCATTAATAACTTCAACTGCTGATCTTAGTGCAGGCTCCAAATACATTATAGTTTCTAAACAAATAGCGGGGGCAGCTGCTGCCCTTGGTTATCAAAATACCAATAATAGGCCTGAAGCAGCTGTAACGATTGTATCGGGTTCGCCCAATTATGTTACTACAACACCAGCTACTTCAAATTCTCAAACCTCATCCGTTTTTGAACTGACTTTAGGTGGTTCTTCAGGTGCTTGGACTTTGACAGATGCAGCAAATTCAACAGCTTTGCAAGCAACAAGTAGTTCTAGCAATATTCTTAAAGCTGGATCAGGTACTTGGACAATTTCGTTTAGTTCAGGAGCAGCAGTGATAACTTGTACAAATGGTGGCTCCAGAAATTTATTGATGTATAATAATACTTCTAGTCTTTTTTCATGTTATACATCAGGACAAAATGCAGTTTATTTATATAAAGCAGCATCAACACCCACACTTACATCCGCCACATTAGGAACTGGTTTATCTAATATCTATGGTACTCCATCAACTGGGGTGAGTTTTACAGCAAGTGGAACAAACTTATCAGCAAACATTTCTGCGACAGCTCAATCAGGCTATCAAGTTTCAACTACATTAGGAAGTGGTTACGGAGCCTCTGTTTCGGTCGCAACTGGAACAACAGTGTATGTTCGTACTGCTGCAACAAAAGCAGTTTCTACTTTTAATAGCACTACAGTAGTTGTCCTTTCAAGTTCAGGCGCAACCAATGTTAACGTTACAACTTCTGCATCAGGAAACGCAGTTACTGCCAAAGCTCTTACTATCACTGGACTTACTGGAACTGCCAAAATATATGACGGAACTACTACCGCTTCCGCTCCTACTGGCACAGCCGCTTATAATGGGTTAGAAAATAGCGAATCTTTTTCTGTAACAGGTACCCCAACCTACACATTTACAAGTCCCAACGTTGGCACACCTGTAAGTATTACAACAACAGGATTCACTGCACCTTCAGCCAATTATACAGTAAGTCAACCCTCTTTGTCTGCCAACATTACTCAAAAAGGATTAACTATCACAGCAGATAATGTAACGAAAGTTGCTGGTCAAACAATAACTGGTGGTTCAGGCTCTACTGCTTTTACATCAAGTGGCTTAATATCTCCTCAAACCATCGGTTCTGTCACTATTGCTTATGGTGCGGGTGCTGCTGCGGGAGATGCTGCTCAAACCTATGTTGGTTCTGTAACTCCTTCTGCTGCAACTGGTGGAACATTTACTGCCTCAAACTATAACATTTCTTATGTAGCAGGTAACATTACCGTATCATCTTCCCCAGCTATCAGCTTAACAGGAACACTCGGTGCTGTAAACACCACTTATGGTACTCCATCTGCTTCTCCCACATCATTTACCCTTTCTGGAGGTAATTTATCTGGAGATGTAACTCTTACCCCTCCAAGCGGTTTTGAAATCTCCACTTCAATTGGTAGTGGTTACACCACTTCATTAGTGGTTTCCCCTTCATCAGGAACAATAGCTGCAACTACTGTTTATGTTCGTCTTGCAGCAACAACTGCTTTCGGAAGCTATTCTGGTAATATCTCAGCAGCAGGTGGAGGTGCTTCCACGCAAAACATTGCAACAGTTTCAAGTTCAGTTGGTAAAGCAAACTTGACCATCACTGGCTTATCGGCAACAGGCAAAACTTACAATGCCAATACCACAGCCTCTGTTACTGGAACACCAACTTATGTTGGATTACAAAATGGGGAATCATTTTCAGTAACTGGTAGCGTTACTTGGGCATACCCTAACAAAAATGTTGGTACACAAACCTTATCAAGAACAGGTAGTTACGATGCACCATCTTCAAACTACACAGTTACGCAACCATCGTTGTCTGCTACAATAACACCTGCAACTTTAACCGTTTCTTCTCCATCAGCTGCAAATAGAGCATATAATGGCTCAACTGCTGCAACGGTATCAGGAACTTTAAGTGGCGTTTTTGGTGGCGATGTGGTATCCTTAAATACTACAGGAACTTTTGCAAGTGCTAACGTAGCTAACGGAATTTCAGTTACTGGATTCTCTATCGCTGGTGCTGATGCAGGAAACTACACGTTGACTCAGCCAGTTGGTGTGACTGCTAATATTACCCAAGCGAGCCAAACCATCAGCTTTACATTAAGCCCTTCTTCATATACAACAGCTACAGCCAATTTCGTAGTTTCTGCAACTGCAACTTCTGGCTTAACCGTAACCTTTAGTTCAAGCAATCTATCAGTAGCAACTGTTTCTGGGACTACTATCACTATTGTTGGTGTTGGTACATCCGTAATTACCGCTTCACAAGCAGGAAATACCAATTATGCTGCTGCAACGGGTGTTACGCAAACATTAACGGTTACTGCTGCACCAGTTACTTTAATTGCATTTGAATTCAGTGGAGCAAACGGAGATGAAACATCTGCAACATCATCTTCTAACGCTTCAAATATGTCATCTTCCACATTAACGAGAGGTGCTGGAATTTCAGCTGCTGCAAATACAGATGGCTTTAGGGCTTCTGGTTGGTCAACCACTTCAATAGCAGATGCTGTAAGTATTAATGACTATATGCAGATTACCTTAACTCCAAATGCTGGATATGAGTTTTCGGTTTCTTCTATACAGTTTAATATACAACGTTCGGCAACAGGATTAAGCGCAATTGCATTGAGAAGTTCTGTTGATAATTATGCATCCAATTTAGATGCAGAGAAAAGTATAACGGATGCTACAAATACAACTCAATCAGTCACGTTTAGCTTTACGCAAGCTAATTCATCAAGTGCAGTCACATACAGATTATATGGATATGCAGAAGCAGCAGCTGGAACAGGTGGTTTTGAGGGTACTGGTAATGATATTGTAGTTACTGGAGTGGTTTCTTGTATTACCCCTTCCCAACCTTCTATTATCTCAGGAAGCACAACCATATGCACAAGTGCTGCACAAACTTACTCCGTAACCAATGTATCTAATACAGGCTATACTTGGAGCTTACCCGCAAACTGGACTGGATCCAGCACTACTAATTCCATCAATGCTACAACAAGTCCAACTGCTGGATCATCTGGAACAATTTCAGTAACTCCTTACAATTCAGTTGCTGGATGTACAGCTTATACAGGTACGGCAAGAACATTAGCAGTTTCCATTCCTGCTTCCTTCACTTGGACAGGTACTACTAGCACCGCTTGGAATATAGCGACAAACTGGTCAGAAGGTATTGTACCTTGTTCTGGTGCAGTTGTTACCATTCCAAATACTGCCAACAAACCTGCTCTTTCGGCTAATACCACTGTTGGTAATTTGACAATAGCGTCTGGTGCAACTTTAACTACAACAGGCTTCACTCTTACACTAGCAGGTACTATCACTGACAATGGAATTATCACTGGTTCTGGAAATGTGATTAGTACTGGTACTTATACCACTTTTACAAACCAACACACATATACTGGAACTACAACCGTTAGTGCTGGAGTATTGCAATTAAACAGGACTGGTGGTACAACCATTCCTGCCACAAATAGTGTAACAGTAAGTGGTGGTACGCTTCAAATAAGTACTAACCAAACCTTAGCTGGATTTACCATGTCAAGTGGAGGATTAGTAATTGATAATTTAATAACTACAACCTTTAGCGGTACATACAGTGGATCTGGTGGTACATTGAATTGTTTAGGAGGTATCAGATTTACAGGTGCATCAAAAACATTCCCTGGTTTAGGAGTAACTGTAAACAACGGATTAGGTGCTACCTACCTAACTAATCTTGAAGTTAATTTATCAAGTTCCACAAATGCCATTACTATTTCTACAAGTGCAGCATATGTTACCGTTGTAGGAGTTCTTACCCTAACTAATGGGTTAATCACTACTGGAGCAGCAACAAACTTTATTACAGTTGCTGGAGTTATTAGCGGCGGTAGTAGTAGCTCTTATGTCAATGGTGTTTTAGGAATGGCGTTCGTCAATACAACTAATGTTAAAAAAACTTTCCCAATTGGGGTTTTAGGAACTTATACTCCCGTAGAGTTTACATATCCTGGCAGTAATGTAACAAGTGCAGTTACCATCTCCGCAACCCCAACAAATTTTGCTGGCTTAACAAGTAATTATAGCGGTGCAAGATTTGGTTCAAGGTATTATAATGTGTATCAAAATCCAAGTGCACTTGCTTATAGTTTAGGTATCAACACAAACGGTGCTACAGCTACAGGAACAGTAAGCACAGTAATTTACGAGTCAACAAATGGTGTTACTTTAAACAATTCAAAAGTAGTTACACCTTCGCTAAGCGGTTCTTATTATACGGCAAGTTCATCCTTAACCAACGCTACTTACTTATATAATTTTGTCCAGCTTGTTGAGTCTGCCATCCCATTATCAGTAACTGGTGCAACCACAGCCAACAAAACCTATGATGGCACCACTACAGCAACAGTAACTGGTGCAAGCCTTTCAGGTGTTGTAAGTCCAGATGTGGTTACCCTATCAAGTGCCAACGCCACTTTTGCATCAGCAAATACGGGAACTGGAATTGCCATCACCAGCAATTATTCACTTAGTGGTGCAAATGCTAGTGCTTATACCCTTACCAGTCAACCAAGTTTGACAGCAAGGGATATTACCAAAGCCGTTATTACCATTACCGCCAATAATCAAAATGTAGTTTACGGAACTGCTGCAGCCACTGTAACAGGTGATGGTTCTTACAGTTCTGGTGGTTATGTAAATAGCGAAACCTCTGCGGTAATTAGTGGTTCAGTAACTTATTCAACCAATTATACTTCAACCACGGCATCTGGAACTGCGGGTCTAACTATTACCCCTGATGTAAGTGGATTAACAGCAACCAATTACAGCTTTAGTCCTGTAGCAGGCGCAGTGAGCGTTTATTGCAGCACTAACACTTGGATTGGGGTAACCAGCAGTGCATGGAACGTAGGTAGCAATTGGTGTAGTGCTGGTGTGCCGAGTTCAGGTGCAGCCATCATCATTCCTGCGGGAACACCAAATCAACCTGTATTGTCTGCTTCAACTACCATTGGTGATTTGTCTTTGGCGAGTGGAGCAACCTTGGATTTGAATGGCAATATATTAACCATTAATGGTGCTATTACTGGTACAGGTACTTTCAAAGGAACTGCTACTTCTAGTTTGGTTATCGGTGGTGCAGCAGGTACGGTCAATTTCGCTGGAAGCAACAACACCATCAGAAATTTAACCTTGGATGCAAGTTCTTCGGCTACACTCGGTGCCACTTTGAATATTGCTGGTGGTTCACCATGGGGTTCTGTTGTCGTGAACAGTGGTGCAACGCTTAACACAGGTGGCAATCTTGTATTGAAATCCACTGCTTTTGGTACAGCGAGGATTGGGGAATCAAATGGTACTATTTCTGGGGATGTAACCGTAGAACGTTTTATTCCTGCTAAGGCAGCACGTAAATACAGCTTTATTGGTAGTGCGGTAACCCAAAGCATCCGCAACGGTTGGCAACAGCAGATGTATATTACTGGTGCTGGCACAGGTGGTACAGCATGTGGTACTACTACAGGAAACGGGTCTGTATCTACCGATAAATACAACTCCAATGGATTTGATAAAACGGCCACTAATACAGCCAGTATGTTCACCTACAATGCCACGCCTGGATCTAACGGTAGCCGTTGGGTATCCATTCCAAATACCTCTGGTAATCTGACCCCAGGAACAGGTTATAGAGTAAATATCCGTGGTGACAGAAATGTCGGTACTTGCGCTGACCAATTGAATAGCAATTCCCCTACTGCGCCTGTTGCGGTAACGCTAAGTGCTACAGGTACAGTATCTACAGGTACGGTGAATGTGGCATTAATTAATCCAGCCACACATAGCTACACCTTAATTGCCAATCCATACCCAAGCCCGATCAGCTTTACTGCTTTCAAGGCAAGTAATAGTAAGATTAATAATACAATGTGGATGTACAGTCCATTTGGAAATGGAAATTACACCACTTATTCACAAGGTTTGATTTCGAATGCCGTAGGTGGGTTTGACAATACTAGCGGAGATTATTTATCTAGCGGCCAAGCCTTTTTTGTAGAAGCAAACAGTAGTGGTAATGTAACCTTCCAAGAGAGTCATAAAATAAACCCCACCATACCTGGTATTCAATACTTTGGTGGTGTGAACAGTAAGTTGATGCGGATCAATTTTAAAACTGCTGCTGACGTAAGTTTGGATGAGGCTATTGTACGTTTCAACAGTTTTGGTACTAGGACTTACAACCCAGATTGGGATGCTACTTCTTTCAGCAGTGGTAGTGCAGTTGGGGTATTAAAAGGTAACCAAACGTTAGCAATTGCCACCTTCCCAGACACTACAAGTACAGATTCTGTTGGTGTTAATATAACCAGTGCGAATACTGGCACATTTAAGTTGTCATTCAGTGATTTTGCAGGTATTGATAGCAACAAGCAAATCTTGTTGATTGATAAATATGTAGGCCAACAACAGAATTTGCGTACTAATAGCGATTATAACTTCACGATAACTGGGGATAGTTTATCGAAAGGTAAGAATCGCTTCCAGTTGTTGTTTAAAACACCAACTTCTTTACCAGTTAAGTTTGTTAGTCTTCAAGCAAGTTCAGTAAAAGAAGGCGTGAAATTAGCTTGGAAAGTAGCGGATGAGAAAGGAGTAAGGGCTTACCAAGTACAAAGAAGTATAGATGGAAAGGAATACGAAACCATTGCCACAGTTAGCGCTACTGGTTCAAATACGTATGGTCAACTTGATAATCATTTGCCGATATCCAAAGGAACTGTTTACTACCGTATTCATTCAGAAGAAACAGCATCCGGTGTAGGAAATTATAGCTCTGTAGCTAAAGTGACATTGGGCGGCAACAACACACCATTTGTTATCTATCCAAACCCAGTTAAGGATCAACTACATATTACATTGGGTAATACAATTAGTACAAATTATGGTGTACGTATCACAACGGTTACGGGTAGAGAAGTAATGAGCCTACTAAACGTGAAAGCCAATGGAAATAACATTAATTTGTCGGCTGCTACTTTAGCTGCTGGTGTTTATTTCTTAGAAATCAGCTATGCAGATGGTAGCAAATCAGTTGAACGTTTTGTAAAAGACTAAGTTCGTTTAGTAAAATAAAGCAACAGGAATTAAAAAGGCCGCCCAGAATTGGAGCGGCCTTTTTAGTGTAAATAGGTTATTTATCAATCATGGGAAATTGGCATTAAGCGCCAATATGGAGATATGCCACGAACACACGAAAGATTTTCTCTAGTTATTATTTGCCAATTGCAAGTGTAGAACTAGCGAGATTATTTTCATAATCAATCTTCATCACCTTCCTGTTTACAGTTCATAGGTTAGGTAATGAGAAATAGAATCATTAAATTTCCTTTATTATTGCCACATTCCATCAATTGAGGGTTCAACTAAATTGGTGCTTCAATGCTTATTGTTGAAATACTGGTGGCTATGCGTTTAAATTGTGAGTAAACATTTTTCCGAGATAGCTTAAAGGTTAAACCAATCCATGAGTCATTTCTTAAACTAATTCTTTGTTATGTATAAAAACATGTTTTTTCTTTTCTTACTCTTGAGTGTGGTCGTTGCAACAAAAGCATCTAGCGACACTTTGATAGAAAAGCAGCGCAATCTTGGTGTATTAACCGAAAATGCAGGTCTAAAGTTACCAGTAGGTTTTGCTGCAATTGTGGCTATTGAAAATGCAGGTAGGGCGCGACATTTGGCCGTTACACCACAGGGTAAAGTGTATATCAAAAGCGGTAAACTGATTAATGGAAAAAGTGTTTTGGCGTTTAAACAAGAGGATGCTTCAGGTAAATTGGCTATAACCCAAAGTTTCGACCGCATTGCAGGTACAGGAATCGCCATTAAAAATGGGTATTTATACACTTCTAGTAATGAAGAGGTATTTCGGTACAAACTCAACTCAAACGGGGATGTGGAAGACACGGCCAAAGCCCAACGAATTATTACTGGATTAATTAATCGACGCCAACATGAATCCAAATCTATAGCTCTTGACAATGCAGGAAATATTTATGTTAACATCGGGGCATATTCCAATTCCTGTCAGGAAAAAGACCGAGCCAAAGGGTCTAAAGGAATCATGCCTTGTCCAGTTTTAGATAGTGCGGGCGGTATTTGGTGTTTTAAAGCAGATAAGGAAAATCAAACCTATGGAGACGGTTTCAGATATGCTACAGGCTTACGCAACGTGATGGGGTTAGATTGGAATACTCAAACTAATAGCCTTTTTGTAATGCAACATGGCAGGGATCAATTGTACCAAAGTTGGCCAGAATATTTTGATACTACTTCGGGTGCTGAATTACCTTCTGAGTGCATGTACGAACTGCATAAGGGCAGCAATTGTGGTTGGCCTTACATTTACTATAACCATCTGCTACACAAAAAAATGCTCGCTCCTGAGTATGGTGGTGATGGTAAAAAAGAAGGAAGTAATGAATTTCAAGATCCTGTAGTAGCTTTTCCGGGTCACATGGCCCCTAATGCCCTTTTGTTTTATACGGGAAATCAGTTCCCTTCCCGATATAAAAACGGTGCTTTTATTGCCTTCCATGGCAGTTGGAATCGCTCCCCATTACCTCAGGCTGGTTATTTTGTTGCTTTTGTTCCATTTAAAAATGGCAAGCCAAGTGGCGATTGGGAAGTGTTTGCAGACGGATTTGCTGGAAAACCAATCATCAACTCCACCAGAAGTGCCGAGCATCGACCTTGCGGTCTGGCCCAAGGTCCTGATGGATCCCTATATGTGAGCGATGATAGTAAGGGTACGATATATAAAATTACTTACACTGGTAAATAACTAAAAAGGCTTCGTAGTATTTTTTTGATAACTCATTACCCATTTTATGGATAGTTTGTGATGAGAATTCATGCTACCTTCCAATGCAACATTATAATCATTCTTTAAACCGTCATTTTATAATTTATGAAATCTATCGTTATCATTAGTTCTATTACTGTATTGCTACTATCATTTAAACAACCAAAGAAGCCGCAAAGTAAAATTGATAGCTCGCCACAGGCTTCCATCAATAGGGGAGTAGCTGTTTATAGAAAGGAATGTATGAGTTGTCATCAAGCAGATGGGGGAGGAGTTCCACATTTGAATCCTCCTTTATCAGAAAACACGGATGTATTAGGCGACAAAAAGAAAATAATTTCCATTGTTTTAAAAGGCATGGAAGACAGAATTCCCCTTGATGGTGAATATTACAGCAATAGTATGGCATCACATGCCCATTTGAGTAACCTAGAAATTGCCGACGTACTTACCTACATCAGAGCAAGTTTTGGGAACAAAGCCTCTGCCGTTACACCAGCAGAAGTTGCATTAGTGAGAGGCGGAAAGAAAAAATAAATTGTCTATTCCATATTTTATTGAAACAAATTGACTACAAAAGAGTGGATGGATTTACACAATATATGTGGTCACTTTATTTTATTAAAACCTTTTTTAAAACCATTTTACGCGATTGTGAATTTGTATAAAGTATTGCAAGTTCTCTAGGTAAGATTGTGATTGATATTAGTCAAGTATATTAAGTTTACGTTCTGTAATTTTCCTTTTTTCTAATTTTAGTACAGACAAAGATGAAAATGGTAAAATGTTGGGAGTACTAATTACTATCCCTTTACCTGCACTTGCCTTATACGATACTGGCTGTTCTCCTCTTGGAGTAAGTAGTGTGATTTTGTTTACTGATTTAGGGTCAATATACATTAATAACTGTTTTTCGGTTGTGTTTTTAATGAATATGAAAATATGGGTATTGTTTTGGGTTAAGTAGGTATTGTAAATTTTGGTTGGTATTGGTTTTGAATTATAAATGGATTCAGAATTTACATCCATCCAAGATTTTATATCTCGTAATCTTTCTTGTGCTAGTAAGGGTACAGCCCCCTTTGCATCTGGGCCAATATTTAAAAGATAATTACCACCTTTTGAACGTATTTCCACTAACTTCTCAATTAATTCATTGGATGATTTCCAGTATTCTTTGGTATCTAAAGCACTGTACCCCCAACTCTCTGCGATAGTTGCGGGACATTCCCAAGGTTTTGTATTTTCTTTTTCAGGTATGACATTGTCTTCCATTTCTATGATATCTCCCACATTATTTCCTGCTCTTGTATTAATAATACAGTTTGGTTGAATTTGCTTTACCAGTAATTCCAAAGAAATACTTTGTTTTAGGGTGGTTAGTTCTGGTGTGTCAAACCAAATCATGGATATTTCCCCATAATTGGTAAGTAATTCCTGCAATTGAGGTTTCACTTTTTCTTGTAGATACTTTTCGTAGGAAAGACCAGTTGTATCTGGAAAATCCCAACTATTCCTTCGAGCTTCTCTTGAAACTGCATTCTTATTTTCCCAATCTCTACCCAATGAATAGTACAAGCAAAGTTTTATGCCTTCTTTTTTACACGCATCGGCTAATGCTTTTAGCGGGTCAATTTTATATGGTGTAGCATTTACAATATTAAATGTAGAAACCTTACTGTTGTACATCGCAAAACCATCATGATGTTTAGTGGTAAATGCTATGTATTTGACTCCCGCTGATTTTGCCATTTGAACAATTTTATTTGCGTCAAACCCTGTAGGATTGAAATTATTTGCTAAGGCCGCATATTCATTCAAAGGGATTTTCTTTAACAACATAATATGCTCAGTCAATGGATTTATATAACGCTCATCATTAATTGGTTTATTATGCCAAATACCAGCTGGTATTGCATACAAACCCCAATGAATAAACATACCAAATCCAGCTTCTTTAAACCATTTTGTATTATCGGCCATGTCAAATACCCTTTTTAGCGGTACACACATATTCCATGAATGTTTGTTATCCTTACTTTTTGTAGCAAAAAAAGCATGTGTGGCAATTCCATTTTCTACTAACACCGATGGGCGTTCCATTGCACCGTGTTTAGAGATACTTCCATCCTTTAGTTTTATGTTTTTGGTAATAGCTACTGGATTATTTTCTACCTCCCATTTAATGCCGTCTTTTGATTGGGAATAGTAAATTTCTTTATCAGAAAACTTTCGGTCGTGGTCTAGCATTAGGGCATGAAACTTCCCATTTTCAAACCAAATGGTGGGGTCTTCTGCACCAATACCCATTTCAAAAGGTTTGTCAGACTTTCTAGTATATGGGCCTGCCCAATTGTCGGCGAATGCTACGCCAATAGCATGTGTTTTTAATTTTTCTACACCCTTGTAATAAAGCATGACTCGGCCATCATCAAAAACAAACGGTGAGGGATTGGCCACCAAATATTGTTCCCATGAATTTGGAACTACATCCAAAATTGGTTTGTCGCTTCTTGTCCATGGGCCATATGGAGACTTAGCAGTGGCCAAACCAATTCGTTCATGCTGGTGTGCATCTAGTTTTTTGGGAGAATCGGCAGTGATTAGATGATTTTCATCCGGCATATCCCCTTGGTAAGTTGTGCCAGTGTAATACAGTAAATACGTGTCTCCATGTTTTCTTATTGCTGGATTATGAGTCATTTTGCCATCCCAAAACTGTTCTCCTCTAGGTGGCAGAGCTATGTCTGAAAATGCATAGGGGCCTTCGGGTTTATCTGAAATAGCATGCACTATTTCAGAGTTTGTAAGCCAATACAATTCAAAAGATAATTTCTTGGGCCATCTGGATGCAAATAAGTGATATTTCCCATCCTCGCCTTTGATTACAGAACCACACCAGGTCCAATAATCTTTTTGATTGAACCCAAAGTTTTCTTCTGTTAGCAGCACGCGGTCTCTGAATGTTTGTGCATATGAGTGAGACATAAACAGATACAGCGATAATAGCATTGTTGGTAACAATGATTTTGCAAAAAACTGAAACATGACTTAATTAATTATTTCTTTTGACCATTAAAAACAAAATCTTTCACATCCTTGCCTGCTATAACAATAGGTCTAGCATCTGGGTGTAAAGGAATAACAGTGGCATTGGTAATGTTGATGTTTTCTGCATATCTAACATAAAATCCCCTGGATGGCAAACCAGTTTTTAAAAATCCTTGCGCATCTGGATAGCCACCTTCTTTTTCTGGAACCTCATTGAAAATTAAAGTGGAGTCTCCACCACCTTCCATTTTAATCTTATAGTTAGAAATGGTTACATCGGTTATTGGATGATATTTTATACCAGAAATTAAAGCACCCTGTTTAAAATTATTTTCGCCTGTTACGTTTTCTATGATGATATTTTTTAACGAGCCTATGTTTTTGATATTGGAGTTGGGCATGGCTCTTAATCTGTTACCAATTCTAAGAAAAATAGGGCACCTGGTCATGTTAATCTTAATGTTTGAAATCAGTATATCATGCACATTACCACCATCTACAGTAGCCAATGTAATTCCTGTACTTGCGTCATGTCCTTTTGGTGCATCCATTTCATTTGGGATACCACCTAATTCTAGATTTTTGGCTACGATGTTAAAGAAATCGCCCTGTGTATCTGTACCAATTTTCAATGCATTACAGGAAGAAAGAAAAGTGGAATTTTCTATCAATATATTGGTAGAAGGTTTATTGGAAGCTCCTTTGAGGCACATGGCATCGTCTTCTGAATTAATGTAACAATTGCGAACTATTACATTGGTGCAACCATCTGGATCCAAACCATCGTTATTATAATTGGCTTGATTGATAACTTTTATGCCATCAAAAATGAGATTTTGACAGTATAGATAGTTTTGCATCCAAGCGGCTGAATTGTGTAAGAAAATGTTTTTTAGCACCACGTTTTTGCATTCAATCATTCTAATGCCGAATGGTCTTCCAATTATTTCGCCGATAGTTTCTTTGCCTGGAAAGTTTACTTTCTCGCCTCTAAAATATATTTCTCCTCTTCCTCTTATGCCAATATTCTCACATTTTTCTGCATAAATAAGCGATTGCCTGTACTTATGATTTTCACTCATTACACTTTTAAATACTTCAATTTTTTCAGGATAATCGGCAAGATTGATACTTCCTAAAATTTTAGCTTTAGACCCAATTTCTAACATTACCCCCGACTTTAGCTCAATGGTACCCGTAAGATATGCTCCTTTAGAAAACAAAACTACTCCACCACCATTTTGGGAGCACTCGTCTATTGCTTTTTGAATAGCTTGGGTATTGAGTTGTACCCCATTGCCCTTTGCTCCATAATTTTCTACCTTGAAAATTTGATGTGGTACTTTCCAAGGTTTCAAATTTTTAGATAATGAATCGGTCATTTTTGCAAGCATTGCTCTTTGGGATGCTTCTTGCACACTTTTCTGAGCAAATGAATAGCTTGGCGTAACTAATAGAAGGGTAATAATTAATTGCTTAATCATAATTGGCAAGAACAATGATGTATATCACCTAACTGGAAAAATTGATGATATACTCCATTCTTTTTTTGTGTGATTAATCTATGGTCTTTAAGTTAAGTGTATGATTGGTTACATAAATCGGTGATTTAGTGGTAATGAATTTCACCTTTTTAAGTTCTATATCGCTCGCATAATCGGATACAAATCCAGATTCTGACTCAATAACCATGTTTTGAAAATATAAATGATTAACGGGCATTTCTGGCAAACCAGTTATTTGAACGCCTGTTTTTGCTCCTTTGCAGATGATATTTTCTAGGTGAAATCCTGAAAAATTGGGTACTTTATCTTTCAATTTATTGCTAGCTTCTTCATTAGCGGTACCAACTGGTACGTCATTATAATAAGTGTCAAATAAAATGGCCGCACCTAATATATTGGTCATAAAAATGTCTTTAATAAAAATATCCTTTACCAAACCACCTTTACCAATATTGCTTTTAACGCGGATGCCAATGTCTGAACCTATGAAATTGCAATCTGCTACGTAAATGTTTTTCATACCACCGTCTGTATTGCTGCCAATTACAAAGCCTCCATGTGCATGGTAAACGGTGCAGCCCGCTATCAATATGTTTTGCAGGTTTGCTTCTGCATTGGGTTCGCCTTTGCTACCACTGCTGCTTTTCATGCAAATGCCGTCGTCGCCAGCACTCACATTGCATTTATAAATCACTACGTTTTTGCAAGCACTAATATCTATTGCATCTCCATTTTGAGCATACCATTCATTAAAGACAGATACACCTCGCATGGTTAAGTTAGTACACCGGCTAGGGTAAAAAACAAACTTAGGTGAGTTTCTAAGTGTAATATTTTCAACAAGTACATTTTCACAATCAACAAACATTACCATGTAAGGGCGCATAAACTCCCTAGCAGGAATATAATCTGCGGCTTCTGGTTTGGGCTTGTCCTTTTTTAATTGCTTTAGGTATGCCTCACCTTCCATAGCTTCTTTATTTGGCCACCAAACAGATCCATCTTTGCTTAGTACACCACCTTTTGCCAACTGCTCGTTCCATTGAGCATTGGTGAATTTCATTTTTTTTATAGGCCGCCAACTTTCTCCAGCACCATCAATAATGCCTTCGCCTGTGATGGCAATATTTTTTAGACTATATCCATAGATGGGCGATGCTACTGTGTAACTACCACTAGTATTAGACGCTTTAATTATGGGGTATTGATTATGGTCGCTGGTAAATTGAACCAACCCGCCTTTTTCAACATGTAGGTTAACATTGCTTTGCATTTGTATAGGGCCAGTTAGCCACAAACCAGCTGGAACTAATACCATACCGCCACCTGCTTTTACACAAGCTTCTATTGCTTTCGCAAATGCTGTTGTGTTAAGTGTTTGACCATCACTCACTGCACCAAAATCTTTGATAGAAAAGGTTTTGGTAAATAGAGTTGGTTCCACTACTGTAGGCATTTTAAACGGTGCTTGTGCGGTATAATAGGCAATATCCTTTTGCTGTGCTTGCACAATAAATGCATTAAAGACAGCGCAAAAGAAAAATAAAACATGGGTTAGGCGGGTAATACCAGTAGAAAAACTAGTGGGAAATGATGACATAAAAGCAATTTTTTTTACACACAAGATTAAGCAAATAATCAGGCAAGTTTGAGTTAACCTATAATTAATTCTACGCAATCGATACCAAGATTTCTTACTATGAATCTCGTAGATGATGATATTTTGGGCGTTGTGTTTAATCAATGTTGGGAATATTTTCTAGTAGTAAACTCAAAAATTTTGGTGCTTTAAGTAAAATATCAACTGTTAGGATATCAGTCCAAGTAGCAATTTCACAGTGTTGTACGTAGAAGGCGCAGAGAGCCACTGAGCGATTTATTTCTGTGTTATTTATGTGTAATTAATAATTAGTCAGACAGCGACATTAGGTGTTGTTGTCAAAGTAAATTCAGCAATTAATAGTTAGTTATAATGCACTTTTCTCTATTTAGCCACTGAATGGAGTCGTATTGTTGTAGCGACGCGATTAATCGCGTCGCTACAACACGCAAAAAAAACACTTACCAATTTGTACTTGGTAAGTGTGTAAGTAAAAAAATGGAATAGGGTTAGATTAAAATTTGAAGGTGATGCCTAATTTACCACCGTTAAAGGCGTTGCCTCCACCAAATTCCAAATTAAAGCCAAAGTGATTGGATATAAAATAACGACCACCAAGTTGGGCACCAAGGCCAAGACTGGAATGTCCATCGCCATTGTAGCCAGAAGGGGATGACCATGACACGTAGCCAACATTGATTCCGCCATAAAAATCGCAACGAGGAGGCAGCGCTAACACCCGGTTGAAATGGTAGTTAAGGTTGCCTGATATGCCGGTAATATTATGGTCGTAATAATAGTTCCGCCAATTTTCACGATACCTCCGATTGGAAATTTCTAGTCCAAGCGTAAGGTCTTTTGCCACGCCAAAATCTAGTCCAGCATACAGAGGTGCTCCCCAAGACGATATACCTACCCCTACATTTAATTGTGCCTTGCCATGTTCTAAAGAACCTTGACCGAAAGAGGTATTACTGAAACAACTACCCATACTAAGGGCTAGGATTACGATTAACTTTTTCATATAATGAATGTTGAATTTGTTGATAAAAAATGCGTAGAAACTTTTGGTTTACTATAAATAGTCTAGTATTAGGATAATGGTTAGGGTTGGCTAGGGAGGAATAATACAAGTAATAATATCCTTTTTTGGGAAACTCACTTTTTTTATAAAGTGTAGTGGGCATAAATAGGACTTTATTGTTAAAGCGGTAATGTTAGACATGGACATTTATGGAAAGATAGGGAATTAAAACACCAATGTAAGTTTTAATTTGTTTTGGGAAACGAATATGTTATCACTTGATACAGGTTAAGTATGCTTTTGTACTGGGTAAAAAGTGCTTTTTATACAAGAAAAGACGTAAATAACCATTTTTTAGAACGAAATAGATGTTTTATAGAACCTTGGTTGTGTATTTGGAGCACATTGGGCAAATAAATGTAGTCAGCTTTTAGTTTGGTATAGGTGATTCTAAAGTTGGGAAAGAATCAATGACTATGTGGGTATACATCGCTTCAACTATGGACAACCATTTTTCATAGTTGGGTATACAACGTTTCGTCTCCGGACAACAATTTTTCATAGTTGGGTATACATCGTTTCATCTCTGGACAACAGTTTTTCATAGTTGGGTAAACATCGTTTCATCTCCGGACAACAATTTTTCATAGTTGGGTATACAACGTTTCATCTCTGGACAACAATTTTTCATAGTTGGGTATACATCGTTTCATCTCTGGACAACAATTTTTCATAGTTGGGTATACATCGTTTCATCTCTGGAAAGCAATTTTTCATAGTTAGGTATACAACGTTTCATCTCTGGACAACAATTTTTCAAAGTTGGGTTTACAACGTTTCATCTCTGGAAAGCAAGGATTTATGCTTGGTTATCAAAATCTTTATAATTGCGGAGGTAACTGGTTTATAAATATTTTCCAATTAGGAAGTTGAGTATCTGCCTTTTTAGGTTTCTAACCCAATTAATGCGATTAGTCGTATGAAATTTTTTTGTGCAGTTGAGAAGTTCTAAGGTATCCTTTCATTTTGTCGCACCTATTTTAGAATAGTTTCCATTTGCCCGTTTATTCAATAATTATATGCTAGCAGATTACCAGACTCTCGCTGATTTGGCGAGTATATGCTAGGAAGTTACCAGACCCTGGCCGATTTGGGGAGTATATGCAAGGAAGTTACCAGACTTTTGCCGATTTTGCGAGTATATGCTAGGAAGTTACCAGATCCTCGCCGAAATGGCGAGTATATGCTAGGAAGTTACCAGACCCTCGCCGAAATGGCGAGTATATGCTAGGAAGTTACCAGACCCTCGCTGATTTGGCGAGTATATGCTAGGAACTTACCAGACCCTTGCTGATTTGGCTAGCCTCTGGGATGAAGCTACCAACCAGCAGCGGGTTTGGCGAGCCCCTGGGATGGAAATTCAAGAAACCGTTCAATTTGATGAGCCAATGGTATGGAGATACCAGATACCCGCTCAATCAAATGTGCCTATGTTAGCAAGATGTGAGGCATCAACTCATTCGAAGTTAGCCATATTGTTAGCCATTCGTCTGTGTTCCTATTATTTATTCCCAATGGCTAACCATTACATTCGCCCCTCAAATTAGTAGTATGACCCCTCAAGAAGCAAGTCGATCCATTAGAAAAAGATTATTAATCGCTACCACTTTTTTAATGTTAATCCTTGTTTTTTTGTTGTATTTGGGTGAATCTGGGGGTACGTTTAATGTATCAATTGTACATTTTTTTGGAAGTTTATTCACCATTCAAGGAGTGGTTTTTGTGATTGTATTATACGTTATAACTTATTTTTTTGCTAGCATAGCAGGGGCTAAAGTGCTTGAAGATAAGCGACAATCGCTGCACGTTGCAGTTAAGTATTCCATTTTTACTGCACTTATTATTTCAGTTGATGCACTCGCAACTACGATGTTCATTCATCATAATTGGAATTTTATTGCAGCAAAAACATGGTTTCAAGTTTACTTCTACGATTTGTTTGCAAAATCCGCTTTTGCTTTTTTCATTGTTTGGCTTTGGGCAACAGATAAGGTTGGAAGGTTAGCCCACTCAAAAAATAAAGCAGTTAAGGAATTGGAATAATGGGGTGCATAAAAGTTTTTCGCAGTTATTAGTTTAACCTCACCCCAACCCCGCTCCGAAAGGCGAGGGGCAGAACGAAAAAATTTTTATGCACCCGAATATTGATAAGAATTCACATAAAAAAAGGCGACAACAAGTTATACTTTGTTTTCGCCTTTTTCATTGAATAGCATATGCCAATATTTTTCCAACTTCAATTTTTTTTCGTGAGCAATTTTTTTTTACGCTCACTGGCTAAAGCTTGTTTCTTGAGATTAAATTAAGTTGTTTGATTAGAACCCCAGCTATTTCTTTAAGAAAATGAACCTCAATAGACAACAACCTTCTTTTATGGTTCCAAATGGCAGGGTTGGTTCTTTTTTGGACCACCGCCATCTGTTTTGGTTTTGCAAGAGGCTGGCAATTTTTTGTAGGCTGAAGGTTCTGGGCTGGTGGTGTCGGCATAAAATCCAGCATTATTCATTGCAACACGAATTTCATCAGGACTCACACGGTCTGGTAGATATTGTAATTTTATTTCCCCCGCCAACAAATTAAATATCCATTTTAAAAGTCCATTATCCATATTTGCCCTGTTTTCACGAGTCAAATAAGATTCTAATCTTTCTTTACATTCCCAACAGTGAAGGTTTTCCGATTTTATGGATACCCATTGCGATTTGGCCGCCATTACCTGAGCATTAGCAGAAAAATTGCCGCAAATGGTGAAAACAAAGAATAATGGTAAACTGAATATTTTTTTCATTTTTGTGAATAATTTATTTCAATGCTAAAAAAGTAGCGTAAAAAACTGGATGGAATACCGATGATTTAATGTAATTAGTGCGATAATAATTTTACCAACCTTGGCGAAAGTAGAAAGGGCTCAATAACATTTCTTATCGTATTAAACGCCCCAAGAGGCTGGATTTTTACTCCATTCCCTCAGTGTTTCTTCTGATTCTGCGGTGACAATACCCTTTTCTATGCCTAAACTAATAAGCGTATCATAATCACTAAGAGCTACAAAGGGGATTCCTGCATTTTTAAACGCTGTAGCCGCTGTGCTGAATCCATATTCAAATAGGCATACCACAGCCTCTACTTCCATTCCGGCATCTTTTAGTACCTCTACCACTTGCAGGCTACTTTTGCCTGTTGAAATTAAATCTTCAATTACTACAACTTTTTGCCCCACTGTCCAGTGACCTTCAATTTGATTGCCCAAACCATGTTCTTTTGGTTTTGGTCTTACATATATATAAGGTAGTTTCAGTTGGTCGGCGGCAATTGCCCCCCAAGCTATGCCCGCTGTGGCAACCCCAGCTAAGGCTTCCGCATCGGGAAATTCACTAAAGAGGACACTACACAATTCACTCTTGATAAAATCCCTGATAAAGGGAAACGATAGAATTTTTCTGTTGTCGCAATAAATAGGGCTTTTCCAGCCGCTTGCCCAGGTAAATGGCTTATCTGGGCTAAATTTTACCGCATTAATTTGCAGTAATTTCTCTGCAATGGCTTTTTTATTCGTCATGGAACGAAAGTAATGCGTATTTTGGCAACTCAAAATT
The DNA here is from genome assembly GCA_027486835.1 of Chitinophagaceae bacterium. Lineage (GTDB taxonomy): Bacteria > Bacteroidota > Bacteroidia > Chitinophagales > Chitinophagaceae > Parasediminibacterium. The sequence goes on from JAIXOJ010000186.1 coordinate 23,367, forward strand.
GATTGACCGAAAAAAAGAATTGCTTTTTGTTAAATTTTAGGATATGGATAAACCTGTAATAGTTGCCGCTGGCGGGCTGGTATTGAATGAAAGAAACGAATTGTTAATGATCTATCGATTAAACAAATGGGATTTACCAAAAGGAAAGCTAGATGATGGCGAAACAATTGAGCATTGTGCTGTGAGGGAGGTGATGGAAGAAACGGGTTTAAACAATGTACAACTTGGCGCATTTATTGGAAAAACGCAGCACGAGTATTATGACAAATATTTGCACAGCGACGCCATAAAAGAAAGTCATTGGTACTTGATGAAAGCAATAGGTGAGCAGTCGTTGACACCGCAAACTGAAGAAGATATCACCGAAATTGCTTGGGTAAAGCCAGAGACCATTCCGCAGCTTTTGGAAAATAGCTATGGAAACATTCAGTACATTATTGAACAATACTTAGGACCTACTGCCAATTAATGAGTACTTCTTATTTTGGGTCTGGGATTGAGTAAGTATTCTAAATGAAATGTCCGCAATTGGAAATTTCAATGTTTAATTTTCAATTCAAACGCTAAAAAAAAGGAACGCAATGGGTAGTTATTAGTACCTATTGCGTTCCTTTTTTTGTTTTAGTGATTTTGTAAAATACATCTATAGTTTTAAAGTTTAGTAAAAAAAAATTTACTATACACAACATAGAGCCGAAACCTCGCATATTATTACACGGACATGGCTTTCACAATTAGTTCCTTCATCAATTCACTGTCTGAAATAGGAGGGGTGCCAATACCAACACTCTTTAAATTATAATCGTGAATGAGGAGCAAGATTCCTTCAATACCTTGCTGGCCATAGTTTTTTGTGGCTTGTAAATAATCTTTAACAAAATAGGGATTAACACCAATTTGGGCTACAATATTTTTTTCATCATTACTGCCAACTCCAAAAACCATATAAGCCTTACTGAAAAAATTATAAAGGGATGCCAGCGTTACTTGGATAGGTGCTACTTTAGGATTGGATGCGAAATATTCATTGATACGAATGGCTTTTAAATAATTTTTCTTGGCAAAAGCGTCTTGCAATTCAAACGTGTTGTATTCTTTGCTAACGCCAATGTATTTTTCAATATCATCCTCGGTAATGCTTTTGCGACCATTGAGGTTAATGGCTAATTTTTCTACTTCATTTTGCAAACGGCTTAAGTCGTTGCCAATATGATCTACTAATAATAATATTGTTTTCTGGCTCGCAGTAAGCCCGTGTTTCTGTAGCATTTGGGAGGTCCAAGCAGGCAATTGGTTATCGTACATCCTTTTTGTACTCACCAGCTCGCATTTTTGTTTCACCAGTTTTGCAAATTTTGTTTTGCCATCAAGTTTTTTATCCTTGTAGCAAACAACCAAAACAGTAGAAGCCAATGGGTTGGTTATATAGTTCTCCAGCATTTGAATGTCTTTCATAAACTGGGCTTCCTTTAGAATAACCACCTGCCTATCGGCAAACATTGGATATCGTTTGCAAGCATTTACTAATTCCGCCCATTGTACATCTCTCCCATAATAAACCGATAAATTAAAGCTTGCTTCACTTTCAGGTAATATATGTTGCTCGGCATATTGGGCAATTTCGTCGATATAATAGGGTTCTTCTCCCTCTAGCCAATAAACAGGTTTAAATTGTTTATTCTTTAATTCTGAAATGATTTTTTCCGATGACATACGCTTCAAATGTAAGTGAAGGTATTACCCTGCATAAAAAAATACTTTCCACCGTTTTTTGACAATTTGTGTAAAACAGGCTTGTGTTGAATTTTCTGACAAATACGCCTTCCATTTTATGGTTTTATTTAGAGCTTTTATATTCTTAATTTAAGACACAATGGTAATTTGCTGCTCGGAAATGTGTGATAATCCATTGAAATGTAAAATCACATTTGCGGTAACAATAACGTCACGCTCGCAATAATCGGCAATGCGTTTTAGATTGCCTTCTTGATAATAGACATGTTGTACCATACTGCCATCCATGTCGGATTTTGAAGTGGGTATTCCCAAGACATTAGCCAATAAATGCAAGGTGATGTAATTTTTATGGTCGCCGAATTTCCACCAATTCAGTGTGTCAAACATTTTCACCTCCCATGGTTTTTTGTCGTGCATTTGAAAGTAGCTAGGTAAGGCAATTTTATTGATAAGCATACGCCTACAGATATAGGGGATGTCAAACTCTTTGATGTTATGGCCAGCAAATTGAAAATGAGGATTTTTTTTGTGCACTCGATCACACAAAACAATAAAGGCAGTTAATAATTCTGATTCATCGTGGCCATACAAACTTTTTACTTTTAAGGACGGTATATTTTCATGGTTTTGATAGAAGAAAGCAGTAGAAATACACACAATTTTTCCAAATTCTGCTAAAATACCAGCCCTTTGTAAGAAACTTTCTGTAGGTGGTGTATTTTCTGGCACGGTTTTAGAAATTTTATCTATCCAGAGCTGTTGCCATGTTTCCGAAAGTGATTCAAAGTTCGCCACACAAGGCACTGTTTCTATATCGATTACCAATAAGTTGCTTATCATCTTTAATTTTTTATATTTTAACCCACTTAAAAAAAGAACAAAATGAGTGCCTCACCAAATGAATCTCAATCAACTGTTAAAAAAGACAGCCGTAAATTAATCTACGGAATTTTAACCACCATCCTCCTAGCAACTTGGGGATACATTATTTACGACAAAAGCACCACTAAGGAAGCCATTAGTGAAAAAGAAAAACAAATCATATTCGTTAGTAGCGAAAAGGATTCTATTCAGCAAGCTTTTAATGCTGCAAGTGCAAAACTTGATGAACTTACCAGTAGTAACACAAAGCTAAATGGCGATTTGGCTGCTAAAAACGACAATATCCAGAAACTTAAGCAAGAAATTAGCTCTGTACTTAGCAAAAAAAATGCTAGTGCCGCAGAGTTAAATAAGGCAAAAGAACAAATTACGGAGTTAAACAGTAAAATAGATGGTTTATATGCCGAAGTAGAAAAACTAAAAGGCGAAAATAAATTGTTAGCGGATAAAAATTCCACATTGACTCACGAGAGGGATAGTTTGTATTCAGATAAAAACAACCTTCAAAACAACTTGAGTTCCTTACAAAACGATAAGAAGAATGTGGAAAATTTAGCTTCTACCTTACACGCTTCTAAAATTTCTTTAACGGGCATTGTTAAGAAGAGCGACGGTAAAGAAAAGGAAACAACCACTGCTAAAAATGTGAATATCCTCAGAATAAATTTTGATTTGGATCCTAATGTACTTTCACCAACCGGCACTAAAGATTTATATATCTGCATTGTTGGTTTAGACGGCAAAACCATTACAAAAACTCCTACTGATTCTATTTTCAAAAGCAGGGACGGTGGCATCATGTCCTTTACCAGCAAGTTGACTGTTGACTATGAACAAGGGAAGAAAGTTCCAGTAAAATTTGATTGGAAAAATCCCGATGGCTTTAAAGTAGGCAATTACAAAATAGAAATTTATAACAACGGATTTAAAATTGGTGAAGGCACCAAAGAATTTAAGAAAGGTGGATTATTTGGTTAGTATCTAACCAAATAATCTAAAAAAAGGCAGCTAATGAATAATGTCATTAGCTGCCTTTTCTGTTTGTAGCAAAAAATAGGTAAATCAAAAAATTACAATTTAGCTTTCATTTCGTCTAAAGCTTTGCTTTGGATTAGTAAACTTTCGATAGTTTCAATAGTTTCTTTCTCCATAAATATTTTCTTTAGTGTTTCCAGCATTTCTTCATCTGAATGTGCTGTATAAATGGTAGCCATTGGTTTTATACGGGATGTAATGGTAACTGGGTAATACTTGATGATATCATGCTCTACTGTTACAACTGATGCTACGTAATAATCAAGTTTAGGGGCTGTAATTTTAAGTACATGAGCTACTTTGTTTGCTCCAGAATCGTGATTTGAAGTAACCACTTCTGCCTTTATATAGTTACTACTACTCTTTTCCAAAAAATTCGCTTGTTCTTCTACGATAATTTTTGGGGTTTTAATTTTGGCGATGTTTACAAAAGAAGGCCATAAATTAGTACTGCTCATTATTTCTAAAATAAGTTTTTGTAGTCCTAGATACAAAGATTTTAAAACCCGGAGTTTTTAATTATCCAAAATGCTCTAGAAGGACTAAGGTTGCTAAAAAAAGAAGCAAATATTTTGTTTTTTTCTCAATGAGCAAAGATGTTTTTTGCAAGATCTACTTAATTTAACCTGTAAACTATAAAAAGTTTGGTGTTTACTGGGCCTATGGCTTAAAAAAATAGCATACAGTCTCTTTTTTTTAAAGACACAATCTTGTATAAACAAGTGCAGCCTTAAATATTTTCAAGTGTTTCTTTCCTTTTTTCCTTCAGTTTTTTGTAGTAAGATGGTGAAAGACCGGTAATCTTTTTAAATTGGTTGGATAAGTGTGCCACGCTACTATACTGTAGCTTGTAAGAAATTTCCGTTAGGTTAAGTTCGTCATACAATAACAATTCTTTTACCTTTTCAATTTTATGTACAATAATGTATTGCTGTATCGTAATGCCTTTCACTTCAGAAAATATATTGGCTAAATAAGTATAATCGTAACCCATTTTTTTACTGATGTATTCTGAATATTTCACTTCTGGTAGTTCATCGGCATAATGAACCATCTCGATAATGATATTTTTTACTTTTTCTATTAAGATACTCCGTTTGTCATCCAACAATTCGAGACCATAATTTAAAAGACTTAGTTTCAGTGCATCATGCTCTGCTAGGTTTAATTCTTCGGTTATTTCTACAAATCCTAAATCAACATTTGTAAAGTGCAAACCCATTTTTAGCAACTCATCCTTTACAACCATTTTGCACCGAAGACTTACCATGTATTTAATGTACAGTTTCAATGAAGTATTTTTTTGAGATAAAGATGAGATGACCAATGTATCCTATTTTTTTTAAAATCAAGATATTCATTGGTATTCATGTTAGCTATTAATCTTCATAACCACTTTTAATTGTAGTAGTGATCATTTTAAATTGCTCAGTTGCATTAAAGCAATAAGTGGAATGTGCGGGTATAACAATGCCTTCTCCCAGTTTTAGAGGGATGCTTTTTTTGTTAATAATTAATTCCGCTGCGCCATCTATTATTTGTACGTAAATGTCGAAGGGTGAAATTTTATCGCCTAATTCTTCCCCTGCATCTACCGAGGAGACAATCACACTTCCTGTAGCTTTTTTTATAATTGTTTTACTAACAACTGCTTGAGGAATATACTCTATTATTTCAATAATCATATGAGCCTGCATCTTTTCAATTTCTTTGGTATCCATTTTTAATTTTTTTGTGGCGATAAATATCCAGATGTAATCTTCTCAACTGAGCTAACATTTATTATGCATTTTGGTATAAAACAAATGAGCACTACAAATCTTCTAAACTATTTACAGTGCTCATTGCAAGGAAATGCTTTTTACTTAATAGATAAATGATCTTCGTTTACTTTCGATTTCATCGATTTAGTCAATTCTCTGATTTTATCCTGGGCTAAACTCTCTAATCCTTCTACTTTCACTCGTAAAACATTTACCTCTTCTTGCACTTTGTCTTTCATGTCATCTGACAAATCTTTGGCTCCCTTAAGTAAGTTTTTATAGGTTCTTGACCCCTTGTGTGGTGCAAGAAAAATACCAAGTACACCACCAATGGCGGTACCAACTAATAATGCACTAATAATCTTTCCGGTGCTACTGTTTGAATTTTCCATAATTGTAAAGGTTTGAAAATGGTGAAAATTAAAGGAGACGATTACCCCTTATGATGCGTAATAAAATGGTGATAACTGCAATAACTAATAGGATATGTATCAAATAGCCAACATTATAGACAAAAAAACCAGTCGCCCAAAAAATGATTAATAATACTGCAATAAGGTATAAAAGATTATTCATAAGGAAATTGGATGTTGGTGTGAGTTGATTTTTTTTCTACTGCAAAGATGGAGAAATAGGTAAAGATTCAATTACACCATTGGTTATGAAAGTTACATGAATGCCACATTAAGTGATAGTATAAGATAATGAATTAAATAATACAGTGCATTTTTGCGAAATTTCTTCGTGATTTTTAATTGGGGTATTAGTAATCATCCGCGTTTTTATGGGGTGTAAGATTCGTACTTCTTTTTAGGATTAAATTCAGTAAACCTCTTTTTTGTTGTTTTTAGTCAAGGAGATCTTTACATCAAATTGTACATTTTATTATAGCAGTTTTCGGAGTTATTTTATCATAACTTGGTATTAATTTTCTAGAATTTATAGGATGTTAGGTTAATAAGTAGGTGTTCTAGAATTATTTATTCCAAATAAACAAGGTCTATTATTTTTAGGTATTTGGAGGTGATGAAGGTCGATTACCTTAAAAAAGCCATTTTTACCCACTTAATTACTTGGTTATGACCCAAATTGGAATAATTTCAGATACCCATGGTTACCTAGATCCGCGTATTAGCCAACACTTTGCATCATGTGATGAAATTTGGCACATCGGTGATTTTGGAACTTTACTGTTGGCTGATCAACTTGGGGAGCATAAACCACTTCGAGGTGTTTTTGGCAACATAGACGGTTTAGATATTCGTGCAAAATATCCGCTGTATCAATCCTTTAAATGTGAGGAGGTTAATGTTTTGATGACCCACATAGGTGGATTCCCACCAAAGTATAACAAGGATAGTTTGCCACTCATTAAAACTTACCAGCCTCAGTTGTTCCTAAGTGGTCATTCTCATATTACCAAAGTCATGTACGATGAACGACTACAATGTTTACACATCAATCCAGGCGCTGCCGGGAAACATGGCTGGCAAAAAGTAAGAACCATTGTAAGGATTTGCATTGATGGGAAAAGTATTACCAAATGCGAAGTAATTGAACTAAAGGATTCTCCAGCTTCATAAAGCCTGTACTTTTTAGTTCAATTGGTTACATAATTTAGTGCGTTTAGGGAGTACTTCTTTCTAAAATTCTCAAGCATAAATAAAAGTAGAATCGGATTTTCAATGGCTCAATACACACATTGTTTTGTTGAAAAAATACAATCGTGGGATACGAAAAAAGCACCCAGTTTACTTAGGTGCTTTCTTCGTATCATAACATTGTATCTCGTTATTTCAAATCAGGCATTAGTACATCGTTTCCTTTGATAATAAACGAAAAACGGTAATAATCCAAGTTTTCTGCCACCCATGAATCTTCCAACTTCCACTCTCTAAAATTATCATTGCTAACAAGCAGACAGTGTGTTTTTTTCACGTGGTTAATGATAAACATGTCGGCAGAAGTTTCTCGTGGAGCCTCTAAATACTCTGACACTTTTTTGAGTTCAACTAATTTTTCTGGATCGATTATTTTATGCCTAAGCGAGGCGTCAACAATAACTGAAACTTTGGGGAAACCTTTACTCAGAAGAAAATTTACCATCTTGATAATATTAGACAATTGAGGTCTTACTCCATTTACCGTTTGCGCAACGCTGTTGTGTGCAACATTACTGCCGTCAATGATTATTTCTCGGTCTTGCATCAAATTAATTTGGAAAAATTCTCCATCTCCGTCATAGTAACCATATCGCTTAATATGCCTGTCCTTAGTTAAAAAATGGATAATGTCTGTTTGTTCATGCAGTACGGTTACAAACCATTTAGGCAATTCATCCGTGTGGGTGTATCTGTACTCGCCAATTTGTTTTTTGAATAAATCCGTCAACTTGTTAATCGATATTTTTTTGCCTTGTTCAATTTTGGAAAGCAGTACTAGCATTACCGATTTATCGTGTGCACCCACTTGTGTGAATAATGATTTTAAATCTGTAAAATGGCGGTAATCCTGGGCGTTAATTGCTCCACAGGCTTGGGCCTCCTTCCATTCTGAATAATGTCTAAAGCCAGCTTTTTTTCCTTCTTCATATTCTCTAAGTGTAGGAAATCCTAGTTCTGTGGCTACCAAGAAACTATTTGCGTCAGTAAATCCACTCGTAAAGGCATTAATAAACTGTTTATAATCTACAAAGCCTTTTTCAATGGCAAAGTTGTACAAATCAACCGCGGTGTTACAATGCTCAATCCGAGCTAAAGAGGGATAGGTTTCCGTCATTTTTATATAGTGCTTAAAGCCATCTACAAAGCCTGTGGCCTGCATTGCTTTGAAAATGGCGGGGTCTTTTACCCCTCCTTGTTGGAGCATTTGGAAATCTTGGAAATTGTCTATGCCCGCCTGTTGTGCTTGATAAAAAATTGCTGCAGCTTCAAAACCTGCATCGGATGCTTTTTTGAAATCGGCTATTGAATTAAACCCTAAACTGTTTTGTTGGATAACTGCATTGTTGAAAATGGTTAGAAACACTGCATCTGAAACTGCTTCGGATTTGAAAACGAAAATGTTTTTGATATTGTTATCATCAATAAATTTCCAGAATTCATAAAGGTGCGAAAACTCAATTCGGTTCGCAGCTTCCACCCCTTTTACTTTAAAATAATTTACTTCTGTCGGTTTCATACGCTTTCTTTAACGGGTTATTTGATTAAAATTATTAGTCAACATGTAACGATTTTTTTACGGGATAAATTTGTTCAGTTGTTGCATTTTGTTCTTGTGAAAAAGAAACGGGATTATCAAAAATTTCAGTGCAAAAAAATGGCATTACCATAGTTTCAGGTACATTAGAATAAAGGCTGTTGAATTGTTCAATGTCAATCATGTTAGACTCTGCCATTCCCTTGATTAATTGTTGAGAGGTTCCTATTGCAAGGTTTATACGCATGTAGTCTTGTCCATGTTGCATGTTTTTGCACATTTGGATTAACTCATTTGCATAAATGGCCTGTTGAATTTTTTCATTTTCTGCGGCTAATGCATTGGAGAAATAGGTATTAATTTGAGTAGCATGATCTTCTTGGTTGTGTATAATAGTGACCCAATTAAACAATGCTTTATTAAACGATAAACGATAGGGTTCTAATTCCCTCCGTACAGTTTTTAGCTCTGTAGAGGTGAGAATATTAAGATTGGGTAATTCTAATAAGGGCAAATAAAAAGGAAATGTATCCGAACTACTTTGATGTAAATATTGAATGGATGTCGCTTGTTCAATTTGAGAAAAAGCTTCTTTTGGAATTAAAAATAATGTCTGTTTTGGCGAATTGTTGATTCCAATACTATTTCCCAAAAATTCCGTAATCCATTGGTTGTTTTCTTTATCAAATGGCTGTGGGGACAATTGCAGTATCTGGTTATCGGCTAGGTCTTTGAGTGCTGACAAGCCAGATTTTTCAAGATTTGCAATAATCGGCTGAGCCAAAGTTGTAAATGTAGCGTTTAGCCATTCCGAGATTTTTTGGGTAGTTACTACTTGTAGTTGAGATTGCTGTACCGTATTTGATTTTTGAAACAGATTAATTGTTTCAGTTAAATTCATAGCTGCACTTTCTTCTAAATTATTTTTTTGGTCAAGTAAGAAGGCAATCTTTTCATCGATAGTAGCATTACTTAATTGTGTATCTAGGTAAATATTTGTTCCCCCACTACCAATAGAAATAGTTTTATCTGCCAGCAGATAACCAGTTCTTAGCAGTCGTGACTCTGAGCCTAAACTTATTGATGAATGATTGTTATTAAAAACAATAAATTCCATTATATTTGTTTTAATATTTGCAACTAAAGTAATTGAAATAATCGTATAAAAAAACAGGTAGGGCATTTCAGGATATTTTATTTTTCTGAGAGTAGGTTTTTTTTCGAGTTGAAATCCAATAATCGGTTGCTAAAAAGAGAATGTCTACTTATTGTTGCAGACACACGAAAACTATAAATAAAGGGAACGGAATGTTAAAAGTGCATAGGATTTTACTGGCTGAGGATGAATTAAAGCTCAGTAAGGTTATTAAAACAGAACTGATTAAGAAGGGCTACGATATTGATTTGGCAACAAATGGCATTGAAGCTGAGCGGCTTTTTAATAAGAATGTGTACTCGCTCATTTTGCTCGATATTAACTTACCTCAAAAGAGTGGTTTAGACTTATGTAAGGAATTCAGGCTTGGAAATAAAAAAATTCCGATTGTGATGCTTACTGCATTAGGCGATATCCAAGATAAAGTGGGGGCATTTAATTTAGGTGCAGATGATTATATCGTAAAGCCGTTTTATTTTGATGAATTATTTGCCCGTATCAAAGTATTTATCAGCAGAATGGATAAGCTTCCTGATAAAAGCCAATTGATTCAAATCTATGATTTGACGATAGACCTAGAGTCCAAAATTGTGCAAAGGGGTGAGGTTGAAATTGTACTAACTTCTAAAGAATTTGCGCTTTTGTATCACCTTGCTATAAATAAAGGGAAAGTAATTTCTAAGCAAGAGATCTTAGAGAAAGTTTGGGATGTAAAATTTGATACTGGTACCAACACAATCGAAGTGTACATTAGTTTCTTGCGAAATAAAGTGGACAAACCTTTTTTAGACAAGCTAATTTTTACCAAACCAGGTTTTGGCTATTATATTAAAGCCTAGCAGTTGTCTGAATCTATGAATTTAAAATTACGATTTGCTTTATTGTTTACTGGTTTTGTAGCACTAATTCTGCTAGCCTCGTCCATAACTATATATGCCCTTTATCAAAATTACAGAGAGGCTGATTTTTATTTGCGCCTCAAAACGAGGTGCAGTGCTTTGTTGACTGATTATAGAGACTTACGGGGCGACAAAAAAAATGCCATCTTAAACCGTTTTCGATTGAGGGGTATGCACAAAGAAGACATAGTTTTGATAAAACCCTCAATGGAAATTATTTATAGAGAGACGGACACCGTTAACATAAATATTAGCACAAAGCTCTTAAGCAACATTAAGCGGGAGAAGGAGCTTCACTACAAGCAAGATGATCTAGAATGTTTAGGGCTATATTTCGATGACTTGGATATTTATGTAGTCGCAGGTGCCGTTGATAAAGTGGGATTTAGAAAACTCTCAAATTTGTTTTATATTCTATCAGGCGTATTTGGTGGTGGACTTTTTCTAACTGCTTTATTCTCATTTTTCTTTGTGCAACAAGCTTTTAAACCGCTCGTTAAATTAAGTCAACAAATGCAATTAACCACCGCTTCCAATATGGCCGTTCGGGTGGAAGAGGGGGAGGGAAAAGATGAAATTCATCAAATTGCCAAGCATTTTAATGCCATGCTGGAAAGATTGCATAAAGGCTTTGAAAATCGTAAAAGTTTTGTGCAACATGCCTCACACGAACTAAGAACTCCCCTAGCTACTATGCTTTCTATTACTGAATCTGCGCTTAACAGTGAATGTACTATTGAGGAATACCGTGATATTTTGCAATCTTTACAAGAAGAACAGAATGGACTTATCGAATTGACAAATGCTTTGCTGCTGCTATCTCAATACGATAATTTTAGCCCACTTGAAAATTGGTCTGTCATTCGCATCGATGAATTACTGTACGACAGCATTGCAGCGGGTAGAAAACAATTCGAAGGATTAGAAATTGATGTTTCCTTTGAAATAACGCCTAAGAGTGAAGAAGAATTACTCATTAAAGGGGATGAGATTTTGTTGAAATCAGTCTTTAAAAATCTAATTAAAAATGCGTATTTATATGCTAATGATAAACACCTCTCCATTTCAATTTCTCCAAAGCAAGAAAAACTGGAAGTGTCATTTCTAAATTTTGGTACCCAATTGTCAAATGATGATGTAAATAAAATGTTTGTTCCTTTCTTCAGAGGGTCAAATATTGCTGAGTCTAAAGGATTTGGGTTAGGGTTGTCTATTGTCAATCGAATTCTATCTATGCACCACTCAAGTTTGAGTTACCAACGCATCGGAACGAACATAAATAAGTTCTCCATTGTCTTTTCCTCTAAAGCTGAGATTGTTTAGTTATAGCACAGAAGTTGCGCCACTACAGTGGTAATTTTCTACGTGGGCCAAAAAAAAGGCATGTATCAATTAGACACATGCCTTTTTAAGTTATCTAGTGTAAGAATTTATAAAACCAATAGCGCATCACCATAGCTAAAGAAGCGATACTTATCTTTTATTGCTTTTTTATAGGCCTCCATAGTTAGTTCATAACCAGCAAAAGCACAAGTCATTATTAGTAAGCTAGTTTTGGGCAAATGAAAATTAGTCACCATGCTGTGTGCTACATTGAACGTGTAAGGCGGGTGGATAAAGTGGTTAGTCCATCCTTCTGAAGGTTTCAATAATTGTTGGGCAGTAAAGCTAGTTTCCATTGCCCGCATGGTTGTTGTGCCAATAGAGCATATTTTATGACCAGTTTCCTTGCTTTTATTCACAATGTTGGCGGCCTCTTCAGGAATGTAATAGTACTCCGCATCCATTTTGTGTTTACTCAAGTCCTCCACTTCAATTGGTTTAAAAGTACTGATGCCAGTATGAAGCGTCAATTCTGCAAACCTAATTCCTTTAATTTCACACCTTTTAATCAACTCTTTACTGAAATGCAAACCTGCTGTAGGTGCTGCAACAGCTCCCTCATATTTTGCATACACTGTTTGGTAACGCTCCCTGTCTTCTGCATCTGGTGTGCGTTTAATGTATTTGGGTAAGGGAGTTTCGCCTAATGAATCCAGCATTTGTTTGAAACTTTCATCATCTCCATCCCAAATAAAACGAATGGTTCTGCCACGGCTAGTGGTATTGTCAATAACCTCCGCCACCAACTCTTCATTGTCTCCGAAATACAATTTGTTACCAACCCGTATTTTACGTGCTGGATCAACAATCACATCCCACAAACGATTGGGTTTATTTAATTCTCTTAGCAAGAAAACTTCAATCTTGGCACCTGTTTTTTCCTTCTGGCCATACATTCTGGCTGCAAAAACCTTAGTGTTGTTCACTACAAACACATCTTTGTCATCAAAGTAATCCATGATGTCGCGAAAGTGTTTGTTTTCCATGTTTCCTGTTTTCCGATTAACAACCATCAATCGGCTGTCTTCCCTTTTTTTTGTTGGGTTCTGCGCAATTAAATTAAGCGGAAGGTCAAACTTAAACTGTGATAATTTCATGTGTCTATTTAAACATTTTTTTTAGAAATAGGCCACATTAAGACGAGAAATGATTAGAAAAATCTCGCTTGATGTTACGGCATCAAATTTAGAAAGCGGGCGAAGATAAGGGTTGCTTGCCAAAGGTTCTACACTTATAAATCAAGATTCATTTATGCCGTCTATCAATTATTCATTTTCCCGAGCATTAGAATGGGTATGAAGCAGGTAGATGTCGTTGATTTGTTTACCAATAGTGGCATAACTAAATGTTTTTTTTGCTTGTAATGCAATTTCTTCATTGGGATAGTTTGCAGCATTCTGTTTCAATTGGAGAATGGCTTTTGCCGCAGCTAATTCATCTTTTGGTGCTACCAGCAAGCCATTGCTCTGGTTAATAATTTCCGCAATACCACCTACTTGCGTACTAATTACTGGCAATCCGCAACAAAGCGCTTCCGCTATGGCACAGGGCATGTTTTCATAATTGCTGAACAATAAAAAAGCATCACTCACTTGTAGCCATTGAGCTACATCTGCTTGGGGCAACATCCCTAAGAATTCTACTTTGGGGCTAATACCTAATTCATCAGCAAACGCTTTTATTTCATTTGAAGCATGGCCTACCATGCGTAATCGCAGGTTTGCGTCATCTTTTGCAGCCAAGGCAAATGATCGCAATAAGCCAAAAGGATTTTTTTGGCTGTTGAGTATTGATACGTGGATAAGAAAAAAATGCGCAGTTGTTTTTTTAGGCTTGTAATTGAAGATAGTAGTGTCCACCACATTATATACCACCTTAAAGGGTTTGTAAATTACCCAATGATTCACTGAATTGCCAAGATTATTGCTTACAGGTAAAAATTCATCGGAAAGTCTGAGAATTTGCTTCGTTTGGTATTTAAATAACCACGACCTAGTTTCGTATCTGTCAAATGCCTCCTCGTTGTAAATACTCCAATGTTCGGTAGTGAATAGGGGGATTTTCCAGTTTTTTTTCACCCACACCCCCAAAACGCCTGCTTTTATCGGTACATGCACATGCACCAAGTTAGGCATGGATTGGACAATAAACTCCTTGATAACCTGCGCAAAAACCCTACGATAATTCCAGTTATCCACCAGTTTTTTTAATAGGGGAGGGGCGGATGATTCTTGTAGGTAAATGATTGTTTCTGTAAAATTTGATTGTAGATTGGTTTCAACAACCCACAACTTTTTCTGCCAATTTGTTGGTACAAATTGAACGCTAATGACCCTTAGCTGGCAATACATAGCCGCAGCTTGCGCATGTCTTTGCACAAAATCGCCATTGAATCGATCGTATCTATTAGGATACCAGCTTGCCAACCATAACACATTTAGCATAGCGGTAATGGGTAAAATGGTGATAAGCTACTTTTAAGTACGGGCATTAATAGAGAGGTTTACTTTTTATGATACAATCGCTTTATCCAATAATAATCCGCAGCTTTAAATTCTAGAATATCTAGCCACGTTCTTTCTGGCGTTATTCGAATGAAAATAGCATAGGAATATGCCAGATTAATAAAGTACCCAATGCTGCTAATGATGGCTGCAGCCACCATTCCATACTGCTGGGTAAATAATACATTCAATGGTATTACCACCAATAAAGCAATCGCTGCACCATTCACGTTAACCCGTGTTTTATTAATTCCCGCAAAATAGGCGGAGAGCAAGGTTAAAATGGCTAACGATAGAATCCCTGGTAGCAACAAAAAAAATGGTAAGTACATGCTGTCAAAACTAGTTCCAAACAAATGGATAAATACCCAATTGCCTAGTAAGTACGCACCCACCATCGCCAAAATAAAAAACTGAATGAGTAACCGTGAGAGCACTAGCAGATTGGCTGCCACAGCTTGGTTGTTGGTGCCTTCTGCCGTGTGCGGTAATACCACACTGGCAATAATTTGAGGCAGTATCAGCAACATTTGTCCCAGTTTTGATGCTTGAATATAGTTGCCCAACTCTGCTGCTGGACGGTATTGCTGCATAAACCAAAAATCTACCCGATACACAAAAAAGAAAATAAAATTTGCCGTTAACGCCACCAGTGAATACCTAAATAACTGTTGTATCTGTGCCCAATTGGGTAAGGTAAATGATTGATAGCTTTTGTTTTTAACCAAAAAAACAAGTGCTAAAACGATACCCTGAATGGCAAAAAACAAGAAATAAGTGCCTACAACAGTGTGAGTAGGCCATTTCCACCTATTCATTAACACTACGGATAGTACAATGATGTAGTTGATAATACCAAGGCAAATATTAGGGGTGGTAAAATCATTCTGAGCATAAAACAGCACCGAAAACAAATTGGCTATCACAATGCCTCCAGTATATAAAATACCATATTGTACAGCTTCTGCGGTTGGTAAACCTTCAATGGGGTAAAAATGAAAATAGGTCTGAATTAATGGTATTACCAACCAGGTAACCCCAAGCGTAAACAGCAAGCCAAACCAACCCAGCGATGAAAGTGATATTGATTTATTGGCACCGAAATAACTAAAACCACTTTCCAGATTCAAGCTACCCAAGAGGCTGGTAAAAGAAAATAAGTTGGTGAGAAAATAAACCCAACCCGTTCCGCTTGCTTTCAAATATCTGCTAAGGATGATATTGAGTGTCAATACAGCAGTAAAATAAAACCCCCTCCATATAATACTCTGCTGTAACAGCTTGGCAAACCGCATAATCATTCACTTATTGGCGGCTAATGTAAGCCAAAGCGGAGGTTACTGTTATATTCGCTATCTATCGTATTAAGATTATGGCATTATTAAAATCGTTGAACAAGAAAGCTCGTGCCGAAAATGAATCGGGTTTAGGCACCAATAGTTCCATAAATGGTGGTAGATTTTTTAATAAAGATGGTTCGCCAAACATTCAAATGGAGGGCATACCGCTCCATGAGCGTTTTAATCTCTACCATGCCCTGTTGTCCATGTCTAGGTGGAAGTTTTTGTTAATCACCGCGCTAGCTTTTATTATTATCAATCTGGTGTTTGCGTTTGTGTACCTAGCCATCGGTATCGACCATTTGAGTGGGATGGTCGCTTCCAGCATAGCCGAAAAATTTGGTGAAGCCTTTTTCTTTAGTGCCCAAACCTTCACCACCGTTGGTTATGGTCGAATTAATCCTGTTGGTTTTTGGGCAAGTTTTATTGCAGCTTTAGAAGCACTCACAGGTTTATTAAGTTTTGCAGTAATTACTGGCATTCTCTATGGTCGTTTTGCGCGTCCAAAAGCGTTTATCAACTATAGTAAACACGCCCTATTTGTGCCCTTTAGAGATGGGGTAGCGTTAATGTTGCGAATGGTACCTTATACCAAGAATTTTTTAGTAAACGTAGAGGCTAAACTTACCTTGAGTATGCAGGTGATGGAAGACGGCATTAGAAAAAATAAATTCTTCTCCCTCACCCTCGATATTCCTAGAGCCAATACGCTTGTTTCCAATTGGACCTTAGTACATATTATCAACGAGGAAAGTCCGTTCTTCAACCTTAGCAAAGAAGACCTTGAAAACGCCAAAACAGAAATACTGGTTTTTGTCCAAGGCTTCGACGAAAGTTTTTCTAACACCGTTATTTCCCGCAGTTCATACACCTACGAAGAATTTGTTTACGGAGGCAAATTCGTACCCATGTATCATCCCTCCGCCGACGGTAACAGCACTGTGCTAAATTTGGACAAGCTAGACGAATACGAATCCGTACCACTCCCCCCCGAATTTGCCTATCTCCTAGACCCTAAAAAAAGGGATAAGATGCTGAATGCGTAATTCCAAAAAAATCGGCTAACCTACTTAGCTACGAATCCATCAAAAAAAGCCTTCTTTATCAATAAGACTATTCAACAAAATAGGGGATTGAAAAATAGCTTTTTGAGTTGCACCAAATGTTGACTTATTATTGGCTTGATTGACTATAAATAAGTTTTTCATCGTCGCTTTCTATAAACTCAAGTAGTTGTTCTTAATTCA
>JAIXOJ010000090.1 GCA_027486835.1 Chitinophagaceae bacterium
ACGTTGCAGAACAGCTTGCAGAACTTCTCACAAAAACAGAAACCATATTCCCTGGTACTGATTTGAAATTAATCTTTAAAACTACCGCTTCCTAAACTGCGAAAGGTCTGGAGTTCTGAATTTCCAATAGTGTACTAAGCCATAAAACCTAGTCTAAGGTTTTCTTTAGAATGAATGAAAAGGCAAAATAATTAGGCGTGAAAATTTTTTTTTGGTGGTGTATCCTAAATACCCCTACCTTAACTTTTTTTTTCAAAATTGCTACCATTATGATTAAGTATTCAACCATTCAAATTGGCGACTATGTACTCGCCGAGTATGAAGGAAAACAGTGGGAAGGTGAAGTAACCAACCTACAAAGAGATCAAAAACTTGTAGAAGTGGAAACGGATGTTCAGAAATTCTGGTTTGAACCAGAGCATTTGTTCCCTCTACCCCTAAATGAAGAGGCTCTCCTCAACCTCAATTTTGCTAAACGAATCAACGAAGACGGTTCCGTAAAGTATTTAAAAGGTGCTTTTCGTTTGGTAACCCCCAATGCGGGCGATTTTTCACAGATTGAGATTTGGTATCGGGAGGACAAGCGCCATCATCCGCACATCCATTTTGTACATGAATTACAAAACCAGTATCATGATATGACTAAGGTGCATTTAACCAAGGAATTGGTATAATCAATCGAATAGAAAAATTCTCATAGAGCGTAGGTTATTTCATTAGCCCACGCTCTTTTTTTGTCTTATTAGTAAGTGCATTACGCCATAAAATGAGCAAAACGGGCAGTAAACCAGTGTCATTCCCCAATGTACCTTCCAAAAAACCATCACCAACTATCTAATCAACACAGTAGTCCCTTTTTCATCAATCCTTTGCCCAGATTCACGATCGGTATATTGGAGTATCCAAGCATAAGTACCCGCCGATTGCTGTTTACCTTTCACTTTTCCGTTCCACTGCACTTGCCAATTGTTGGTTTCAAAAACCAGTTGGCCAAAACGATTGTACACTTTAAAAATCAAATTATCCGCTTTATAAGCATTCAGCGGATATAGGTAGTCATTCAATCCATCATCATTTGGCGAAAAGGCAGTAGGTACTGCTATATAACAATTGGGTATTACGGTAAGGTACTGGCTTGCCGTATCGGTACAATAATTTCCTTTTGCCAATAGCTTAATGGCATAAGTGGTAGCGTTTTTCACTGGCTTATATCGTTTAGCAGGCGGATTTTGTGCAGTACTAGTCTGATTATCTCCAAAAGTCCACAACCAAGATTGTATTACGCCCATGCTGTTATTGCGGAAAAGAATTGCCTCTTCGGGACAAATCAAGTCTGCCGTCGTTTCGCCGCCCGGGCTTTGTTTGCTCAATGTAAATCCGGCATTCACCGTATCGCCTTTGTTTTTTAAGGGTATAATGGTAGCCGTACTATCACTACAAATACCGTTTGATACATACAGCGCTACCTTTTTGGTGTTTAGATCGCTATATACCACGGTGGTGTCCTTATTTGTAGAGGTAATGCCATTATCTAGATGCCAACGCCAAATGTTTACATCATTAAACCCATTGTGCGTATATATAATGGTGTCTGTTTTGCAACCGTATTTGATGTTGGAAGAAAACGTAGCATCCACAGCACTCAACGCTTTAAAGTTCAACACATTGGTCAAAGGACTTGGCGTACCACATTCGCTCAATAAGTTGCCTCCTGAACTCGATTTTTTCAAATGAATTTGGTAAGTGCCTGAAATTCTTATGGGGGAATAAAGCGTTATTAGTACATCAGAAGTTAATCCATCATTGCAATTAAAAACAGCGTTAGCAATATTCACAACCGATGGTCCTGTAATACTGAAATTACTGCCATCACTTGCAATGGAGCCACATTGCAATGCGTCTTTAAATCGCAATTGTAACTGTTGTGGTGCGCATGATAGGGATTTTACGCTATCCATCAGTACCGCTTTCACTGATTTTACCACCAATGTCAACGGTTTACTGGTATCGTAACAGCCTAAGGTGTTTTTGACAATCAATTGAATAAAGTACTTTTTCACACTATCCAATGCTGGATAAGCCTGAGGCTGTGGAAGTACCAACCCGCTTTTTACCCCATTACCAAAATTCCATTGATAACTGATTAGGTTGCCCAAACTGTTGTTGATAAATGGCAACCTAGTGTTTGGACAAATCGTGTCGTTAGTGGTGCTTATAGCTGCCTGTACGGTGTGGTTGGGGGAAAGAATGGTGATTTGGTTGGTATCCAAACAAATGCCATTCGATACCATTAAAAACAGTTTTTTGGGTTGGAAATTGTTATAGATAAAAGTGTCTTTTTGTAGCATCCTTATGCCAATAGTATCTAATTCCCAATACCAGTCATTCGCATTGTTATTGCCATCGTGCTTAACTATTAGTGTGTCTTGCAAACAGCCAATCTTTGTGATGGTATCAATCCGAGCTTGCACATTATTCTTGATTATAAAACCAATACTCGAATTGGGTGTAGGGGTATTACACTCGCCCAACATTTGGACACCAGTTTTAGAGGAATGGATGCCAATACGGTAAACCCCATTGGTTTTAAGTGGCGAGACTAAAGCAATATTTAAAAAGCTACTCAAGCCATTGCTGCATAGTGCCGAGGCGCTTACCACACCCACGGGCCTGCCAGATGGATCTGTAATACTAAAATTACTACCACCTGCATCGATGGTGCTACAAATAATAGGCTTGGTAAAGTGAACTTGCAAAGAGGTAGGGGCGCAATCGGCTACAAAAACAGTATCGGGCAAGCTGGCTGCATTGGAGCGAATAAATAAAGGTTTGGTAATGGAATCAACACAACCTAACTGATTTGTAACAACCAATTGCACAGGAAACACTTGCAATACATTAGCACCAGGATAGTTTTGAACAGGAGGTATTTGTTGTGTACTGGTATTCCCATTACCAAACGACCATTCCCTTGTTTTGATGATGCCCTTGCTGGTATCCTTAAAGGTGGCACCTGAATTAGAACAGATAGAATCTGAGCCAATAAACCCGGCTTCCACCTCATGATTTACGGGAATGATAGCGATCCTTGCAGTGTCGGCGCATATATTGTTGGTTACAATAAGCTGAAGCACTTTCGGGGTAAAATCACTATAAACAAAACTGGCATTTTGCGTATAGGCAATACTGCCATTGCTCAACGTCCATGTCCAATCCTTCACATTGTTGTTACCATCGTGTTTTACCCTTAAGGTGTCGGCGGAACAACCAATTCCAATGCTGGTATCCATCTTTGCAAACACATTTTTGGATATGGAAAATGCAATGGCGGTGTCTAATGTTCTAATGCCACATTGGTTTATAATGCTGTCATTCGTTTTAGACAATTGAAGTAATAACCGATAGCTACCATTTTGTTTTATGGGGCTAGCCAAGTACAGGGTAATAGCTGTGGTTAATCCATTATTACAAATGCCTCGAGCCGCAACTACCCCAATTTTTGCCTGCCCTATAATGGAAAAGTTACTCCCATCTTGGGCAATAGAGGCACAGCTAACTGGGGCTGCGAATTTTACTAATAGGGTAGTAGCTGCACAAGCAATGGTATCTAATTCCAATACCTTACTTGGCGCATTGTCTTTTATCACAATGGGAAAGTAAGCGGTGGTATCCACACAACCCACCTGATTGGTAACTACTAGGCGGGTTTGGTAGGTTTGGAAGTTTGCACTACTGGGGTAAGATTGCAAACTGGGGAATTGTCGATACTCAACGTTGCCATTGCCAAAATCCCATTCCCAATTTACAATTACGCCCTTGCTCGTATCTACAAACTTGACTTTTGTAGTTGGGCAAATGGTATCTGGAAAAATATAGCCAGCCTTAATGGAATGGTCAATCGGAATAAATTGTTGCGTAATCGAATCGGTACAGACGCCATTAGAAACCACTATTTTAATGTTTCTAGTGATGAATGAATTGAATATTAAAGCTTGGGAACTATTGCTGCCCACAAGGCTGTCATCCAAATACCATTGCCAACTATTGGTATTGTTTCTTCCAATGCCGTAGCCCATGTAATCAGCACGAATTGTATCGGATTTGCACCCAATAAAGGTTTGGTAATTAAAGGCAGGGTTTACCTTGTTCAGCACACTAAACTGCGTAGCCGAACCCGGTGGTGTAGGCACGCTGCATTCATTGATAATTGTCGTTAAATCAACCCCAGTCTTCAGGTTGATGGTATAAATGCCATCCACATTAATGGGCTGGCTAAGGTTTAGGTAAATTACATTGGTAATATCATCCACATTGCAGATGGTAGTAACGCTAGAAATAGTCACGGTGCTTGGTCCAGTGATGGAGAAATCAGTTCCGCCTGGATCTATAGAGCTGCATTCAATACCCGTGGGAAACACCAAAGCAATTTGGTTGGGCGAACAAGGAACAGGTGCTACACTGTCTAGCAGGGTGGGCTGGGTGGGCACAATTTGGAAAGGCAGCGCATCTCCCGAGGGAATTCCATTGCTACATAAATCCAATATGGTATTGCCATCCCCACCGTTTTTTACCATTAATTGATAATTCCCTACCGGCAATGGATTCACCAGATGAATCGTAACAGAGTCCATATCAAATCCCGATGAGCAACCAGCACCTTCCACAAAACTGATGGCTGGGCTAGTAGTAATGGTAAAATCGCTACCGTCATTCGCTAACGAACTACACAACATTTTCTTGCTCAATTTCACCCCAATAATATCTCCAGAACAATTCACTTTTAATCCCACTATTTTGGAGGATACGGTGTCTGTAATAACAGATGTGCCGCCTCCAAAAGATAGTTGGTAGCCTACCTGAGTGTTTGAGAAGTTGCTAACTAATAAGATGTATTCGTGTCCCTTGTACAAAGTGGGCATTGCGTTGATATTGGAGGTGGCGAATCCTTGACAATTTATGTTGAGCGATCCTGTATCCGCAGCCCCTGTTACACCCATGTTGCCACCTACCATATTACCAGTTCTGCCAGACCAGTTTCCTGCTACAAACAAAGAATCGTTAGCGTAAATTTCTTGAGGGTCACGGTTGGTGATGTCAAAAATTTGCCAGTCGTAATCGTCATCTGGGTTTATGGGTTTTATCAAAAAACCCAAAGTACCCGTTTGAAAACAAGTGAACTTGTACCAAAATGGATTTATGTCGGTATAAACTGGATCTGAGCATCCCGGCACAGGGATATAGTTTCCTCCACAGCTAGGAACATTGTTTTGCAAAAACACGCTGCTACCACATACTGGAAAAGAAGTGCTAGGCGTTTGTCCTAAAGTGAAACAAGGGATAGGTGCTTGAGCCTGTGAAGCTAACCTAACAGTTAGCAATAGCAATAAAATGAGGATTTTTTTCACTTGCATAAAATGCCCTTTAAAAATAAAATGGGGGAATTGATAAACGCTACAAAGAAATTGGTTGGCAGCACACATACATCCTTTAGTCTGGATGAAAATGCTACTAGCGCATAAAAATCCGAAAACAATACATTGATTAAGGCGGAGCCATGTACACTATTCATGGGTATTCATATCTAAAAAAAGGACTAGTAATACAGTGGCTAATTTAAAAGTATTTCTTACCAATGGCCAATTTATTGTTGCGACTGGGTAAAAAAATATTTTCTGTTTCAAAATAACGCCCATTATACCCCAGGTCTTTAGTGGCAAACTCCGCTTTTTAGTAGCTTGTTTTTAAGATAATGTGTAAATAATAGTATTCAATTCCATGACAAATTAAGTTCAGGTAAGTGTCCCAAAAGACCCACCCAGGTTTGGCTTATAGGAATTGTTAGCTTGGTAGTTACTCCTCTTCTTTGGAAGGATTGAAAGGGGTAGAAGCGGGTTATAGCCTTAGTATTCTTTGGTTATCATTAAGCAAGTATTCTTTGAAAATGCAGAAAAGAAGAAAGCCAAGAACCCCATTTTTTAAGCTGTTCTTTACAATTGCCTGTTTGCCAATCCCAAAACTTGTATATTCAATTTGTATTATCAAAAAGAACATGGACTATTCTTAAGCTAGAAAAAATGCGGGGTTGTTTAGCGATTTAATAACCCTTCGCTCAATAGGATACTTGGTTTTAAAAAAGTGCTGTAGTCCAATACCTACAGTACTTTTTTGGGTGCATAAAAGTTTTTCGCAGTTGTTAGTTAAACCTCACCCCAACCCCTCTCCGAAAGGCGAGGGGCAAAACGAAAAACTTTTATCCACCCCTTTTTTGGGTTGATATGATAACGTGAAAAATTCTGTTTAAACCTAAATGAATCAATTTTCCGAAATACTATTTCCTTCTTACACAATCATTTTACCGAAGTAGTATTTCTCCATCCTTTCCTATATCCTCAAATGCGCATTTTGACAACCATAAAACAATAGCCAACGCCAGTATCCAAACAGTCCATAAAGTATTAGCAAGGAAATTAAGCATTCCAAAAAATGCCGCACTTTGTCCACCAAAATGTTCGCCTACGCTCAACAACAATACTACCCCGATTAAACAACCAAATATGCCTAACCATTTTTTCAGTTTTTGTTTACGATAAAGCAGAACACCAACAACAATTGTCCAAGAACCCATAGCGAGAAACCCCAAATGTTCTCCAACACTCATTCCTTCATAGCGATTAAGCATTTCATAAAGAAGTAGAATGGGTTGTTTGTTTTCAGGATGATTAAAATAAGTTTCAGTAAGGAAGGGCATTGTAAATATCCAGCGAATAAACCCAATGCTTTGAAAGATTGTGGTCGCTGTTCCCAACCCTGTTAATGCCGATATCCAAACACGATTTACAGTAGAGGATTCCAATAATTTACCAATTGCGAAGCTCAAAGGCATATAAAGCAATGAGGAAATAAGGAAAATGTAATAGCCAATCTCGATTTGCAAATGGTTTTTTCTAAACAATTCGAAAGCTGTTTCCCCGGGACTCCTTAACCCACATTGCAGCTAAGTAACTGTAAATCTATGCCAGTCATGTGTTTGCGAGTTTCGGGGTTTGTTTGGGGGGACTACAAATTTTCTTTTCTTCACTGGGGTGCTTTTGTAT
>JAIXOJ010000177.1 GCA_027486835.1 Chitinophagaceae bacterium
CGTTGCAGAACAGCTTGCAGAACTTCTCACAAAAACAGAAACCATATTCCCTGGTACTGATTTGAAATTAATCTTTAAAACTACCGCTTCCTAAACTGCGAAAGGTCAGGAGTTCTGAGTTTAATAATCGTTCCCCCTCAACACCTAACAACTAATAACAAATAACTAACCACTAATCCCCAAAAACTAACCACTAACCACTAACACCTAACCACTAATAACTAACCACTAATAACTAACCACTAATAACTAACCACTAACCACTAATTATATCCTTTTCATATCCACCGAAACCGAAAGCCTATGTGGCCCACTACTTAGAATCACGCCTTTAAGTGGGGTAATGTCAAAATAATCCCGTCCCCAACCTATTGTCACGTGTTGATTGGAGGGCATTACATTATTGGTGGGGTCAAAATCTATCCAACCTATATTTGGCACAAATACCGAGAACCAAGCGTGGGAAGCATCTACACCCACCAATTTTTCAACACCAGTTGGGGGTAATGTTTCTATATAGCCACTCACATATCTAGCAGGTAAACCAATTGACCTTACACAGGCTATTGCAACATGTGCAAAATCTTGACAAACGCCTTTCTTCTGTGTCATTAATTCGGATACAGGTGTGGCGATGGTGGTAAATCCAGGCTTAAACTGAAAGTCGGTAAAAATGCGAGTGGTAAGATGGTGCAGGGCTTCTACAACAGGTCTGTTGTTGGTAAAAGAAGCCAATGCATAACTGGTTACTGCCGCATCATAACTCGTAATAGTTGTTTCGGGTACATATTGCCTGGCATCTATATAGGCCAAAATGGGTTGGTACAACTGCATTCTAGCTTCCTCCCAGGCAATATTGGCACTGTGGGCTAAGAGGGAATTTAGGCTATCAGTAACAAGTTGTTGAATGATGGAAGTAACGGTTACCGTCAATTCCTTGTGTTCGCGTTGGATGGCAAAATAAACCACTTTATTGCCGAAGAAATCTTCAAAATCGTGTACCACATCGGGTATTGGATTAATCACCACACTCGACTTAACACATTTTTGTCCCGAAGTATTGCGGGGAATCAATCGGGCTAAGTTGTGGCATAAGCTAATGGGTTCATGGTATTTGTAAGCCGTTTTGTGTTCTATTTGGTACAGCATATATAAATATAAGGCGAAGTAAAAAGGAGAGGAGGGGCTAAGGATTAAGCTTCATTTTCGGCAGCAAACAATTGTCGTTGCTGTTGCGTATGCTTAAAGTAAATTTTAGAAATGGCATGTGGCAGCTTACAGAGCTGATCGTACAAATCCGATAATAAATGGTCAAGGGCGGGGTAGGTTACATTGTTAGCATCGGGCTTGGACAACAAAGTTTTATCCGCTGCATACAATTGACTGATAATGGATTCTGCAATGGACAAATGCTCTGGGGTATGGAAAGTAATATCGCTGTTTGGATTGGGTAAGCTTTCCATATAGCGTTTCATTCGCACGGCTTGATACATCAACGAACGGGGATTATTGGCATCCAATAACATCAGATCAATAACCAATGGCAGTTGCAAATGCACCTTATACTTATACCGATAGTTAACCAACGATTCGTTGCTTTTTAGCACGGCTTCTTGCAGGTTATAGTCTATCTGATCCGAATATTTATTGACTAAAGTGGCCCGTAGCATGTTCACCAGCAACATGCCTTGTTCAATTTTTCTGCCAGTATCTAGTATCGTCCAGCCTTGTTCCCTAGAAATACTTTCTCGATTTAGGCCAATAAAGGCAACCATAGAAGTAATGAGGTTATCCAATAACGCCATCATTTTATAATGCGTTTGGTGGGATGCTCCAGCCTCCACCCAATGTTCTTCCAAACTCCGCATCACCCGCCAAGTATCGGTACTCCAATGGTCTCGTACCGCATTTACAGCCCTCATGAAAAGCGAAAAATTAAAACTTAGACCGCCCACTTTTTGGGTGTCAAACATCATGGCAGACAATTCTTTCCATGGGTTGTCCAGTTTTGGTTTGCCCACCTCACCAATAAAGCCAGGATAGGTGAATGTGTAATGGGTTAATGCCATCAATAGGTTTTGCTCCGTTTGGCGGTCCGCATCAAACTGCAGTTTATTCCCTTCATTAATCACCTGCATCACGGTTCTCAAAAATCGGGCATTACCCAAAAGTCGTTCTGCGTATCGCCCCACCCAAAAAAGATTTTCTGCCGTGTGGCTAGGTAGTACGTTTTTATAAGATGGAAATGCAGGGGTTGATAATTGACTTTGCTGCTGCCATCCATTCGATTGCATTTGGATTTTGGTGGTAAATCCAGGCTGGATTTTTTCCACGGTATCCGATGATGGATTAATAATCCAAGTGTCTTTACTTAGTCCCCCCAACTGATTAGAGATAATCATATTACTCGTATCACTTGCCGTTCGGGTAAGTCCCCCTTTCATCGCTACATAACTACCGTTTTTAGCCACCAAAAAACTCCTAAATAACGCATGGCGCGACTCCAATTGCTGCTCCGAAAAAGAGGGTACTGACGAAAAAGATACTTTTTCCTGACCCACAAACAGGTAGGGGTGGGTTTTTATTTGGTTTTTTAGTTCCTGAATTTTAGCTTGGGACAAATGACTGCCGTCGATACTGGCATTAACATGTGCATCCCTATAAATTCTTTTGATGATAAGTTCAGGAATATGCTCCAACACGTACTTTAATTCCTTCTGCTGTCCACACCACCAAGAAGCAATATTGGGCAGCAACAAGGGTTTATTAAAATAATACTGTGCTATAGCTGGCAAAAAGGGCATCAATCCTGGATTCTCCAAAATGCCGCTGCCCAAGGGGTTTGCAACGCTCACATTACCCGTTCTTACCGATTGCAGCAAGCCCGCAACACCCAACTGCGAATCTTCTTTCAATTCCAATGGGTCGCAATACACATCATCCACACGGCGGAGGATCACATCTACTTTTTCTAACCCGCCAATGGTTTTCAGCCATACAATATTGTCTTTTACCATCAAATCGTCCCCCTGCACCAAGGTGTAACCAAGATAGGACGATAGGTAAGAGTGTTCAAAATAAGTTTCGTTTCTAGGGCCTGGGGTTAGTATCACCACCCGTGGTTGTCCAGCCGCATTGGGGGCAATGGCCGTAAGTGCCGCCCTCAAATCATCAAAGTAAGGATTCAATTGCTTCACCGCCAATCCATCAAACAGTTCGGGGAAAACCCTAGCCATGGCCATCCTGTTTTCCAGCGCGTAACCAGAGCCAGAAGGCGCTTGCGTTCTGTCGTTTAGCACCCAAATTTTACCATCGGGGCTGCGGGCAATATCAGCAGAATACAACACCAGCGGTTGGTTGCCCGTAAACGATTTGCCACTGGCAAACAACCCTGCACATTGGCGTAAAAAACCAGCATGGTTATACACCAGTTCTATAGGCAGCAATCCTTTTTTAATCAATTGCTGCGAGCCATACATGTCCTTTAAAATCAAATTAAACAGTTCGGCACGTTGCACCAAACCCGCTTCTATATTGTTCCATTCCTGCTTGTGCACCAGAAATGGAATGGTGTCCAACCGCCAAGGACGGTTCAGTCCTTTGGGGTCGCCATATATATTGTAAGTAACCCCGTTTTCCTTTAAAAAGCGAAAAACCAGTTGTTTGCGCTCTTGAATTTCTTCCAGCCCCAGCTTGCCAAAAGAGTGAAAAAATGTTTGCCAATGCGCCCTAAGTGTACCATCATTTCCCAGCAGTTCATTGTACGCCTCGTCGTTACTCAAATAGCTATGCAAAAAAGAAGTTGGCTGGGTAGCGATCATGAATTTGATGAATTAAAACACTTTTGGGTATGTCCATACCCCCATTTCTAAAAGGCTTAAAAGTAAGGGAATGGGTTGGTTAACCGTTCATTCGGGATAAAAATTTCCGCAGTTTTAAGCAACCAACCGTTTAAAATTCATAGTTGATTAATTTGAAAACCAAGGTCGGGAACATGTTGTGTTTGGTTTTTAAAATGAATCTGATTGTAATAAAAATTTCACGGAGTTGCACAGAAGAAGCACGGAGGTTCACGGAGTTTGTAAACTTGGTGGTATGTCTATAAAACTTCGGTGCAGGAAAGACTATTTCTAAATACTCGGTGGACAATTCCCCTTTCGAGGGGTGACGGAACGCCGGGGTGGTAATTCGCATAAGTGTTGCCAGTAAAAATCATAGCGGGCATTTATTCCTCCTTTCTGTGTAATAAAAATTTCACCGAGTTGCACAAAGAAGGCACAGAGTGAGAGATTGGGAGCCAATGTTTCTTAGTTATATAACTTGCGTCACGACTCTCGCAGCTAAGATCATTTGTGTTATTGAGTTTGAACTCATCACAGAGTTTGATTCTGACCA
>JAIXOJ010000105.1 GCA_027486835.1 Chitinophagaceae bacterium
AAGGTATATTGTGGCAAAACCATTTGTGGCATTTTATATTGCTACAAATAATTTGCTACAATTTTGTTGCAAATTGTATATTTTCAGTAAAATTGCAACACTATTGCTCGTATGATGCATTCAGAATGCAATATTGATTAGAGGCTATTGCTAAGTTATTAGACCTCATCCCTACCATACTCGGAAGGAAGTGGTAACTCGATTGATATACTGGAATGCTTTACTGTTAGGGGTTTTTGGGCATTATCTACCTCTATATTTTATTACTTATGTGAGTATTTCATTTAGGCAAAAGCCTACAGACTACTATTGGAATTGTGGGGGGGACAGATACATTTTTAGTCGATGGTTGGATTTATTCTAACCGTTTAGCTTTAATGAAATCACCTCTGTGTTTAACTTGTATCCCCAACTTTTACTTCATAGAAATCTTGCATCATTTTTAAAAACTATTAGCATCAAAACAATCGCAACCAATAACAACTAGGCCTTTCTTGTTCACCTTTGAAGTTTGAAAGATTCTAGAATAGCAGAAACGAAAACACTATTCGAAAGCTATCCGAATAATCAAAAAACATTTTTGCTTCTAAGGCAGCAATATTGTTTCTTAAATGCGATATATCAAATAGAACGCTTTAGTGTACCCAATTTTTTAGCGGCATAACTCACTCCACTTGCAGCTAAAAGCAAGCACATACCTCCATCAAAAGGTACTACCGGGCCACCACCCGTGGTAGGAAAACCACCACCAGAACCACCACTGCCGGGGGTACCTCCTCCCCCACCAAATTGCGCATTCAGATTGTAAGAGACCATTAGAATCACTATTGCAACAATACATTTTATCAAAATACTCTTCATTCTATCATCATTTTATTTGTTAAAAAAACCTGTCAAGTATTTGAGACCTGACAGGTTGAAGTACTTAAATTAATCTACCAATATTTGGGTTTGCAACCACTGTTTTCCTGTTGCATCCATCACTTTCACATTGGCCATCCCTTTTTGCATCGCCAACGTAAGGGGATAACTGAATGTACCGCCATTGTGCCAAATGGTTTTTACCATCATTTGCTGTCCAAGGGTATTATAAACAGCTATGGTATAGCTGCCCTTCGCCATTTCTGTAAGCCTGACTGAGGTTGCTTTACCATTTGTCGGGTTAGGAAAGAGGGTGATTTGCCCTTCTGTAGTGGCTTGGGTAATAGGTGTTGCGGTTGGTTTCTTACCGAAAACAATGCTAAAGCGTTGGCTCATTTCTGTAGCTACCCCCGTTGATGTAAACTCATACACAGTGGCTTCACTCCTTATAGCCGTTTGTTTATTAAAATAAGCATCCTGCAAATAAGCCTGTAAACCCACAGCCTTAAACATGTCAGCATCTACACGTAAACGGTAGGTGGTATTGGGAGCTAGTTGAGACAGTTTTAGATGAATCTCCTCATTCTCTTTGGGGAGCGCAAGACCGTCAATGGCTAAGTCATTTTCAGCTTCCACAATAGCGAGGTTTTCCTTAGGATTCTGCATCTTTCTAGAATCTTCATCACCATATTGTTTCGAAAAGCGATTATCAAATACTGCTACCGCACCATCAATGTTGGCATTGCCCACGCCCGACACGTACTTCCATAGGCTGATGGCCAATCTGTTTAATGGTTTTTCGTTACTGAAAATCGCTGTTAACTTGGTGGCATCGGTTACTTTATTGCTTTCGGTGATGGTCAACTGCCTTGTACCTGCTGTGCTGGTGTTCTGCACCCAGAAGGCTTGGCCTGGTTGGATGTAGCGGTTGACTTTGGAGAAAGTAGGGCTACTGTTGGTTCCTGTAGTGCTGTTATACACTACATAGACTTGGTACCCTGATGCATCTAAATAAGTCGGGTCGAAATAACTATAACTTGTGGTTAAACCGGTTTTTGCCAATGCATCCCAATCTATAATAGCAGCATACGGATTGGCTACGAAACTGGCTGCACTTGCAGCAGTAGCTAACTGATTGGCGGTTGAGTTATAATTACCAGTTACACCCGCTGTGCCATAGGTAACTGTCCCTGTTACCAATTGACCTGTTGTGCGCAATGTGGTGGCACTTGTCATTGAACGAATAGTATCAAAACCATTTAAGTATAGATTACCCGTTCTATCTCCAAATATGGCTAAATGATATCCTGAGTAAGGATTCAACAAAGTGGTTTTCGTGTTTGAAATACCAGACCAAGTAGCGGATGTATTTGAATAGACATACAGCCCTGTAGCTCCGTTTGTCGTATTATCTAAACCTGTAGTACCATTAACACCTGCGTTTGCATTCGCGCTTCCGGTTACATAGCCGCCATAACCTAGCGTACTCCTACCTGTTTCCTGCCAGTTATTGAAGATACTACCTGTGTTATATACGCCGCCTGCACTTAATTGACGATAAGCTTTATAGCCTTTGGGTATGTAACGTTCAACAGTAATATTTCCAGTAATAGATACTCCAGTTGCTACTACTCCCACTAAGGCTTTGTTGGTGATTGAAGTTGATTTTAAAGTCAAACTTTTACCATTTAGGTTTAGGTTGCCTGCATTCAGTTGTAACAGATTGGTTATTCCTAATCCATTGCCCAATTTAACACCGCCTGTTCCATGAACGGTGAGCGAATTCAATAAAGAATCGTTGACTACTGGGTTGAAATAAAGTGTAGGTGTGCTGGTGCTATTAACAATGATACTTGAACTTGATGAACCTTTGATGTAGCCACTATCTGTTGTTGTTCCAGTAAGGGTAAGGGTATTGCCGTTTAATCCAAGCGCTGCACCTCTGCTGATGGCAAGGTTGGCAATAGAGATATTACTTGACAAAACAGGGTAATTATTACTAAGCACAACAGGTATCGTGATGTTTGAACCATTAGAAGGAACTATTCCTGTACACCAGTTGCTGGCAGTTGACCACACCGTATTTGTATTACCTGTCCAGGTATTTACACTCGTTGTGTTTATGGTAATAGTAATCGGATTGCTTGTTACGCTAGCAACGGTTTGACAGGTATTGTTGGCAGTGAGTGTACAAGTGATTGCATCACCGGTGGCGAAGCCTGCTCCAGTATAAGTGGCCGAAGTAGCACCGCTGATGTTCGCACCGTTCTTTTTCCATTGATAGGTCGGGGCCGTTCCTCCATTGGTAGGAGTAGCCGTAAATGTGATGCTACTTCCTACGCAAATCGTAGTGGCACTTGCAACGATGGAGACGGAAGGGGCCACATTGGCGGTTACGGTCATTTTCACTTTGCTGCTGGTTGCTGATGGGGTGGTTACGCAAGTTACATTGCTGGTAATTACTACCCACACACTATCATTATTTGCTAAACCTGCATCCGTATAAGTTGCACTGTTCGTTCCTACGTTCACATTGTTTTTCTTCCATTGGTAGGTCGGGGTGCCGCCGTTCGTTGGGGTTGCGGTTAAGGTGACGCTGGTGCCTGCGCAGATGGTGCTGTTCGTTGCAGCGACTGTTACTGCTGGGGCAACATTCGGTGTAACAACCATTTTCGTTTTACCACTTGTAGCCGAATTACTGGTTACACAAGTTGCATTGCTGGTCATCACAACCCAAACGCTATCATTATTGGCCAAAGCTGCGTCGCTATAGGTACTACTATTTGTGCCAACTGATAAACCATTCTTCTTCCATTGATAACTTGGGGTTGTGCCGCCGTTGGTTGGGGTGGCAGTAAAGTTTACAGTAATGCCCGAACAAATGTTGGTAGCAGAAGCAGCCACGTTTACACTAGGGCTAACATTCGCAGTCACTACCATTTTCACTTTGTTGCTGGTAGCAGTGGTACTGGTTACACAGCTTAGCCCACTGGTCATCACTACCCACACACTATCATTGTTTGCCAAGGTTGCATCGGTATAGGTTGCACCGTTAGTGCCTACATCGGCATTGTTCTTTTTCCATTGATAACCTGCTGTTCCTCCATTGGTTGGCGTAGCTGTAAAGGTTACACTTGTGCTGGCACAAATGGTGCTGGCAGATGCTGCAACACTTACGGTAGGTGTCGCTTTGCTGGCTACCGTCATTTTCACTTTGCTGCTAGTAGCCGTTACGGTTGTTGCACAATTGATATTGCTGGTTAGTACCGCCCATACACTATCGTTATTGGCCAAAGCAGCATCTGTATAGATGGTTGCATTCGTGCCAACATTTGTCCCGTTCTTTTTCCATTGATAAGCAGGGTTAGTACCTCCATTGGTTGCTGTAGCCGTGAAGGTTACGCTTGTGCCAACACAAATACTGGTGCTAGTGGCTGATACTGAAACGCTTGGTGTACTAAGTGCTATTGTGGCTACTCCTACTTTATTGCTAGTGGCAGTTGTACCGCAAGTGGCATTGGTAGTAAGTACACACCAAACCGAATCAGTGCTTATAAGGGTAGCATCGGTATATGTTAGACTGCTTGTTCCTACGTTCAACCCGTTTTTCTTCCATTGATAGCTATTGGTAGTGCCTGTATTTCTAGCAGTTGCAGTGAAGGTTACGCTTGAACCTGCACAAGCTGTACTTGTAGATGCAGTAACAACGATTGTCGGGGTAGGTATCACATTCACTTTTACCGTTCCTGTTGACACACAACCCGTTACCTGATCGGTTACTTGTAAAGTATAAGTGGTTGTGTCTGTTGGCGTAGCGGTCGGGGTAAACGATGAACCGCTGTTTAAAGTGGTAGTTGGTCCCCATGCAAAATTGTAAAGGCCCGCTGGGGTGAAACGCCAAGCTTCTGTGGTGGAAGTCTGCCAAGACGTGCCATTTCTGTTTACTGCGGCAGCACCTACTGTTCCATTGTAATTGTTGACCCCAATGGTTTTAATACCAGAACTTCCTGTAGCTGTTGTAAGATGGGTTTCTACAACTCCAGTTGATTCAAACAACCAAATTTGTCCCGAAACTGCACCATAACCAGAATAGAAGCTACAATTAGTCCAATCGATTACCATTTTTCTGAAAGGTGCTACTCCATCTACGAAATATTTTATCGATCCACTGTTCCAACTACTTCCTACTACTATATCAGACCAACAAAGCGCGGCAAAATTCAAAACATAACTGTTCGGTAAAGTGCCTGGCGTGTAAGAAGCACTCGTACTTGGTCCAAACTGAACATTACCGTTGGTGCTGATATAAAAGCTTGTGTAGCTATTACCAAAGAAACTAAACGTAAACGGCAGGCTATAAGGTCCACCTACCACATCGTCCCCTACTGGTCCTATCGCCGCTCCCGTTGGTACAGCTATTTTGCTATACGCTATAGAACTCACTGTGAAATTATTGGTATTGAAGCCCGAAGTCAAGGAAACTGTACTGCCTTTGCAGACATCAAGCGATGAAGCTGTTGGCGACATAGTAGATGGTAGGTTGGTGATATTGGGTGTTACCACATTGCTGGTAAATGTGGTAGATGCCGTACAGGAATTGCTGGTCGTCATCACACAATATACTGCATCGTTAGGCACTAGGCTATTGGTAGCATAAGTGGCATTGGTAGCTCCCGTGATGGCTACCCCGTTTTTATACCATTGATAGCTTACCGATGAACCCACACTGGAAACCGTAGAGAAGAAAGTAACCGTACTGCCCGAACACACATTTACCGTGCTTGCATAAATATTGATGGCTGGTATGGCACCCGTTGCAGTAGTCATGCTTAAACTATTACTTGTTACTGTAGTGGTGGTAGCGCAGGTGGCAGAGCTATTTAATACACAAGTGATGGTATTGCCATTGGCAATGCTCGCATCCGTATAGAAACTACTATTGGTGCCCACGTTTGCCCCATTCTTCTTCCATTGGAAACTTGGGCTCATTCCACCATTGGTGATATTGGCTATGAATGTAACTGTTGTGCCTGTACAGATACTTGTAGCTGGTGCAGATATACTAATCGTTGGGGTTACGGAAGTGATTATAGATTCTGTGTAGGTGGCTGTTGCCGTGCTAGTGGTCAAACAAGCAGAACTGCTTGTCATAGTGCAAGTGATTACGCTGCCGTTGGTGGGCGATACATCTTTATAAGTGGCAGAATTGCTGCCTACAACCGCCCCGTTTTTCTTCCATTGATAGCTTGGGCTGCTGCCGCCATTGTAAGGCACTGCCGTAAAATTAACCGCCGATGTACCGGAACATAGGTCTGTGGATGCTACCGACAAGGTTAAGTCGGGCGTAACCACTGCACAGAAACCAGCCTTACTGCCAGAACCATCGTTGGCTATGGTTACCATAACATCGCCACTTACAGGGTTTGCACCTACCGTGGCTTGAATGGTTGTTGCATTGATGATATTGAAGCTACATGCTGCCCCGCCGATGGTTACCGATGTTACCCTGCTAAAGAAAGTACCCGTAATGGTAACCACTGTTCCTGTCGTTCCTGATGTAGGCGTAAAACTCGTAATCGTAGGCAATACTGCATTTACGGTAAAATTGGCCGTGGTGCTTGCAGCGGCATAGTTGCCATTGGCTGCTTGGGTTGCCGTAATCACAGCATTGCCCGCGCCTACTATGGTTAGGGTATTGCCGCTCACTTGGGCAACATTGGTATTGTTACTACTATAGCTAAACGCACCTGCACTGTTAGAGTTTGGTGCTGTAAGCGTTTGTGACGCATCGCCAAAATTGGCTGGACTCGTTACGCTGAAACTACCCAGGGTGGGCGATATACCCACCACAGTAAAGGTAGCGGATGTGGAAGCTGCACTATAATTAGTAGTTGCTGCTTGGTTGGCGGTAATAGTAGTACTGCCTATGCCTACCACAGTTACAGTATTTCCGCTCACCGTGGCTACGTTGGTGTTACTGCTGGTATAGCTGAAAGCACCTGTACTGTTAGAAGTTGGCGCAGTAAGCGTAAAGGGCGCACTGCCAAACGTTTTGTTGGCTACCGTAAAGCTGCCCAATGTAGGCGTCAATGGATTTACCGTTAGCACTGTTGTTTTGGTGGCAGCAGCATAATTGCCACAGGCGGCTTGGCTGGCAGTTATCGTAGTAGTGCCTGCCCCTACAATGGTTAGTTGACCAGCCGATGTAACAGTGGCCACCGAAGTATTGCTACTCGTATAAGTAATAGGACAGCTACTATTTGAGCTTGGTGGGCTAACCGTGGTTGTGCCTGACCCATATGTAGTGGTTGGTACAGTAAAAGTGCCAATAGTAGGCGTGGCCGGGTTCACTGTTACAGGTGCACTCGTTGTACCCGATGTGTAGTTGCCACAAGCTGACTGAGTGGCCGTAATGGTAGCAGAACCTGCCCCAATAATGGTTACAGTTCCGCCAGAACTAACCGATGCAACGGAAGGATTGCTGCTGGAATAGGTTATAGGACATGGGCTATTGGAACTTGGTGGGGTAATATTAAATGAACCGCCACCATACGTGGATGTAGGTACAGTCATCGTGCCGATTGAAGGTGTAGCTGGGTTTACGGTTATAGGAGCGCTTGTTGTTCCAGAGGTATAATTGCCACAGGCAGATTGTGTAGCGGTAATTGTTGCAGTACCTGCGCCCACAATACTTACCGTACCACTTGAGCTTACCGAAGCTACAGATGGATTGCTACTCACATAAGTGATTGGGCATGGACTATTAGAACTTGGCGGTGTGATATTAAATGAACCGCTACCAAAAGTGGAAGTAGGTACACTCATCGTGCCAATTGTAGGCGGAATTAAATTAACCGTCATTTTAATACCACCACTAGTAGCCAAGCTAGTGGTAGTACAGTTGGCATTACTATTGAGGGTGCAGCTAATGGTATCGTTATTTGCAAGGGTACTACTAGTATATGTACTGGCAGTTGCACCACTGATGGATACACTATTCTTTTTCCATTGGTAAGTTGGAGTAGTGCCACCATTGCTTATTACCGAAGTAAAGGTTACACTAGTACCCGCATAAATGGTGGTTGCGGTTGAAGTAATAGTTATGGAAGGCACAATACTCATTTTATTTTGCAAAACAGATATAGAGCCTGAAACATAATTATTGGAAATGATATCCGACAAACCATCTCCATTTAAATCTGCTATTCCAATATCGTAAACACCGGAACCAGTGGTATAATCTGTCTTGGTACTAAACGTGATATTTCCTGTAGTAGAATTATTCTTTAAAACTGAAATAGATGTGCTGGCGCCAGCACTATAATTAGCTGTAACTACATCCAGTTTTCCATCCCCATCTAAATCAGACAATTTAATACCATTTGGACCAGTACCACTTGAAAAGCTAACCCCAGTGCTAAATACAATATTGCCAACCGTGCTGACATTGCGTTGCACACATACAATATTACTATTTGCATTAACAATTGTTAGGTCCCCTTTTCCATCGCCGTCAATATCGCCAAAAGCAATATCAACGCCTCCTGCACCCCCACAAGTAGCAAAATCATTCCTCGTAGCAAAGGAAATATTCCCCGCTGTACTCGTGTTTCTAAATGTATATAAAGCGTTGCTGCTATACCCAACAGCAGCTAAATCGGCCAAGCCGTCACTATCTAAATCTCCAACAGTTATACTACCAATATAAGTAGTAGCTAAGTCTATGCTTGGTGCAAAGGAAACCGTTGACTCTGTACTAGTATTTCGATACACTGAAATAATCCCGCTACTTGCATTTTTATAAATACCTATGGCGATATCAGGTTTGCCGTCGCCATCAAAGTCCCTAACAACGGCTCTGCCTGACGCGGCCACATTTCCTAATGATAAACCGCTAGCAAATGAAATGTTACCTGATGTACTAGTGTTTAAAAACACCAAAATATCATTTACGGATACATCATTGATAACGACTAAGTCCAGCTTTCCATCCCCATTAATATCGGCTGCCAACGGCTGAAATGGCCTATACGATAAGGAAATGCTTGTGGGCGTTGCAAAAGCCACCGTTCCATTTGCTGTTGAAATATTTTTAAAAATGGACAAACTACCACTTTGGTTAACCACGGCAACATCTGGTTTTCCATCGCCGTTAAAGTCTGCTATGGTATTCTCTAGTGGATTCGAATTGGTAGCAAAATCAGTTTTGGTAGCAAAAGATCCACTAACGAAAGAAGACCCAGCCGTACAAAAAGTTACTAAAAAAGGTTTAGTTGAATAAGCGGTTAAACCATTTACAGTAATTGTAATTGGTTGATAAGTAGCCCCAGATGGTACCGTTACTACTAACTGTGTAGCCGTTGCACTAATAACAGTTGCTTTTACTGCCCCGAAATACACAACATTGTTGGCTATGGTGCTGCTAAAGCCTGTACCAGTAATAGTAATTGTTGTGCCTACTACTCCTTGTGTGGGGGTAAATGAAGAAATGGAAGGAGCCAGAGTAGCAATGTTCACAGATGTGGTGCTAATACCATTAGTATTTATAGCTGTGATGGTGTAAGTTGTTGCTGGAGAGGGTACTGCAGGAGTGCCACTAATGGCGCCAGTTGTATTATCAAAACTTAAACCTGAAGGAAGAGAAGGACTGATAGTGAAGCCATAAGCAGGCGATATTTTACGGATTTTATTATTGTCGGCATCTGCCACGTACACATTGCCAAATACATCTACTGTCACGCCAGCAGGTCCTTTAAAACTGGCAGAAGTGCTAGTCCCATCAGAACTGCCCTGACTCCCGCTTCCTGCAAGGGTAGAAAACACCCCGGTAGGGCTAACCTTTCGAATTTTGTTGGTGTATAAATCACCGATATAGACATTGCCATTCGCATCTACCGAGATGCCAATAGGATAATATAAACCAGCTGCACTACCCACCAGCGTGGTAACATTTCCGCCAGCATCTATCTTACGGATCATATTATTGTATTGATCGGCAACATATACATTGCCTGAAGCATCCACTGCCACTCCTGCTGGTTTATAGAAACTGGCTGCTGTCCCTATACCGTTTGTACTGCCTGCACTGCCGCTACCGGCAAGGGTAGTAACTACACCACTGCTAGTGATTTTGCGAACCTTATTATTGACCACATCTCCTACATATATATTGCCAGAAGCGTCTACCGCCACGCCATATGGGCTGTTGAAACTAGCGGCGCTGCCAGTGCCATCGGCACTACCTGCACTGCCATTGCCTGCAAGCGTAGTTACTGTGCCGGTAGAAGACACTTTGCGTATTTTATTATTATTTACATCTGCTACATACAGATTGCCCAATGCATCAATTGCTAAGGCATAGGGTCCATTAAAACTTGCCCCAGTGCCTATGCCGTCTGCACTGCCGGCACTTCCACTTCCTGCAAATGTGGAAACACCCCCCGAAGAAGAAATTTTGCGAATTTTATGGTTGTAATAATCTGCAATAAATAAATTACCATAAGCATCGACCGCTATAGATGATGGACCATTAAAAGTAGCAGAACCTAAGGAACCATCTGCACTTCCTACACTTCCAGTACCAGCTAAAGTAGTGACCGATAATTGCCCATTGCCCGTTACGGCACTACCAGAATTAGTGGGTGTCCAAGCACTGATAGCGGTACCGATTGTGTAAGTCTTTGGACTACCCGCATAGCTTATGTTGGGTTTTGCCAAATATGTAAACCCTGCTAGACTAGCTGTACCACCACTTGTAGTAACAGCAACACTGCCACTTGTGCCGTTGCCGACAACAGCAAGGATAATCGTATCATTTACCACAACAAAAGAAGTAACTGCTGTGTTGCCAAACTTTACCGCTGTTGCGCTAGTGAAGTTGCTGCCTTTGATGGTGATGGTTGCACCAGTAGGGGCTGTGGTGGGGGTGAACGAGGTAATGGTAGGGGCAGCCACCGATGAAGCCAAGCTAAACGTTGCCGTGGCACTACCAATCGTATTGGTGCCCGTTACCGTATAGTTAGTTGTAGCGGTAGCCACCGTAGGCGTACCGCTGATAATACCTGTGGTAGGGTCAAAACTTAACCCAATCGGCAAAGCTGGGCTAATGGTATAGCCCAAGGTTATTTTGCGTATCAAATTACTACTCCGATCCGCCACATACACATTCCTATTGCCATCAACTGCTACTCCAATAGGATCATTGAAACTAGCAGCACTGCCTGTGCCATCCACAGAACCCAGGCTACCGCTACCTGCCAAGGTACTAACAACCCCTGATGAGCTAACCTTGCGTATCAAATTACTACTCTGATCCGCCACATACACATTCCCACTGCCATCAACTGCTACCCCAAATGGATAACTGAAACTAGCAGCACTACCTGTACCATCCACAGAACCCAGGCTACCGCTACCTGCCAAGGTACTAACAACCCCTGATGGGCTAACCTTGCGTATCTTATGGTTACCATAATCCGCCACATACACATTCCCATTGCCATCAACTGCTACTCCAGTTGGAGCATCGAAACTCGCAGCAATACCTGTACCATCCACAGAACTCTGGCTACCGCTACCTGCCACAGTACTAACAACCCCTAATGGGCTAACCTTGCGTATCTTATGGTTATACTGATCCGCCACATACACATTCCCACTGCCATCAACTGCTACTCCAGTTGGAGAATTGAAACTAGCAGCACTACCTGTACCATCCACAGAACCCTGGAAACCGCTACCTGCCAAGGTACTAACAACCCCTGATGGGCTAATCTTACGTATCTTATTGTTACCCCGATCCGACACATACACATTCCCACTGCCATCAACTGCTACCCCAATTGGAAAATTGAAACTAGCATCAATACCTGTACCATCCACAGAACCTTGGCTACCGCTACCTGCCAAGGTACTAACAACCCCTGATGGACTAACCTTGCGTATCTTATGGTTACCCCGATCCGCCACATACACATTCCCACTGCCATCAACTGCTACCCCAAATGGAGAATTGAAACTAGCATTCACGCCAGTTCCATCTTGGTCACGTCTTTTTCCAGCCAATGTGGAAACCAGCCCATAACCAACCGCACCGCCTGTATTCGTCGGGCTAATCGAAGAAATGGCACTGCCTACCACAAAACTATAGTTCCCGCTTGGGTAACTAATGTTCGGAGCTTGTCCCTTTGCCAAACTTACAGCAACGAAAAAACCGACCGAAAAAAAGGCTGCCAACTTTGAGCAGCTTGAGAAAAAAAAATTCATATTGAAACGTAGATTAGAAAGTTTGAGCGAACTTCAATTAAAGAAATCGTGAACAGTTGGGCAATCAATATAGCGTTGTAAGCAATGGAGGAAGCGGAACGAATGGAGCGCGCGAAAACAGTATCCCCGCACCAGCCCCCATCCTTTTCATCGTCCCCACTACAACCCGAAAAAAAATGGGCAAACATACACTTAATTGCCCTTTGCCAACTATACCCGGAAACGAGTATTTTTTCGTTACGAGCCATGAAATGGCACCTTTTACTGTTAAATAAAACCCAATCGATATACAGTCCGCTATGGAACGGAGTGCACAATCTTTGCCCGACCAAACAACATCAACCTTTCAATAACATCTCTTTCTCTTATTTGCCAATAGCATCACGCTGAGACTAATTTCATATTTGGCCTTTTTGCCATTGTCCTGTCTCTTAAGTTCTTTGCCCATTACTCCTTTGCTTCCTACATCATAACTTAACATACCCTCACTTATACTTCCAACAACTCCATGCCCCATCGAACTATAGATAGAATCATCAAGAGGCCCATTGAAAGCATCCGCCCCGTGGCCGGTCGCTTCCCGGGCATCATGATCATACCCGATTTGCGGGACTGGAAAGTAGCTTGGATGTCAGAAAAAAGGGCTACAACTTTTAGGTGTTGATTTAGAAGAAATTACTAGTATTTCATCTGATGAATACGTTAATAGGTATTTTAATGAAGAAGATGCGCAGGACTATATACCCACTATATTAGTGCTACTGGAAGAAAATAATTTCTTGCGAAAGAACTTCCATCTATTTACTAAACTAAGTAAACGGGAATGCGAGGTGTTAAAGCATTTAGCCTTAGAAAAAAGTTCGGCAGAAACTGCTAGTGAATTGTTTTTAGCGCTTGGCACAGTAGAATCTCATCGGAAAAACATTCGCAAAAAACTAGAAGTTACCAGCTACTTTGGGTTATGCCAATTTGCAAAAGCGTTTGATTTGATTTAGATAAATGCTTGTGCTAGGAAGGTCAAACATTTGGCTCGGTATTGCCTATCTTATTAGCATAAAAAATCCCCGCTAAGACTATTGATGCAGCTTAACGGGGATTAGGCGGTTCGGTTGTTAGGTCTGGCGATGCTATCAAACCGCTAGCGTTGCTTTCTTGGCAGCAATAGCAGCTAACAGCCTATCGGCTTCTGCAATTTCAGCCACTAATCGAGCATTGTTAAACTCAATTAGCAACAACCTTTCTTCA
>JAIXOJ010000027.1 GCA_027486835.1 Chitinophagaceae bacterium
GTTTTTTACTGTCTCGTAATCAAATGAAAACGGTGTCTCTTTTTTCTCTCTCATAATATTTATCTGTTAAAGGTCTACTTTAATTTTGACCTTGACACAGTTTAATTTACACCCTCTTTTAATTTTGCGAAGCGGAAAGTATTCTAAGCAAAAATGTTCGTATTTCAAGATGAATGCGCTAATTTTTTAAGCATAAGGAAGGAAATCTGTTTTAATCTTGATGTTAAAGCATTTAAATGTTTCGATTGTCAATCTATTTTTTTCATTAATCATTACAAAAAGAGTTTCTAATGCAAGCAATTTATGCTTAGTTAGCATAAATTGATGCTTAGTTAGCCCGAATGAAGTCCTTTTAACTCAACTAACTCTCCGTTTAACTCAACTGACAGTCCATTTAACTCAACTGACAATCTTTTTAACTCAACTAACAGTCCATTTAACTCAACTAACACTCCGTTTAACTCAACTAACACTCCGTTTAACTCAACTAACACTCCGTTTAAACCAACTAATTCTCCCTTTAAGTCAACTAACCTTCCATTTAAGTCCTCTTACTTTCCATTTTAAACATCTAAGCTTCCATTTGAAATATCTAATGATTTGGTTGGAATAAATGAGATTCTTTTTATGGTTTTTACATATCGATTGATGTAAGAAAACCATAGAAGTAGCATTGAGAGCAGAATTGTTTTTGCAGATTGTTGAGCGTTAAATGCTAATGATGAAGATGTTGGCGATTATTTAGAGGAATGATTGATTTCGATGGTTGAAAACGGTAGAAAGGGAGGTGCCTATTTTTGAGACACTGATACTATTATTTATTTTCAATTTATGAAAAGGAATTCAATGGAGGTTTAAATGGTTATCAAATTTTAAAGTGTTTTACCTTTTTGGTATTAGGTGTCGTTTTTAGATTAACAGGATCAAGCAGGCTAACAGTTCATGGGCTGGCTATATTATGCAGCCCCAATAAAATTTGCCCTTCCCATTGATTGTTGGAATTGATTTTCCCCTAATAACATCTGCATTAAACAACCCGTTTCGAATGAATGTGCTCTGCTGCGAACTACTGTTTGTTAGGAATTTTTTTGCGTATTAATTGTACCGCACTTATTTTACTGCGATTGACTGCCAATTGGTAGTATTTCATCACCCTAAAAAAAGCAATAGATGGAAATAAGGTATTTTAATTCTTGGGCGCATACCACCCAATTTACAATGGAGGCGCAAATGATGCTTATTGCAGAATTAATTGCAGATTCATTAATAATTGGTGGCGAAACCTCTTTGGCGTTCGCCTTTGATAAAAAAAAGGATAAATTAAGTTCGTTGCAAAAAGTAAATTTCTTTCACTCTTTCATACAGAATGAAAAACTCGATAAAGATTTTCAAAGCCGAATGCTTTTGTTACTCAATGAATATTACGAAGAGTTGAAATTTGGACTTTCCAATCTTTCTAAGAATAACAAGCGATTTATAGAATTTAAAAAAACAGAACGCCTTATTTTAATTTTTTTCAATGATATAGCTTGTACGTATGAAGAATCATTGACAGATAGCGTGTTTACTGAATTACGGAAATGGAAGAAAAACCATCCTGAAAAAATAGTGTTGGAAGGATTAAGTCGCATTGGTGCTTCCAACAAACGACCTAATGCACTTAAAGAGGCAGAAAG
Source organism: Chitinophagaceae bacterium (assembly GCA_027486835.1). Taxonomy (GTDB): domain Bacteria; phylum Bacteroidota; class Bacteroidia; order Chitinophagales; family Chitinophagaceae; genus Parasediminibacterium. The sequence goes on from JAIXOJ010000027.1 coordinate 1,677, forward strand.
CATTCTTGAGTTTATGTTTCCACGTAACAGCAATGGAACCGCCACCATTATGGCGTTACAGCCACAATTGTTAATTGCTTACCTGCAAGATTGGGGAATTTTCTTACATGAAAATAAGAAATCAGGTAATCAAGGCGTGTTAACGTTTAAGGATATGGAAATATATTGTGAAGAACATGCTGGATCGCCAAATTCGTTCGATTTGTGGATGATTCGATTAATGGATATTCCCCACATTAACCATTTGACCCCTTTAGAACTAATTCAGCTAAAACAAGATTTACAAGTATCAACTGCCTTATTTAACGATTGTGCCAACAGGTGGATTGAGTGTCGTAACAAATCAGTAAACGAGAAAGAAGAACTCGTAGCTACCCATGTGGAGTTAATAAAGTCGTCTAAGGCCATTCAAAAGAAGTTAAGGGAACACCCGCTTTGTAATAGTTTAGATAGAGGCCAGAACAAACTACGCATCTACACGGACATATTTTTTCTTGCCATAAAATTGGAAAGTATTTGGACTTATTTTGAACAATATAAAATTGTTCATCCAGATACAGTGCAGGCACTCCGTACGCTCGCTACTAATAATCCAGCCTTTCCTCCAAGAGTACCAGCAATTGGTATCTGTATAAGGGACGATAAGGCGAATTCGGAACATATGCCCAACCAAATACCAACAGCCGATTTAATGGTTAAGAAAAAATCAATTGATTGGGAAGATGAGTAAGTGGTTAATGCCATGTAGAAAGTATAAGAGCTTAAGAAATTAACTATTACATGCAGCACTAAATATGTCAGCATCCTATAGGTACGTCTTTCGAAAATAGACCGACAGACCTATTGATAGATACAAAAAATACTAAAAATGGAGGGCTTCCGCTTTTATCCCCATCTATGGTTACACTAGTCTGCGAGGGAAATAAGCCTGTTATTTGTTTCGCATTTTTTTTCATTTTTTTGGAGGCAACTTTATATCATTTAAGTAGATTATAACAAGGCATGTATGGAAGTTAGGTATTTTAATTCATGGTCCCATGAAATCGGATTTCGTACAGAGTCCAATATGATGTTTGCTGTTGAACTATTTGCAGATTCTTTAACAATAGGTGGCGAACCCGCTTTGGCATTGCTTTTTGATAAAAAAAAGGATAAACTTAGTCCGATTCAAAAAGTAAATTTTGTTCACGCTTTTTCACAAAAGGAAAAACTAGAGGAAGATTTAAAAAGGCGATTGCAGACCTTACTCAACAAGTATTATGCAGCGTTGAAATTAGGACTATCCAATCTTTCTAGGGATAAAAAACGATTTATAGAATTTAAAAGAACAGAACTTATCCTCTTGGATTATTTTGAAGATCTAGCTTATAATTATGAAGAATTAATATTAGAAACCTCTTTTGTTAAGCTTCGGGAACTGAAAAAAAACCATCCTGACCAAATACTTTTAGAAGGATTGTGTCGCATTGGTGTCGCAAACAAAAAAGCTAATCCAACGAAAGAAGCAGAAAGCATTCTTGAGTTTATGTTTCCACGTAACACTAAAAGACCATCAAGCATTGTAATGTTACAGTTCGATGTGTTTTTGGATTATATCATAGACTATGGAGAATTCTTAAAACAGCAGGAAGATCTGGGTCAACCTCAAATAATAATGCCAGAAGACATCGAATCGTATTGTAAATGGTATGATGAAACAGAAGATTTTTTTGAATTTTGGGTCATCCGAATAATTGATTTACCCCCCATCCATCATTTGACCCATTTAGAACTCTTGCGGTTAAAACAAGATTTTCAAGAACCCCTTGCGCAATATAACGAGTCGTTAAACAAATGGATTGAATGTCGTAGCAAATTAGAAAAAGAGAAAGACGAACTAGCTGCTACTCATGTAGCGTTAGTAAAATCGTGTATTTCATTCAATACACAGTTGAGTGAACACCCGCTTTGTAAAAGTTTAGAAAGAGGATCTACAGACCTGCGTGTGTATTCAGAAATAGGTCTATTTACTATTGAAATGGAAAAAATTTGGACTTATTTTGAAGAAAACAAAATTGTACGTCCAGATACAGTTAAGGCGCTCCGTACTTATACAACCAATAATGCAGCTTACCCTTCTAATATCCCAGTAATTGGCGTCCTTATAAAGGATGATAAGTCAATTTCAAAAAACACAAAAAACCCAATAAATAAAACCGAAATATTGGTCAAGAAAAAATCAATTGATTTGGAAGATGAGTAAGCAGTGGGTACTTGGTTATAGAAAAAAAGCGGAGGAAAATTAGGTTTGCCTACCAAACAAGTATTACAAACATCCTATAGGTACAAGATAAAACGGTAAACAAACCATTCTTTTAGGAAAATCCTGCCTTTAGCCCCCTCCCCCTTGTATTGCTCATCGCCGAAGGAAATTTGCGTATTTCTTGTTTAGCCCTTATTTTCCAATTTTTATTAAACACAATATTTTTTCATCTTTTTAGATTTCAATAAGGTAGGTATGGAAATTAGGTATTTTAGTTCATGGTCAAATCCCTTAAAATTTCATGTGGATTCTAATATGATGCTTATAGCAGAATTATTTGCAGATACCCTAACTGTAGGGGGCGAACCTGCTTTGGCATTATACTTCAATCAGATAAAAGACAAATTAAGCACGGCACAAAAAATGAATTTTTTGTACGCATACGCTCAACAAGAAAGAATTCAAGATGATACGATCGAAGAATTGATTTCGGGTGTTGATTTTTATAATGACATTGTAAAATCTGGCATATCCAAGGTTGCAAAGAATCCTAAGCAGTTTATTGAATTTAAAAAATTAGAAAAAATCCTTTTAGGTGTTTTCGATACCCTATCAAAAGAATACGAAAAAATTATAAAAAATTCTGAGTTTTCTACCCTTAGGAAATTAAAAGAAACTGACACGATAAAATTAGAACTGGAAACATTAAGCCGCTTTGGCGCATCCCGCAAACAATCCAATCCAATCAAGGAAGCGGAAAAAATTCTTGATTTTATATTTCCACGAAACAATATAGGGCAACCTACTATCCTACTGCTTCCGGCTATGGCATTTGTAGCTCACATGCGAGAATATAGTAAAATCCTAAAAAAAAATGAGGAGCTGGGCCTTCCAAAAATTACTTTACCGAGCGACTTCGATTCGTATTATAAAGCCTATGATGAAACACCTGATTTTACAGAAGCATGGGTTTTTACTATAATAGAGGATCCACTAACTAACATTCTAACCCCTTTAGAACTGCTTCAAGTAAAAAAAGAATTACAACAACCAATAGCAGATTTAAACGAGTGTGTTAACAGATGGATAGCCTGCCGTAACAAACCTGTACAACAAAGAGATGAACTAGCCGCTACACATATTGAGGTGTACAATTCCAGACTCGTTCTAGACAATCTTTTGAAAAAACATCCATTTTATACCACTTTAGAAAAAGAAAAAACCAAATTGCGTGTGTACTCCGATACAATTATTTTTTCAATAAAAATGGAAAAACTTTGGGAATATTTTGAAAAATCTAAAGTTCTACACCCTGACACGCTTGAGGCACTACGCACCATTACTGCGAATAACGCAACGTATCCTAGGATAGTACCTGTAATGGGCATGACTGTTTTTGACGAAAAGTCAGATGGTGGTGATACAAAAGACCAGAAAACCACAGCCGATATAATATCCAGAAAAAAATCAATCGATTTGGATGATTTGTAATTTTTTTTGCTAGGTAGTAGGTAGAATAATTCAAGTAAATCATTTTTACATGCAGCAAATAATGCGTCAGTATTATCGTTATATAATATTATGGTGAACAACCCATTCTTTAAAGGAACTTATTCTTTTATCCCCCCCTTCTCGAAATTGTCGGGGAGGAAAATTTGCCAGTTATTTGTGTAGCACTTATTTTTCATTTTTTGAAAGCTAGTTTATTATACTTTAATCAATTTAAAATAATGCAGCATGGAGATTCGATATTTTAATTCATGGAGGAGGATGCATTCAGTTGCGCTTGAAGCAAAGTTGTTAATAACTATGAGATTGCTAGCCGAAGAGTTGGTGGTGGGTGGTGAAACAGCATTAGCCCTGTTAATAGACAAATCAAAAGGGAAATTTAGCACGCAAGAGAAGATAAACATAGCTTATGCACTATCAATTTCCGAAGGTGTGAACGAGTCCGTTCAAATTATGAAAGAACCTTTAGAGAATTATATGAATCATATGAAATCTGGCATAACCAAATTTGCTAATGATCGGATGCTGTTTGTAGCCTTCAAAAAATTGGAAAAAAGCCTATTGAACGCGGCTGAAAGTTTGGTGCAAGATTATGTATCAAGTACCGCTAATTCCACTTTTCCTATCGTTAGGCAAATGAATGAAGTATTTCCAATTGTTACTGGGCTAGACATTCTTAGCCGAACAAAAGCAACCAACAAAGCTCATAACCCTACCAAAGAAGCCAAGGAAATACTCGATTTTATATTTGCCAAAAACCCACGTGGAAACAATTCCATTCTCGCAGTAGATCCACTTTGGGTTATGGATTTATTGAAACAAGCCCTAGAAAAATCAGAAATATCCATTAAAAATGGAGAACCCGATTTTGAAAAACCTGCAACAATGGAAACCTACCTGGATATATATGACAGCACTCCAAACTTCATGGAAAATTGGTTCAATCTTTTACAGCTTCCGCCAATCAACCATCTTACTGCATTAGAAATAATCCAACTAAAAAAGATTTACAGCAACCAATTATTGCATTTAATGACACAGTGAATAAGTGGATAAAATGTAGAAATCAATTGGTTCCTTCAAGGGAAGAATTGGCCGATACCAATTTTGACATAACTGCATCCATTGCTATGCTGGAAAGTGCATTTGATGAACATCCTCTTTGCAAAATACGTGGTAGTGATAAAAGAATAGCCCCAGAATACAGTGGTTTGTTTCTTTACTGTATCCAATTAGAAGATATGATGGACAATTTTGAAGAATTCGGCATGATACTACCTGCCACAGTTGCAGTCATGCGCAACATTATTGCCAATGACCCTGGATATCCTTCTTATATTCCAGTTGCTGGTATACTACTTCGAGATGATGCTCCCGTAGATAAAACGAGTCCATTGTCGGTGGTTATGGGAAAGAAAAAATCGATCGATTTAGATTAATCTAGGTATAAACACCAATATCACAATTAACTTTTGGTGAATGCAAGTTGCCAAATCAAGCGATTGTTATAGGGCAAAGATTATTTCTAAATTGTAGATACAAAAGCGCATTAATGCTAAATTTCTAATGCTGGCTTTATTGCGTCAACATCACTTATTTTGAATCCAAGAGAACTATGGCTATTCATAACATCCCTCATTAATTATATTGAAGCTATCACAAAAGCAAACTAAAAACGAATGGAAATAAGGTACATGAACTTCTGGAACGAAAAATCTATATGGCAAAGTGAGTCGATTATTTTAATCACATCATTTCTATTTGCCGATAGCTTAACCTTGGGTGGTGAACCCGCCCTTGCCTTGCAGCTTAACAAGCTCAGCGGAAAACTGACCACGCTACAAAAAATAAATTTTATATACTCTTATACCAAAACTGGATTACCGGGGTATGATGATATAGATATAGGAGGGTATATCGAAAAATACTACGGTTTTGTAAATAGTAGCCGAAATAATCTTTCTTCCAATCGTAAACTTTTTATCGATACCAAAAAACTGGAGGGCGCAATGATTAAGTTCTACGAAACAATACGAAAAATATATGAATCAGAAATAATCGAAACCATGTATACTCAATTACGAATAATGAGCGAAACCTATCCTGTGCATACAGCATTGGAACAATATTGCCGAATTGGAGTATCTAATAAAAAAATTAATCCAACTAAAGAAGCTGAGAAAATTCTAGACTTTATTTTCCCACGTAAAACTAGCGGCCAACCCTCCATCTTAATGCTGTACTTGAGTGTTCATTTGACAACTTTTTTACAAAAGGAAGATCAAATGAAAAATAGAACTTCCGAAGGCTTGCCAGAATTTATTGTACCAGAAACCGTAGAATCTTATTGCCAATTGTTTGATGAAATGCCCGATTTGTACGAAAGCTGGCTTCCTCAAATGATATCAGTACCCGCAATTAACCATTTAAACCACCTTGAACTCCTTCAAATAAAAAAAGATTTAAAAACACAGATTGATGCGTTTAATGCGTGCGCAAATAACTGGATTGAATGCAGTATGCAATTAGAAAAAGAGAAAGAAGCACTCGCTTCTTCCCATTTAGCATTGCTGAAATCTAGCAGTTTACTAGAAGCAGCGATGAAGCAACATCCACTTTGCAACACTTTGGAGAAGAATACGCCCGGGATACTCGTGTACACTGGAATATATTTTTATCATCTCAACTTAGCGTACCTATGGCACTACTTTGAGCAACGTAATTTGCTGCAATCAGAAACAATAACTGCCTTGCGCAACATCACCAAAGACAATCCTTCCTACCCCTCCATCATCCCAGTTATTGGCATTAGTGTAAACGAGGACCCAACCAAAAATTGGATAAGAGAACTACAGGACCAAAATGCCACAGTTGAAGTAATCGGGAGAAAAAAATCAATCGATTTTGATTAAAGGGTATGCACCCTTTGAGTAAGTGGTGAGTTAAGAGTAGTAGGTAAGAAAGCGTGAGAAATGAACTATTAGTAGTTACACAATTAGTATCAACATCCCTTGTTTGGATTTTTGAGTGAAAAATAGCTACCAAAAAAATCCCTAACAATTTTCAACCTAAATGATATTTTAGCAAACAAAAAAATAAACTAAAAAAGAATGGAAGTAAGGTATTTGAACTTTTTGAGAAAAGACATTATTTGGGTACCCGAGTCTGTTATGCTTGCTAATACCCACTTATTCGCTAACAGATTAACGGTGGGGGGAGAAGTTGCGTTAATGCTACAGTTTGATAAGATAAAGGGCAAACTAACCACCCAACAGAAAATAAATTTAGCCTACTCCTTCACAAAGTATGGCTCGGATAATGAATTAAATGAACCCATAGGTAGGATGATCGAGAAATATTATGGACTCTCTCAACATAGTGCAAATGACATTACAAAGGATCGCAGTTTGTTTATAGCCATCAAGAAAATAGAAAGTGATTTACTCAAAATATACAATAGTACCTGTGTCACCTATGAAATAATTATTGGAAGCACCCTTTATCCTAACATGCGACAATTGATGGTAACCTACCCTATTGGAACTGAATTAGAAGAATTTAGCCGCATTGGATTTTCGAACAAAAAAATGAATCCTATTAAAGAAGCAGAGAAAATACTTGATTTTATTTTCCCCAAAAAAACAACCGCAGAGCCTCAAATACTAATGCTGGAAATCCCAATATTCTTTGAGTTTTTTGCTGACTTGAGATTATACCTGAAAGAAAGAACGCAAAAGGGCTTATCCAATGTTTTTGAATCAGACACCGTAGAATCTTATTGTAAACATTTAGAGGAAACCCCAGAATTAGAAGAATTAATGATTCCCCAAGTATTGAATTTGCCCCCGATAAACCATTTAAACCACCTTGAACTGCTTCAATTAAAAACAGAATTAAAAGAACCTATTGAGGCATTTAATATGGCTGTAAACAAATGGATTGTATGCCGCAAAAAATTTGCAGCCGATAAAATAGAACTGGCCAATACTTATTTGGATTTGATAAAAGCAGGTACTTTACTTGAAGATGCATGGTCAGATAACCCACTTGGGAATACGATAGACAAAGGAAACGCTAAAAGATTGATATGCACTCCATCGTTTTTTTTCCAAATTAAATTGGACAAAATTTGGAATTGTTTTGAAAAATTAAACCTGTTTCAAGAAGATACCATCGCTGCACTCCGTCGTATTACAGCCAATAATCCAGCCTACCCCATCCGCATTCCAGTTATTGGAACTGGTTTAACAGAACCCAATTCTATGGGCCAAAGGGTAAGGTTTATTGAAAGTGATGAAGAAGAAACTTCCACCAGAAAAAAATCAATCGATTTAGATTAGCTCGTACAGATAATGAATTTTTTGCGCCGTTCTGTTTAAAAATAGGACACTCCGAATAACTTTCACTGATACCTTTCAATTTAGTTGAACAAAATAGAACTGGGTTGTCTAAAAAAATATTTGCCCAACTTTTTAATACAGCTTATTTTCCCATTTAACCATCTATAGAGAGAACTTTATCAAACTTTAAAATAGAATTTACGCTATGGAATTGAAATACTTTAGTGCGTGGAATGGCTCTTTACCGCTGCTTATTGAAGCACGAATTATTTTGGTGGCACATTTAATAGCCGACACATTGACTTTGGGTGGCGAACCCGCACTAGCCCTTAACATTCATAAAAGAAAGCTGAAATTAACCCCAGCAGAAAAAATCAACTTTGTTTACTCCCTTACATTAGCAGAAGAAGCTGAGGATTGGGAAAAAGAAGTTAAAGAGCATATTGAGGTTTACTACGAAGAAATAAAGTCTGCGAGTAATAACATCGCTACTAACAAGTCCAAATTTATTATGATAAAAAAACTAGAAAGCACTTTGACCGAGTTTTTTGATTCTTTTATTGAGGAATATGAAGAGGAAGTGGACTTAACTGTCATGCCAAAATTGAGAAAAACGATAGAAGTCTTTCCTATTAATTCTAAAATGCCCAGCCTTTCCCGCTTAATGGTTACTAATAAACCTCCTAAACCTTCAAAAGTGGCCAAGGAAATACTGGATTTTATGTACAATAACCAAACAAAGGGGAATTTAACTTCACTGCCAGTGTTTGACAATTTTTTTATGATGCCAGTATTGAATAATTTAAATAAAGAGGGCACAGACATAACACCAAAAGACCTTACAACATTTGAAATACCCCAAACCATCGAAGATTACTATAAAATTTATGAGAACACACCAAACTTTCAAGAAGATTGGCTCAATATCTCTGCAACGATCCCATTTATTAACGAGCTAAACGAATGGGAAATGTTGATGCTTAAAAAAGATATGCAACAACCATTAATTGCATTTAATGCTGCTGCGGATGAATGGGTTGCTTGTAGAAAAAAAACGCATCCTAACAAAGAAGCACTAGCCCTTACACATGTGGATTTGATGGAAGCTGGTAAATCCCTAACATCTGCTTTTAAAAACCATCCTCTTTGCTTACCAAAAGCAAATAATGAAACCATCAATGCCTCCTATTATCAATTGATTTTCTTCAAAGTGAAGGTGGAAGAAGTTTGGAATTATTATGAAGGACTCGAAATTCTTCCCGCTGAAATAATAGCCGAAATACACAACTTAACCCAACAAAATACCACTTATCCGAAGTATTTGCCCGTGCTTGGGATTAATATACAAAATGATATACTTCTTGACATGTTTAGACAATCTCAACTTTTGCCCACAACGGGTTCTACCAAGAAAAAATCAATTGACTTTGATTGATGATTAAATGGAAACATTAAATTCTCTACAGTTGATGCAAGTGATAGGTGTTAAATTGAATCAACGAATTACTAGCTAGATAAAATAACCTTTATGCAAATAAAATATTTTGATTTTTGGAAGAATGATTCCCCCATTGTGGTAGAGGCCAAATCTTTACGTGCCGCATATCTTCTGGCCGATGAAATTTTTCTTGGTGGCGAACATGCGTTGCGGCTCTTGGCTTATCAAAAGCCCGCACAGTTTTCGCAAAAGCAAATACTCAGTATTGCCTATAGCAATGTAAGTGTAAGTAAAAAAGATATAGAAGCTGCTGAGTTCTTAGAATCTTTAAGCAGGAAACTAAAACAACCACAAGAAGTGGCTAAACTTCCTAAAGACCGATTTATTCTTTACAAGAAACTAGAAAATGGGATTAAAAAAATTCACGACAACAGTATTACGTTAATCAATCAGGATGTAGAAACCAGTGATTTAAGAGGAATGAACACCTTTTTAGGGACGCCAAGCTTTAAAACCGGTTTTCTTGAAATTAGCAGCATTCATGCATTAGCGTTGAACAAAAATCCCGAAGACATTGCCTTAAAAATGCTTGATTTCATTTTCGGGGAAGAAAACCCTAACCAGCCAAGTATCTTACTGATGGGCTATCCTTTTTTTGGAAGCTACGATGAGCTAAAGGCGGACGCTATGAAAAAAGAAAAAATCAGGATAGCTTCTTTTGAAGAAATTCCAAAAACAATGGAAGAATACTTTAATGCATTTTGCAAGGATGAAAAATACATTGAAGAAAATTTACGCCAAGAAACCCTTAGTGTTCCTAGCCTGCATAATCTGACGTCCGACGAACTCAGGGAACTAAAAAAACAATTAAAAAAACCCTTAGAGAAGTTTAATCATGCAATGAATGAATGGATTTTAGTACGCAAAAACCAAATTGAAGAAAAAGAACCCATGGGAATTACTCATTTTAATATGCTAAGAAGCGCTGTCGATTTAGAAAGAACGATGAATGAAATTCCCTTACTTGAAGTGTCTAACGCCAGCAATTTCATATCACCCATTCATATGATGCAATTATCAATAACTACATGCATACGAAAAGTTCAAGATTTATGGGAGTATTTTGAAGAACAAGCATTCATTCAACCTGAAGTGATTGCTGCATTAAGAAAATTAACGCTTAACAACCCCGCTTACCCAGAACGGATACCCATTCTCGGGATGCATGTAGAAATACAAGCCGATAAAAATGAAATACTTAATGATGCTTACGATAAAACCAAACCCGTAATAACTTCCAAGAAAAAATCGATGGATTTGGAGGATTAGTTTATTGGTAGCATTAAGTTCTAGGTAGAAAATCGGATTAAATACTAACTATGAAATACCAAATTTATTGTACTATCATAATTTGTACTCTAAAATACTAACCTTTATGCAAATAAAATATTTAGATTTTTGGAGGAATGAATCTTCCTTCATAATTCAGGCCAAAACTTTACGTGCTGCTTATCTTCTGGCCGACGAAATTTATCTTGGTGGCGAACAAGCGCTCCAGCTAATGACCTATCAAAAACCTGCACAATTTTCAAATAAGCAAAGGGTCAGTATTGCCTATGCACACGCAATAAGGGATGGCAAAAATTCGGAATCGGCAGTACTTTTTGAAAGTCTTTACAAGGAAATGAAGAAACCTGAGGAGGCGGCTAAACTACCGAAGGATAAGTTCATAAAATATAAGAAGTTAGAAAACAGCATTCAAAAAGTGTACAATAAAGACATAGAGTACATTAACCAAAAAATTGAACTCACAGATTTAAAGGGCATGCATGAATTCATTGGAACCGCCAATTTCAAAACAGGCTTGTTGGAAATTAGCAGTTTAAATGCGCTGCCGTTGAACCAACAGCCCGAAAAAATTGCCTTGAAAATACTTGATTTCATTTTTGGCAATGACGATCCTAGACAGCCCAGTATATTATTAATTGATTTTTCATTTTTTGGAAATATTAAGGAACAGAAAAATGAAACCAACAATGAAGAAAAATCCGACGAACCTTCTTTTGTTGGTGTTCCTAAAACCTTAGAGGAATACTACAATATTTATTGCGCTGACGAAAAAAATATAGAGGAAAAGTTGCTGCAAAATTGCTTAAGAATACCTGGCTTGCACAACCTAAATACCAACGAACTAAGAGAATTAAAGAAACAATTAAGCGAACCCTTAGCCACTTTTAACCAGTCGATGAATGAATGGATTATGGTACGCAAACACCAAATTGAAGAAAAAGAACCCATGGGTATTTCCCATTTTAATTTGCTGAAAGGTTCATCGGAATTAGCAAAAGCCATCAATCAAATACCCTTGTTGCAGGTGTCAAACGCTGACAATCCCGGATCGCCTGATAAATTATTGACTTTAGCCATCACCACCTGTCTTGCGCCAACTCAGGATTTTTGGGAGCATTTTGAAGATCATGCATTCATTCAACCCGAAGTAATTGCAGCATTAAGAAAATTAACGGATAACAACCCAGCTTACCCTAAACGGATACCTTTAATTGCGATGCTCATAGAAATAGATGCGGACAAAAATGAAATATTGAATGAAATGGATGATAAAACCAAATCCACCGCATTCTCCAAGAAAAAATCAATGGATTTGGAAGAGTAGGAAATTGATTTTATCTATGGTTGAAATTCTTTTTTTTTGGAGCACTATTTTAAAAATGAATTTGCACAAAACAATTAATAATGGTACAGTAAAACGCAGGTGATTGACTGTAAATAATATTTTGTGAAGGTTTATAATTCGCTACATCACAAAGCCATTATCCCACCGCCTTGCTTCCTTCATTGTTGTACTTCGATTTGTAATCTACCTGCGACAAGCCTGTTAAACGGGTGAACACATCTCTAAATAGTGTCAGCAAAAAAACTCGTTGACTATTCAAAAAGTACCGTTTTGAATTAAAAAGGTAATTTTTCTTACCATTTCTATAAAAATAGTAGCAGTTTTAGCATATATCTAGAAATGGTTAAAAAGCTGATACAAGGAAATTGAATAGAAACCAAGAAATACCTTGCACTAAAAAATGGTTGCGCTCATCTAAAAGTTTCTGATTTACATTAAAAACCTCCTTTTTCTGAGTTATTGAGCAGCCCCTATGTAAACTTTTTAGCTTACTTCCATAGGTACATCAATGGAAAATATATGATGAAGCATTGTTGACACAAAAAAAATTTGGCTTGTAATTAAAACATAAGCAATATTGCAACTATTCAGCTTTTTTCGTGAGTTTGTTGAAACCAATCACTAACTTACTGAGAGCACAGAATAGAATTGAAAAAATTGAACAAATACATGGGTCGATGGGAGGGCTGACCACCCAAAATGAAAAAACATTATTAAAAACTCTTTAATTCTGGAGACCAGAAACCAGTAACAAAAACGGGGCAATTCCTGAATGCCGAATTTGCAGGAAAATTAAAAATTATAAAAAAATGACAAAAAGAAATTCAATTTTAATGCTTACCCTCGTGGTTTGCGGACTTTTCATGGAATCTTGCACGGTAGCAAAAATTAGTGGTAAAGGAGCTGTCCCTATTTTACTTAATCAACCTACTGAGAGAATGCAATTATCAGAGCATGTAACTATTAAGAAAAATATCAACTTTGACTGGACGTCTTCGTTTGATATTTCAGAGGTAATTGCAAATAAAGTTGCAGAAACAAAACCTTACGCCTTAATTAATACTACTATTACGTTGAAATCAGGTATTGACAACTTCTTCATTAATCTTTTTACATTAGGACTTGCACAATCACGTAAAATAGTTGTTGAAGGTGATTTGATGAAAGAAAAGAAATAATTGCAACACATCATCAAGAAAAAAAGCCGAAAGCCCTCGATTTAGTGATCAATCTTTGCTACTCAAGAGGTGCTTTCGGTTTTTTTACTCAAAACCAATACAACTAAAAAGATTGTAGATTCTTAAAGATTCTTTTTGTCCTAAAAAAATATTTACTAATACAAAGCCATTACCCCACCGCCTTTCTTCCTTCATTGTTGTACTTCGATTTGTAATCTATTGGCGACAAGCCTGTTAATCTGGTGAATACATCCCTAAATACTTTTGCATCGTTGTAGCCTACCCCGTACATAATTTCATTTACCGTTTTTCGAGAGGTTTCAAACATCTTTTTGGCAGCTTCAATTTTTACTCTTTGCAAATAATCTATTGGCGTAAGCCCCGTTGCTTTGATAAATCTTCGGTCAAAATTTCGTCTTCCAAGGCTTAAATCTGCTGACAATTTTTCAATGGAAATTTTCTCCTGATAGTTTTCTTCAATAATCTGTTGTGCTTTTAATATCTCTTCATCCTGGTGTTTTTTGTATCCATTGAAAATGGAAAATTCGGCTTGTAGATTTCGATTGAGGTCTATTTGAAAATACTTGGCACAATGGATGGCAGTCTCACGGCTGTACAATTTTTCTACCAAATATAACAGTAAATGCAAAAAAGAATACGCCCCTCCATTGGTGTAAATCCCATGCTCGTCTGTAATTAATCGGTCGGTTTGTAGGTTTACTTCTGGGAACAATTCTCTAAAATTGTCTGACAAAGCCCAATGTGTAGAACAGGTTTTTCCAGATAGTATCCCAGTGGAGGCCAACATAAAACTTCCTGCACACATACTGGCTATTTCTGCACCTTGCTTGTATTGTTTCGCTACCCAATCTATCAATAGCTTGTTGTTGGTGGTAGCAGTATCATAACTCCGAATTAATGAGGCTGGTATAATAATCAGATTGGCTTTTTCAATTTCGTTGATGGTTATTTGATGTTTGATGGAAAGCAGGTTGTTCTCTAAAAATTCATTTTCTGTGGCCCCCACTAATTCTATATTAAACAAGGTTCTTCCCTCTTTCTTTTCCAAAAACTTATTGGCCTCTGTAAATACTTGGTAGGCACCTACAATACAAGCAATCGTGCTCATATTGGTTTGTTCATCCGGAATTAGGATGCTTAATTGTTTCATGATTTCTGTTTATGGTACAGCGAAAGTAAAATAATTGTCTAAATACACCCGTCATTTTGTCTAAATAACACCACTCAGCAATGTATTTTAGACATTAGTTTTGCAAAATAAATTTATTTTAAAATGATAACTACAGATTTAATGGTAAAAATGGTGTTGGACAGATGGAATGGTTCCATCACAAATTTCAACAAACACTTGCACAGTTTAACAGATGAACAATTGGAAAAAGAGGTTGCGCCGGGCAAAAACAGAGGCGTTTATTTGCTTGGTCATCTCATTGCCGTTCATGATGACATGTTGATTCTCTTAGGTATGGGCGAGAAATTATTTCCTGAATTGCACCAACCTTTCATTAAAGAAGCAGATAAAGTGGCTACAGAAACGCCTTCTGTTGCTGCATTAAGGGTAATGTGGGAACAACAAAACAACCTACTTCAATCAAATTTTGACAGGATGAAATCGGAGGATTGGTTTGAAAAACATACAGCCGTAACCCAGGAAGAGTTTTTGAAAGAGCCTCAGCGCAATAAATTAAACATCATCATCACCCGTACTTCTCATTTACAATATCATTTAGGCCAAATGGTGTTATTACACTAGAATGTTTGCGATCTAAATTTCTCAGTTTTTTAATTCACAAATAATGACAGCAACCGATTTTAAAACTACCATTTTAGTAGATATTCCTGCTCCAGCAGTGTACGAGGCCATTAATAATGTACGCGGTTGGTGGCAAGGGGAAATTGATGGAAATACTGATACCATAGATGAAGCATTTATTTACAGAATGCCATCTGTTCATTATTCCAAACAACGCATAGTGGAACTTATTCCCAATAAAAAAATCAAATGGTTGGTCATAGATAGCGAATTGACTTTTACCCAAACAAAAACAGAATGGGTGGGCACAACCATTGTTTTCGACATAGAAGAAATCAACGGAAAAACACAGGTGCGTTTTACGCACGTGGGTTTAATTCCTTCATTGGAGTGTTATGGCGGTTGCTCTAACGGTTGGGAAAAATTAATCCAACAAAGTTTGTTTAGCTTGATAACAACGGGTAAGGGCGTTGATGTTTTTTGATTTCCGATTAAATAAATGCCTTTTATCAATAGCAAATCTTAGTAGTAAAAGCCTTTCCCGTTGGCGGCCACTTTTTCGCAAGTTGTAATATTCATTTGCCCAATACTACCAAATCTTATAGGTACAAATGCACGAGAACTAGGATAATTCCTGTAACAAAGAGGAGAAAAAAATCTTACAAATTACTGCTTGCTGGTACATTTTTTAAAGACTAGTATCTACACTAAAACCTCCTGAACCATTCCTGTTAATAAATGGAGCTGGAGGTTTTAGTATTGTGTATTTTTCATTTTGGATTTACACCTAGAATTCAAGCGTTTTTTTCCAATAAAATTTGTAAAACCCTTGTTGGCTAATCCTGTGATTAGTTTTTTGTCGCCAGACCAAATTTTGCTTTCAAATTCATTCGAGAAGGCAATGTAGTGCGTGTCCTTAGGGTCAACATCTGCAACTAATTTATCAGCGGAAACCCAATTCGACATTTTGATTTGTTCTTCAGAAATAAATAGAATGTTTTTACAAACATGGTATTCCGCTTCTTGCACATTTTCTATAGTTAATCCAGAAATTTTAACCAGTTTCGGATAATGTTTTCGTATTTCGACCCTCAAAAATTTTGGTGCGATAAATGTAAAGTATGCATTTGAGTTAATAAGTAAATCCCCTATTTTCCCATTTGTATTTAGAATGCCGCTAAATACAATATTTGCATCCACAATAAATCTCATTGGATAAAACGGTTTCGATTGTTAACCCACCAAGACTCATTTACTTCATCTGCCAACTCATCTACCTCCGATTGCGTTGCGTTGCTCTCAGAAGTTACCTCAAGATATTTCACGTAATCAATTAGTCTTTGAAGTCCAAAACTATCTACCGACTCAGATAGGGTAATTACAATTTTATTATTTGTCCTTTCAATTAACATACCTCAAAGGTTTTCTCAAAGATAAGGCGCAGCCCGTTTCTTCCATACTAATAAGCCCTTTCAAATTATTATAAACGATTGGCTACCGCACTTGACCATCATTACCCATTATAAAAATGTACACTTATTTTCTTGGACTTTTTAAATCTTATCCAAATGCCTATACTATAACAATTAGGAGATTGGGTTTTGGAAAATTCTATTATCTACTGTAAAGTCATGTAACAGAGTGCTGTTGTTAAACTAAAAATTACAGTAGAATGGCTCAAGCTTGCATCTTGAGAAATCGGGGATTAGTGGATTCAGAAAAATTTTTAACCAATTAACCACCGTTTGCTAAGAAAAGCTAGTTGATTTATGGTTGAGTCAATTTTAATTTGTTGCACTATGTTGCTGTCAACTTACCATTGAAAAGAACGTCAAAAATGCGCACCATACTTCTTTGTCAAATAGTTTTCTACTTGTTTATTGTAATACTTTATCCCGTTTAGTAATTCGGTTGTTGCAATGCAGCCTATATATTTAAAATTGAAGCCATAGTTATTTGCTAGACGTTGCTCAACTTCTGGATAATATGGTAACCCAACTGCTATTATTTGAACTTTATTATTTGCAATATCCTGTTTCGCAGTCCAAAAGTTATAAGGCGTGAATATTCCAAAAAATAGTTTAAGCCCTAAATAGAAAAGTACAACAAAAACAAATGTCAAAATACCGTAAGTTAATTTCCTTTTCAATTCTTAATAGATTATTGTTCAATAGTAAACCCGCCCACGGTATCCATCTTGCCCAATACAAGATTTATTTATTGCAATATGGTTTCTAGCTTTTTGTATAAATCCAAAACGCTTTGATTTTCTGATACACTAGCATCATTTAAAGATGCAGGAAAAAATGAAACCCCAACATAAACATTATAATGTAAGCATAACATTTGGCCATTAAAAACAAAGTCCCAATAAATAGAATCTAAATCATTCATTTTCATCGTAAATTCTATATCAAAAGTTGATTGTAAAATGCTTGCAACATGGAGAAATTCTTTCGTAGAACAATTGTCATAAACATTCACATTTGTCCAAACACGGCTATTGTCTATTTTCATATTTTAAAATCAGGTTTTACATCATTTGCTACTATTGAAATCGCTGCATCAACTCACTACAGCCTCATTTTCCTTACTATAAAAAATCTGCCCCACCCTATTGATATGTTCCACCAAACTATTGGGTGGTAAAGAATGGAACACCGAAATGTCAAATAAATATGGCGTGTTTAAATCGTCTATATCATGCCAAACTTTAGCGCGGGTTCTGTCGGTTACTTGTGTTCCTTGGAGGGTAATGTCTATATCGCTGCCTTCTCTGTAATTGCCCTTGGCTCTGGAGCCATAGATTTTTACCGATTCAATTTCGGGGTATTTTTTAAAGACAGAATTGATTTTGTCAATGGTCTTTTGGTCTAATCCAAATTTCATAAAAAAGTCTTCATTTTTTGGTGAAAGTCGGCAAATAATCGATAATATACTTGGGTAATTAATTGATATTCTTGGGTTAATATTTCTTCCTTATAGCTTTTTTTTTCGTCCTTCAGCAACACCTTAAATCGTTCCCTTTGCTATAAAGTCAATCGCAGCCCGAAGCTCAGCAATTTGCAAGCGTAGTTGCGCCTGTTGAAAATAGAGGTTGTCTAATTTTTTGGGTAGCTTCCTTTTTAAATTGTCCACTTGCATTTGCCCTATGGGATCTTCATTCGGCAATGGATTTTGGGTAAGTACCTCTAAAAATTGTCGCAAGTTTTCAGCAGCCTGAATTTTTTTGGTAAGTGCTTCATCATCTAATAAACAGGTTTCTAGTGCTGCCTTGGCTGTTCTTTCTTTTTTCTGTAAAAATTCTGTAGCCGATGGCGAATTTGTTGGTACTTGAACAGGATTGCTGGCAAGGTATTGCCCCCAAGCACTATCAATATGATGAAACAAAAGCCTGCTTTTATCTGGCAAACTTCTTTTGTCCAATTCTGCCATGCATAACAATACCCGATTGCAATCGATTAAATCAGAAAATATTTCTTGCGATAAACCCACTTGCTCCCGAAGTGCTTGGATGTAATTCATATCACTTCTCACCAGCCCCCTAAATAGCTAGAACGTTTTTCAAAAATAAATTTAGTAAAGTTTAAATTTGTAAAACGATGGGTAAACATGTTAAGAAAAGCTTGTCAGAGAAGATTAAGTTGA
>JAIXOJ010000048.1 GCA_027486835.1 Chitinophagaceae bacterium
ATACAGGAATTGAAAACAATTGCTAAGGGATTCAGAACTATTCAAAACTTCAGGACAGCTATTTTATTCCACTATGGAAAACTTGAATTGCTCCCAACACTAAATTCCCAGTAGAACCAATTATTTAGTCAAAAGCTTGATTAATCTGAAAAACCCTTTCTTTTGCTTAATCGATTTATTTGCCTAGAGCCTTTCCTTCAAAAAATATGATCGATACATATTTTTTGCTTTATAATTCATTAAAAAATTTACCAGTAAATAAGTTGTAAGTATTAAGTTCTAGGTTTTAGGTAGTATAGTGAGTACGGGCTAATTATTAAAGGCCAATTTTCTTTTGTCAACATCTTTGAGCAAGTAATATGTGTTGTTCTAGGAATAGAGTGTTGACGTTTGCTTTGAATCATTATTTCGTGTACTTGTCCTGATGTGGAAAGGGTTTAGTCATTCAAAGCTTTCTTGTAAAATTGGGTTAGTAATATCAATTCATTTTGGAATGCAGCTTTTACTTTTTTTAGGGTATCCATCAGCTATTCTTTTTGCAGCTACATGCTTTGTTGAATCGTTTTAGTGTATAGTTTTAAGGCTCTCCAATGATTAATCCTCGCCGCGAAAAATGTAGAAGGGTTCACATTTATAAGACTAACTCATTTGTCATTGTTATTCTAGCGATTATTCGGTTCGATGTCAATGAAAAATAAAAAGGGAGCATAAAAGTTCTTCGAGTTTGCTGCTAAGCCCACACCCCAAATCCAAATGCGAGGGGGCAAAAAAACTTTTACGCATCACTAAAATGTGTTGAGGTCAGATTGCTAATATAAAAAGTAATATTTTGATGTTTTAATTTTTTACCTACTTAATATGAAGATGCGACCATTCCTAACCATTGCTACCCTACTTTGTACTTCCTTGCTTTCTGCACAAACTATTACCTTACCATTAAACAGCAATTGGCTGTTTAAAAAAAAGGGAACTACCGAATGGCTAAGGGCTACTGTACCTGGCACGGTGCATACGGACTTATTGGCCAATAAGAAAATTGAAGACCCTTTTTACCGAACGAATGAAAAAGACCAACAATGGATTGAAACAGCCGATTGGGAATACCAAACTGAAATTGTGGTAGATAAGAACCAGCTTCAACATGACAAAATAGACCTTGTGTTTGAAGGTTTAGACACGCACGCAGACGTTTATGTAAATGGCACAAAAGTTATCACCGCCGACAATATGTTTTTGCTTTGGAAAGCCGATGTAAAACAATGGCTTACCCTTGGAAAAAATACATTACAGCTTGTGTTTTACTCCCCCGTTAACAAAACTATGCCTGTTTACGATAGCCTTCCTTACAAAGTGCCCGTGAGCAATAACGACCAAGCAGAGAAACGACTGAGTGTTTTTACCCGCAAAGCGGGCTATCATTACGGATGGGATTGGGGTCCACGGTTTGTTACTTCAGGTATTTGGCGACCAGCTTATTTGCAAGCTTGGAACAATACTAACATAGAAGATGTGTTTATCAAGCAATTAAAACTAACCGAAAACACCGCATCTCTAGAGGCGCAGGTAACCACCAACAGCACACATGAAGGCTTGAAAACGCTACAAATTTTTGTAAATAGCAACACCAAACCCTTGGTATCAAAAGAAGTGTTGGTGATGAAAGGTAGTAGCCAACTAAATGTGCGGTTTAGCCTTGCAGACATTCAATTGTGGTGGCCAAATGGTATGGGAAATGCCTATTTGTACCAGTTTAAGGCGGCTTTGCTAGATAAGTACGAAGCGGTGGCTACTAAGACTGTTAAACGAGGCTTACGTACGATTGAATTGGTAAACGAATCGACTGCAAAAGGCAAATCTTTTTATTTTAAAGTAAATGGTAAGCCACTTTTTTTTAAAGGCGCTAATTACATTCCTCAAGATAATTTTTTGCCTAGGGTTTCTTCGGAACGTTATGAACATGTGATAAACACAGCAGCATCCTCCCACATGAATTTGTTGCGGGTGTGGGGTGGTGGCATTTATGAAAACGATTTGTTTTACCAGCTTTGCGATGAAAAAGGCATCCTCGTTTGGCAGGATTTTATGTTTGCCTGCGCCCTTCAACCGCCACTAGAATCATTTAGAAAGAATATCCAAGCTGAGGCGACTTACAATGTAAAACGCTTACGCAACCACCCTTGTATTGCACTATGGTGTGGCAACAACGAGATTGGTCAATTTATGAACGAAAAGTTTTGGGGTCATTCTAAGAATAATTTCAATTCAGCAACAGATTCGGCCAGTGTATTTAATATGTATGCGGATATATTTCATAATATTTTGCCTGCAGCCATTAAGGCAAATGATGATGAAAAACCTTACTGGTCTTCATCGCCATCGAATGAAAATTTTTCGATGAAATTCCAGTTCACTCTAGCTTCTGGGGATGTTCATTACTGGGGAGTTTGGTGGGGAAAGCAGCCTTTTGAAAAATACAACGAAGTGGTGGGCTCTTTTATGAGTGAGTATGGTTTTCAATCTTTCCCCGAATTTGAAACGGTAAAGAAATATACCCTCCCAGAGGATTACGATATTAATTCAACTGTGATGAATGCGCACCAGCGGTCAACCATTGGTAATGGCACCATTACTTATTACATGAAAGACTTGTTTAACGTGCCTTCAAAATTCGAGGACTTTTTATATGTGGGTCAGATATTGCAAGCCGAGGGAATAAAAACAGCAATTGAAGCGCACCGTAGGGCAAAACCATTTTGCATGGGTACCATTTTTTGGCAAATTGATGATTGCTGGCCTGTGGCTTCTTGGAGCAGTATGGATTATTATGGTCGATGGAAAGCCCAACAATACATGGCCAAACATGCTTATGAGGATTATTTAATTTCTCCTGTTAAAGAAAAGGACAGCATTAAAATTTTTGCGGTGTCGGATGCATACCAGTCAACAAATGCGAAAATGGAGGCGAGCTTGATTAATTTTGAAGGCAAAACCTTAAAGACAATCACTAAACAATTGGTTTTGGGAGAAAATAGCAGCATTGAAGTATTTGCATTGAAAGAGGCAGACTGGGTATCTGCTGAGCATAGAAAAAGAGTGGTGCTACACTTGAAAATGACCGTAAACAATAAAACGGTTGAAAACAATTATTACTTCGAGAAACCAAAAGATTTGCAGTTGCTTGATGCTTTTTTAACTATTCGGCAGATAGATGCACACACGATTGAAGTTTCGGCAAAAAAACTGGCTAAAGGTGTTTGGCTTTTTTTACCTGGGACAGACAACACCTTTAGCGATAATTATTTTGACTTATTGCCGAACGAGAAGAAATTAATTAAAGTAGCTTGTGATGATGTACATACCGCTATTGGAAAAATTCAAACTAAAACAATTAATGAAATGGTAGAAAGAAAATAAATTACATTAATGGGAATAAATATTTTGAAAAATTTTCCAGAAACTCATTTGGCAGTGGAGCATTGGGAAAAACATTCCATTGCTCCACTGCCAAGCCAAGCAGTCCACCATATCATTGTGCGTAATTGCAAAAAACATAATTGCGGAGGCTCTAGTGCTAGCAGATGCGATTATGTGACTTTTGAAAACAACATTATTTCCAATGACTCTTGGTATTCCTGTAATGCACCAAGTGGTTTTAGTATCCTTGATCCAACCAGTATTGACACCGTTACAGGTTATAAAATGATTATTAGAAACAACATTTTTTATAACAATAAGAGCTTGGTAAAGTGGGTACGTACAAAGCAGAAGGAGTCTATAAATTAGTGCATATTAATAACAATCAAACGATAATAGGGTATTTTATAAAGTTATAATAGTGTTCACTATTCTATTTAAAAATAAAAAATAATCAACTTTAAAATTTACATTTCATGAACCTTTCTACCAATCTACAAAAAATTAGCCTAATCCTTTTAGCTGTATTCGGTTTTTGCAGCGTTTATGCTACGAATTACTACGTGAATGCCACTTTGGGCAGGGATACTTACAATGGCCTTACTGTGAACACGGCTAAGCAAACGATTCAGGCGGCATCTAATTTAACGAACCCTGGGGACACTGTTTTTATTATGAATGGTACTTATCTGCCAATAAGAACTGGGGTACAGGACATTCTAGACATTAAGCGCTCTGGTACGGCTACGAAATACATTACCTATAAAGCCTATCCAGGGCATACGCCTAAACTAAAAGGTTCGATCAATCTAACATGGCAGGTGTGGTGTGCCTTAGCAATTGACGCTTCGTACATCATTGTGGATGGTATTGAAATAGAGGGCAACAATGCCAACTTGACCTACCAAATTGGTTACCAAGGTTATTTAGATTACATAAACGGGATTAAAGATTTTGTGAAATTATCCAGAACGGAAATGGGTGGGGTTTCTATTGGCAAAAACTTGCCAAAAAAAATAACCCCAAGCCAAGCTGTACACCACATTATAGTGCGCAACTGTATTATACATGATTGTGGTGGTAGTGGCGGAAGCAAATGCGATTATGTAACTTTTGAAAACAATAGAATTTACAACAACTGTTGGTATTCTTATAATGCAGGTAGTGGATTAAGTATTTTAGGGCCTGTTGACATTGATACAGTGACCAGCTATAAAATTTTCATGAAAAATAATATTGTGTACAATAATAAAACCTTGGTGCCATGGGAACGTATCAAAGCTTTGAGTGATGGTAATGGGATTATATTGGACATCAATAACGGAACACAAAATGGAGACACCTTTAGTTATAATGGTCGTTATCTTATTTATAACAATATTTGCTACAATAATGGCGGTGGTGGTATTCATGCCTATATAGCAAAGCACATAGATGTCATTAACAACACTTGTTATAATAATGGCACGGTGGTAGGCTATCCAGAAATGGACGCAAACGCTTCATCAGATGTGAAGTTTTACAACAATATCATGTATGCTAGAACTGGAGCTAGTTGTAATGCCAATGATGCCGGAATTTATGATTACAACTTGTACTACAATGGCAATGTGTTTAAACCGGGTAATAACAGCGTTATTGCCAATCCACAGTTTATCAATTTAGCTATTGACTCTACTGGCATCCCAACTGCCAATTTTCAATTAAAGAATTTTAGTCCTGCCATTAATGCGGGTAGTAAAGTAAACGGGCAGTTTTCTCCTACCGACTTATTAGGCATTAACAGACCTTTTGGCACAAGGCCTGATATTGGGGCTTATGAATTTACTGGTGTACAAGCTGGTGGTTTTGTCAAGGGCGATTTAGCTGCGCTGCGTGTGGGTGATGGTGCCACTACCCTATCTTTTAATGCTACTGATACCCATATCTTAGAATACACTGCTACTGGAACACCAACAGGCTTCGATGTTACTTTGGGCAATGCCAATTCATCCTCCCCAAATAAACTATTACTAAGTGGTGCTGCAAATGGTGAAGGACAGTTGAATTTATCTACCGACGGCAAATATTTAATTGTACCAGGTTATGATGCCAATGTGGGTGATTTACAGACCACTTACCAAACCAACAATAAAGTGGTTGCGGTAGTAGGCTTCAACGGGTATGCAGATTATTCTACTCGTATTCCCGGCAATACGATTAATCGATTGGTACGAAGTGCCGCTACCTCCATCAACGTCCGTATTTTTCTAACAGGAACTAATGCTGCACCAGCCCCGGGTAGCTCCACTAGATTCTTACCTTTTGGCAAGGATACCTCTTTTGCTTCCACTGCTTTTAGCGGGGCGATGCGATCCATAAAAATGTTTAAAACCCAAGTATATTATGCCAATAATAATGCAGTTGGTTCACTTACGCCTAACGCCGCAGCAAACAATTATGCCACCAATGTTCCCTTTCCAGGGGTAACGGTAATTGGCCATAATTACCAATCTTTTTATTTACTAGATATGGATGCTACGGCCAATTACAAGGCTACTGGGTACGATGTTTTGTATTGTGCAGATGCTACATTAGGCTTGGTGAAGTTTTATTGGAATGGCACCACCTGGATATTTGCTGGTTCATTTAATCCAACATCTGCAACTGGTGTTACTGGTGGCTTACAGGATATTACCGCTAAAAAAATTGGTACAAATAGCGCGCAAATATTTGTAGTAAAAGGAGCTGCTTCTAACAACAATATCATTTCCATTACCGATGCCAGCGGTTACAACGGTAATATCAGTACCACTCCCCCATCGGCAACCAACTTAACGAATGCTGGTGCTAACTACATGTTTAGAGGCATCGCATTTACGCCCTCCCATTTTTCATTATTACCTATTGATCTACTATCTTTTTCAGGGGTTTTGAACAACAATAAAGTATTGCTTAAGTGGACAACAGCTTACGAAGCCAATGCTAGTTCATTCATCATTGAACGTAGTAGCAATGGCAATGATTTTTCAGCGATAGGCAATGTATCTGCTACCAATAACGTACATGGCAGTAGCTATGAATTCGAGGACAAACAATTGTTATCTGGGCAGGCATTGTACAGACTTAAAGCACTCGATAAGGATGGTTCAGTAAAGTACAGCGATGTAATTGCTATAAACAATAAACTTTCTACAGTATCTAATTTGTTGATTTTCCCTAACCCAGCTATCAATTATGTAACCGTTACTTACCCTACTGCCACCGCAGAAGCTCGATTGAGTATTTACGACATCAATGGCAAAAAAATTAGTGACCAAATGATTGCTAAAGGTTCAACTCAACGCAGTGTGGATGTAACAAAGCTTGTGGGTGGGGTTTATAGAATGGTATATCAAAATGGAAAGCAAACCATGAGTGAGAATTTAGTGAAGTGATAATACAACAGATTCGGATACAATCTATAAACTGAAATCAATGAGACATAAGTTCTTTTTTTAAATTAGCTAGGTGAATTCAGGATTTATGGTACGATTTAGTTTTGGGATTATAGATCTGTTATCTGAATTCCATTTTCAAAGCTGTTGATGGTCTTTTAAGTAGTGTTGCCCCCGTCCCCCTAAAGGGATGTTGTGGAGATTGGTGTTGAGTTTAACCTCACCCCAACCCTCTCCAAAGGCGAGGGAACTGGAATGGGTGGGTGTAGAATGGTTCAGTAGGACTTGCAGTACCGACCTGAAAAAAGCGATGGTCTTGTCTAGAGCTTTGAATTTACTCTACTGAGCTTTGAAATTACTCTACGGAGCTTTGAAACTACTCTACTGAGCTTTGAAATTACTCTACAGAGCTTTGAAATTACTCTACGGAGCTTTGAAATCACTCTGAGGAGCTTTGAAACTACTCTACGGAGCTTTGAAATTACTCTACGGAGCTTTGATGTTACTCTACGGAGCTTTGATGTTACTCTACGGAGCTTTGAAATTACTCTGCGGAGCTTTGAAATCACTCTGCGGAGCTTTGAAATCACTCTGCGGAGCTTTGAAATTACTCTGCGGAGCTTTGAAATTACTCTGCGGAGCTTTGATGTTACTCTACGGAGCTTTGAAATCACTCTGCGAAGCTTTGAAATCACTCTGCGGAGCTTTGAAATTACTCTGCGGAGCTTTGAAATTACTCTGCGGAGCTTTGAAACCGTTTATGCCTTTGAAATCGTTAATAGTTTTGAAACTATAAATTGCTTTAAAAGTCATGATAAGCCCAAAAGCTCACAACAATTGCCACAATTAATACATAGTTTATTTTTGCCAAATAATTGCTCTTAATTAAATTAAAGTACGCTTGCTTAAACCTTTATGGTTTTCTGCTTTCAGAAGCTTCGTTTTTTTGATAGTCTACTATCTACTTCTATTCAATTTAAGAATTGTACAGGCGGTTTTGATATACTCGCCCACCTACCTTCTACTTGAAATAATAACGAATTGGGCTTAAGCCATTTGAAATAGATATGATTACCCCATGCTAAAGCAAGGGGCTACTTATTAAAGCAATGGACTATTTATTAAATCAAGATTAACCCCATGCTAATGCAATGGGCTATTCATTAAATCTGATTACCTCATGCTGAAGAAAGGACCTGATTTATTAAAGCAGGGGGTTATTCATTATTGTTTATGCTAAATATAGATTAGCTTATTGATATTGGCCTAAAACCCACTTTTTTTTAGCGTCCTTATTTTATCCTTTGGAACTGGTGCTTTGTTTTTTTAATATTTTTTATACTAAGTAATACAATAGTTTGATGCGACAAATTAAATTGATGATGGCAGGTGTTCTATTTGCCATTGGTGCTGCTCATGCCCAACGATCCATTGTGAGTTTAAATGGTACTTGGCAAATTGCCAAAACGGGTATTTCGTCTGGAATGCCTGTTGCTTATACCTCCACAGTGCCTGTTCCGGGCTTGGTGGATATGGCAACTCCTGCCGTGGAAGAACCATTTACAGGTGCTTTGGACAAGGATAAAAACAACCCATTTTCCAATACTTATGGCAATAAAAGCTACCAATACAACAATTCGCTGTATTGGTACAAACGCAGTTTTGTGTTGAAATCTAACAATGATGAGGTGATTCTATTGAAGCTGAACAAGGCGATGTTTAGCACCAAAGTTTATCTTAACGGTAAGCTGATTGGGCAAAATAGTTATTCCTTTACCCCAACTTATGTTAAGCTAAAACCTTACTTAAACGAAGCAGGAAAAGCGAACGAATTGGTTATTTCGGTTGGCTGCAGCAATAATTTGCCTGATACGGTTTGCCGTGCCGATGATGGTGAAAAAGTATTGTTTGCCCCCGGGATTTATGATGATGTAAAAATTATTCTATCTGGTTATCCATTTATTACCAATGTACAAACTGCACCTATTCTTTCAAAAAAACAAGTGAGGGTGGTGGCGGAAATAAACAATGAAGGCAACAAACAGCTCAACCTTTCCTATGTAGTAAGAGAATTAAGCTCTAAAAAAGTTGTGGCCAAAGGGGTGGCCAATAATGCCAATAATTCCATTATAGATTTCAATATTGCTTTGCCAAATTGTATGCTTTGGTCACCAGAAAAACCATTTTTATACACCATAGAGTTAGCTACTGGTGCGGATAAATTGGAAACTCGATTTGGTATGCGTTCCTTTCGTTCGGACAAACAAAATGGAGTGGTTTTGCTGAACGAAAAGCCTTATTACCTGCGGGGTACCAACATTGCCCTGTTTCGTTTTTTTGAAGATAGCCAAAGGGGCAATTTGCCATGGGACAATAATTGGGTAACCAAGCTGCACCAAACCTTTAAGGATATGCACTGGAATGCCTTTAGAAATACCCTGAGTTTTCCGCCTGAGCGTTGGTATGAAATTGCGGACAGTCTTGGTTTTTTAATTCAAGATGAATATCCGCTGTGGAAACAGAAAGATCCGATTGTACTTACCTCCGACCATTTAGCCAAAGAATACACTGCCTGGATGCGGGAACGTTGGAACCACCCTTCGGTGGTGATTTGGGATGCTCAAAACGAATCGAAATACGACACGTCAACCGTGGCTATCAATAAAGTGAGGGGCTTGGACTTATCTAACCGCCCTTGGGATAATGGTTACAACCGCCCTGCTGGTGAAAATGACATTATGGAAGCGCACCCCTACCTGTTTGGCAAATATTTTAATGCTTACGACCTTAAAAAAATTACCACCATTGCCGATGCTTATTTTGATACTAGCACCATCAAAAAAGGGCCGGCCAATGTGGATAAAGATTATTTGAAACTCATCTCCTCCCCAAGAGTGCCAGACAACACTTGGGTGAATAAATCGAAAGATGAGGATAGAAAAACGGCTAAATACCCAATCATTATTAATGAATATGAATGGTTATGGCTTAACCGTGATGGTTCGCCCACCACTTTAGATAAAGGCATTTATGCCAATTTATTTCCCGAAGCGAATACGCCTGAGAAACGCTTGGAGGTTTATTCCAAAACATTGGGTATGATAACTGAATTCTGGCGGGCACATCGATTGGCTGCTGGAGTATTATACTTTAGTGGTTTGTCTTACTCTCGTTCTGCTTATCCAGTAGGACAGACTAGTGATAACTGGGCAGATGTAAAGAACTTGGTATTAGAACCGCATTTTGTGCAATACATGAAACCTGCTTTTAGCCCTGTTGGTTTGATGATTAACTTTTGGAAAAATAAGTTGGAAGCAAGTAGTTCACAAGCTTTCCCTATCATTCTTATTAATGACACTTACGAGAAATGGGCAGGTAATATTCAACTGTCTTTCATAAAAGATGACAAAACAGTGGTAGCGAAAAACATTGCTGCAAAAATTAATGAATTAGGTAAAGAAAACTATAGTGCCTCGTTGCAATTACCTACAGAAAAGGGGAAATACCAATTGGTTGCTGAAATCAATTACAATGGGGAATTGGTAAAAAGCATACGGGAAATTACCATTGAATAATCACTAAATTTAAAAGTCACCATGAATCGTACACATGTATTGATACCCTTTATACTCGTCACTCTTTTCCTGAATAGTGGCAGTACTTACGCGAACAAAGGAGTAAAGAAAGTAGCGGAAGTTATAGCAGCTAAAACAACAAATAAAGAAAAGAATGTAGCCAGCGGATTGGGCATTTTTCTGAATAAAGGTTACTATTCTTTTAAATCATCTGCTGACACAACGCCGCGCGTCATCAGCGCCGACTATACTAAAGTAGCTGGCCCACGTTCGCAGATGTGGCGAGAGTGTATTGGTGCTGCGCGAGCAGCCGAAGGTCTCCGTGCTGACTGGCAAGAACACCTCAAGATGGTGCAGGACGAAATTGGATTTCGCTCTCTTCGCTTTCATGGCATTTTCACTGATGAAATGGGCGTTTATACAGAGGACAAACAAGGGAATCCCGTTTATAACTGGCAGTATGTGGACAAACTCTACGATGCCTTGTTGAGCATGAAAATTCGTCCCTTTGTGGAACTTGGTTTCATGCCCAAGGCACTCGCCAGCGACTTAACAAAAAAAGTATTCTGGTGGGAGGGCAACCCCAGCTTGCCCAAGGACTGGCAGCGTTGGCAGGACTTTATCACAGCATTTGTAACCCACTTGAACGAACGTTATGGTCGCGAAGAAGTGGCGCAATGGAACTTCGAAGTATGGAACGAACCTGACTTGACTGCTTTTCTTTATGTACCTAAAGATCAAGATCGCAAAGCGGCATACTATAATATCTATGACAAGACAGTTCGTGCGGTGAAAAAAGCCAATCCTGGCTGCCAAGTTGGCGGCCCTGCAGTTAGTCATAAAAAGGACTGGATTACCGATCTTATTGCATACTGCACCACCAACGAAACCCCTTTAGATTTTATCTGCTACCACAACTATGGGCTTGACGGCTCAGTTGGTGGGCTAGATCCTGCTGGACAAAAGCGTTATTTTATCAATCGCAATCCGCTTGCTCAAGTGGATCAAATTATTAGTAGTGGTCCATTTCTTATAGCCAAGTCGGCACGCCCCAATTTGCCAACCCATGTAACCGAATGGAACACATCTTGGGCAAAGTTTGATCATGTACATGATTCCTACTTTAATGCCACACAACAGATAGGGCAACTCCGCGAGATTGAAAAATCCAAGGGAATAGCTTCCTTATCTCGCTGGACTTTTACCGACATTTTTGAAGAAGACGGTATTCCACCATCCCCTTTCTGGGGCGGCTTTGGGCTTGTGAACCTGCAAGGCATCAAAAAAGCTTCCTTCTTCGCCTTCAAATACCTCGCAGAACTTGGAGCTACTGAACTTGTGAACGCTGACAAACAATCTTGGGTTACTCGTGATGACAAAGGCGGTGTTCAGGCATTGTTCTACGATTTGGCTTATCCGATGAAAGAGCCGCTCAAGCAAAGCAATAATGAGTTTTTCGGCAATGTTCATCCGCCTTTGTCAGAAGCTCCTGCTAAGTTGGTATTGTCTAAAATTACTGCTGGTAAATACAAGCTGGTTGTACGCCGTACAGGCTTTAAAAAGAACGATGCGTTCACAAAATATATTGAAATGGGTTCACCTAAAGACATGAGTTTACAACAAGTGGCAGACCTTAAAGAATTGGCTTCTGACAAGCCAGAATCCACAGAGACGGTAATTATCGGAGCAAAGGGGCTTTTCGAACGAACGTTTACGGTTCGCTCAAATGATATTTATATGGTGACATTAACGCCTGTGCGTAAGTAACTATAAGTTATTCGCAACACAACTTCCCGTTGTAACAAAAAGCATTAGAGAATTTACCAGTTTTAATAAATCAATCAATCAGTCAAAAAAATACTCAAAGTGAAACGTAAACTTGTAATAATCCCTTTAATTGCTGCAATTTTCTTCCTAAACCATGGCCGAACTTATGCCCATGAAGTCATTAAAAAGGTATCAATTGTTATAGCAGCTAAAGCAACGGATAAAGAAAAGAAGGCTGCCAGCGAATTGGGCATTTACCTAGAAAAAGTGTACCCGTCTTTTCAATTTACTGTAACAGACGTGGTGGAAAAAGAAGGGATGACCGTAAGATTGGGTTTGTGCAATGAATTTACCCAAAATCAACAGTTGCTGAAAGATTTACCTACTAAAGAGGAAGGTTTTTTGGTTCGTACTGTAAGCGACAAGCAAGTAATCATTACTTCAAAAAGCGAAAGAGGGCTGTTTTATGCAGTCTATTCTTTAGTTGAAAAATTGGGTTGCGATTTTTATTTGTCTTACGATGCACCAGTAAAACCAAAGGCAATATTGAATTTCGCTGAATGGAATTTGAGCGACGCCCCTTTGCAACAAGAACGTGTCATGTATCAGTGGCACAACTTTTTAAGCGGTTGCACGGGTTGGGATTATAAAAATTGGTGCTATTGGATAGACCAAAGTGCCAAGATGCGCTACAACACCATTATGCTACATACCTATGGCAATAACCCCATGGTTTCGTTTGAATACAATGGAAAAAAGAAAGCAGTTGGCTATATTAATACCAGCAACAAAGGCCGTGATTGGGGAATTCAGCATGTAAATGATGTGCGATTGATGCCTGGCGGTGAAGTGTTTGATGAACCTGTTTTTGGCGCCAAAGAAGCGCAAGTGCCAGATAGTATGCGGGAAAAAGCCATTTCCAAATTAATGAACCAGGTTTTTGAGCATGCTAGACAAATGGACATGAAAATTAACCTTGCTGTGGATTTGGATACTTGGTCGGCCAATCCAAAAAACATCATTGAATCTTTGCCGGCTGAATGCCTCATAAAAACAAATGAACAAAGTGTGGTAAACCCTGACACCGCTTCTTGTGGTTACCCCTATTACAAAGCTCAAGTAAAAAGCTTGATAACTGATTATCCGCAATTAAATACCATTACTGTTTGGGTGCGGTACAATGAAACCTTATGGCGTAAAAATTTAAAAGATTCGACTTTCCCTGAAAATTGGCGCAAAGAATGGGCACAATTGAAACTCGATCATCCCGAATTTTTAAAGGACAAACAAGCTGAAACCATATTTGCCTTTTCTAAAATTGTATTGGCTTATCAAAAGGCGTTAAGAGAATTAAACCGAGCAGATATTAGTGTTGGGTTTGGTTCATGGGGGCCAGAATTTATGCCTTCTGCTGCTGTTTTAATGCCCCAGAATTGTACCCTTGTTTCGTTAGATAATTTGGTGCGGTTTGAAACCGATTGGTACACAAGCCTACTAAAAAAAGCAACCGCTATTCACAAAGTAATTCCCATTGTTTGGGCACACCATGACGACCACCGATACATGGGGAGACCTTACACACCTTACCCTAACTTTAATAAAATGTTGAATGATAGGAAGGCCACAGGTTTTGGCATCATGCATTGGACAACAAGGCCTTTAGACATTTACATAAAAAGTCTCGGAAATCAAGTATGGCAAAAAAGTGAAAATGTAAGCCTTGATACAACCTTGCTTAATTACACCCAATCAATGTTTGGTTCTACTCAACAGGCTTTACAAGATTATATGAAGGCATGGATAACGAAAGGCCCCATGTTTGGTAGAGAAACCTCTACGCATCTATTTGACTTAGGGAAGCAAAAAGTGGGGGAGAAATTTGAACCAATTGATTCTACCCTACTTGGAATCTACAGTAGAATAAGTAAGATGAAAGAGGTTGATAAAAAATCACTTTCACCTAGCGGCATTAAAGTATTTAGCTATTATTCTATGATGGAAGAATTCTACTTGAGCCTATTTAAAAACCAACAAAAATTTACTTCCTATTACGATATGGCTTCGAGAGAAAGCTATGACTCTGCAAGAGAAATAATGGCTACTACAAACCCAGAAAAAACCATTGAACTATATAGCAAAGCATCGTCTATTTTGCCCATAACTCCAGGTGAAAAAGCTTTAATATTTTCTATGGCTACAAGATGGTTGCCCGACTATCTCAATTTACAGCAGCGGTTAAGGATGCAACCTATTTATTACAAGTTTGCCCCTACCCAACACGATAGTTTAGCACAAGCCCCAGGCAATGGCACCTATTTTATTGACAAGGATAAAGTGATGTGGACTTGCAGAGGTGTAAAGGCACTAGGTTCTGGTGCAACAGGGGTGTTCTCCACCAAAGAAGCGGCCAATTTACCTGCTAATTCACTTACTTATTTTCAAGCTACCAAACCCTTTACGTTCAACTTAACCACCCTTGATAATAACAATCTTGCCCTTGGCAAATACAAAATAACCTTGCAATATGTAGGTGGCAAAGACAAGTCTAGCAATGATTGCAAATTGTATAGAGTAACTAAGGGCAAACAGGAATTGATAGAAACAAAGCCTTCCGAAACCAATCAACTTCTCAAAACAGTGGCTTTTGAATTGGAGGTAGTGAGTGGCGAAAAAAACAGCTTATCCATTGAGCCCCTGAATAAGGATTTGAAGTTTACAAACCTTGTGATAAGTCCAATAAAATAGTTTAAGAAAGCTCATCTCAATTAACTAAATTAAAAATAAAAATCATGAAAAAGAATGAACCCTCCAACGGAATGAATCGTCGCCAGTTTTTGCAAATGAGTACTGGATGTGCTGTTTCGGCCATGGTACTGGGGCTTGATAGCTCATCGTCATTTGCAGCATCTAATATCAACGATTCAAAAAAAGGCCGTAAGCACGTGATCCTCAATAACGGCTTGCGAATGCCTTTACTTGGGTTGGGTACAATGACAATCAAAGGCGAGATTGGAACAAGGTGCGTGGCCGATGCCATCACGCTAGGCTATCGTTTGCTGGATACGGCCACGATATACAACTCCGAGACCACTGTAGCCGCTGGAATTAAAGAGAGTGGAATCAAGCGGGAGGAACTTTTTATCACTTCAAAACTATGGAGAGCTGATATGGGCTATGAACAGACCAAGAAAGCATTCCAAACTTCGATTGATAATTTAGGGACAGATTATCTGGATCTCTATCTGATTCACCGGCCAACCGCCAAAAACAATGACTCATGGAAAGCAATGGAGGAACTCTATCATCAGGGCAAAATCAAGGCTATTGGGGTTAGCAATTTCGATGCTACACAACTTGCTGACTTGATTGCAAATAGCACCGTGAAACCTGCCATCAATCAAATTGAAACCCATGCTTTTTTTCAGGAGAATAAGGCATTTGAATACTTGAAGCAGTCTGGCGTGCAAATGCAAGCATGGTCGCCATTTGCAGAAGGGCGTAAAGGTTTGTTCACCAACCCTACATTGGCTAGCATCGGCAAGAAATACAATAAAACGGTGGCGCAAGTGTGCTTGAGATGGCATTATCAAAGAGGCATTATTTCCATTCCTCGCTCCTCACAGAAAGCACATCTTTCAGAGAATATAGACATCTTCAATTTCAAACTCGATGATGCTGATATGGGTGCAATTGCCTCGCTGGATTTGAACACTACGCAGTTTCCTGAGTGGAGATAAATGCTGAATTGGAAACACCGTATTTCAGTAGAACCAGTAAATGAAGATTTGAAGTTTAATCATCTTATTATAACCTCTATAAATTAAATGAAAATGAATAAATGTGATTCAAGTTTGATGGTGTTGTCTTTGAAAAAGAATAGCACCATCCCAATGTTACCTATAAGAAAATCGTTGAAAAGGATACCTATCCAATTTTTGCTTTTGTGCATCTCGCTTAGTATTGCTTTTGTGGCAATAGCCCAACCCCGTTTAGAAATACCCAAGTATCCTGAAAATTTGGATTTAAGCACTGTGGAAAAACTGTATAAATCCGACAAATACAGTGTGGGCGTTAGAGAGCTGGGGAAATCAAGCTATCAGCCTTGCTTTGTCTTTTTAACCAAAAACGACTGGATTTATCGGGATTTCTTTAACAAAGCAAAAGATGCCGACCGTATGCGGGTACTGCAAACTGAAAATCAAATTGGCGGATTTAAAGGTTCTGTAGCTTCCGCCTCCTTCACGCAGTTTTCTTTTGCCAATACGAAAGTAGAGATTCAGATAAAGATGGAAGGCAACGAAAAAGCTAAGTCTGTAACCATTCGTCCCTTAAGACACAATATAAAAGCCACCATTAGCAAGGATGGCAAAACCGTTACGTTCACTTTGCCACAACCATTAAAAGTGTCGGTAGAGATTAATGATCGTGTAAATCCTTTGTTTCTTTTTACCGATGAGCCAGAAGTTCCAACCACTACAGCTACCAATTACTACGCGCCGGGTGTACACCATTTTCCAGGTAATGGTACGCTCACGCTCAAGTCAAACGAAAGCGTATATATAGCCGCAGGTGCTATTGTGGAGTGTCGTTTCCGATTGACTGATGGTAGTGAAAACATTAGCATCAGAGGTCGTGGAATACTGAGCATGGGCGAATGGCCACACCTGAGTACGGATGTTTCTTTTCTATTTAAACACGCCACCTTTTTTTCTGGTGGTACTAGTCATTTAACCATAGAAGGGCTTACGCTTGTGCAAGGTTCTGGGTGGACTATTGCTATAGAAGATTATAAAGGCAATCTCACACACGACAATTTGTATAAGGACATCAACATGGTACAGTTTGCTGGTAATACAGATG
This sequence comes from Chitinophagaceae bacterium, assembly GCA_027486835.1. GTDB lineage: Bacteria > Bacteroidota > Bacteroidia > Chitinophagales > Chitinophagaceae > Parasediminibacterium. The sequence continues at coordinate 17,033 of JAIXOJ010000048.1, forward strand.
CCATTTGGGTTACTGGGGATAGAAACCGAATTGACAACTGCTTTATATTCAATAACGATGATGCTATTGTGAGCAAGGGTGGCGATGGAACCATTGTTTCCAACATTGTTTTTTGGGGTGGTGTCTGGGGCAGACTATCGTTAATGTATAACCTAAAGGGCAGATCCATCACCAATCTGTTAGTGGAAAATGTAGATGTTATTGGAAAGGAAGGAGGCCGTACTTTAATGATGCTCGAACGCAAAGGCGGCCCAATAGACCTACGGGATGTTACTTTCCGCAATATTCGCTTTGAAGATAGGCGACCTCCATTAGGATACAACAAAAGTCAATTCATCACCTATAGCGGGGATGACGCTCAATGCAGCGTACAAAATTTGTTGCTAGAAAATTTTACGCTCGATCAACAACAGGAGAAAGAAGGGTTTATGACTGGCTCAGAGACGTATCCCTTCAAAGGCGTTACTTTCAAAAATCTCCGTATGGCTGGCCGTCCCATTCTTTCGGCTGAGGACAGCCATATTGAATTCAATTCCTTTGTTACTGATTTAAAATTTTTGCCTGCGGATAAGGGTAAATAGGGAGCATAAATGTTTTTTGCCATTGCTTTCGGCAATTACTAAACTGTTGATACACGGAGCAATTTCACGGAGGTGTATAGAGAAGGCTAAGAAATATACTGAACTGCTAATTTCTCTAACATTCTGCGTTATAAAAATCAGATAACCTCTTGCATCAACTTCCCTACAGCTTTTATCCCCAAGGAAGTGCAATATCATCTGATTACAACCGCCCTTGCACGTTAGCAGTAATATGATTTTGCAACGAAACAAACCCTTAAACATTTTGGGCAGAGCCAACAATGGAAAGCCCATCACTGCCGTTCGATATGCTTGGGCAGATAACCCAGGGATTTTGAATTTGGTAAACAGTGAAGGCTTGTTGGCTCGACCTTTTAGAACAAACGACTATAAGGATTTAATCAGCAACGATACGGGTTATGATAAAAACTGAAAGTAGAGGCCTTTCGTTTTTTCAGGGAAAGAAATATTCCCTTCGGGGAATGACAATGACGCATGGTTTGAAGGTTTAGACACACAGGGGAATGAAAAAATCGGACAAATTGTCCAGCTAAAGCGTCGGAATTTTCTCCTCAAGTGTCGGAATCTTCTCCTCAAGCGTCGGAACCTTTACCACATAAGCCAGATTGTCAGATTCATGAGTCGGAATCATCTCCTTAGTGGTCGAAACCTTCTCCCTAGTGGTAGAAACCTTCTCCCCAGTAGTCGAAATCTTCTCCCCAGTGGTAGAAACCTTCACCCTAGTGGTCGAAACCTTCACCTCAGTGATTGAAACCTTCACCCCAGTGGTCGAAACCTTCACCCCAGTGGTCGAAACCTTAAACCCAGTGGTTGAAACCTTAAACCCAGTGGTCGAAACCTTAAACCAAATGGTTGAAACCTTAAAACCAATGGTCGAAACCTTAAAACTAATGGTTGAAACCTTTACCTCAGTGGTCGAAACCTTAAACCAGTTGTCGAAATCTTAAACCAGTTGGATTTGAATGGAATCTACCAATTCGCAAACACTTTTTGGCTTGTGGAAATGAAGAAGTGAGGAAGTTGTAGGTAAACGCTTCTTTTTAAATGGGTTCGTAAATTTTTCCATTTTCTAACATAAGTGCTGCCTACCACCGACCATTTATAGGTCATCATACGTGTTAAGAAATTGGGGATTTTGATTTTAACCCCACCGAAAACGAAGTAATAATTTAAATGGTACAAAAGGGTTACGCTTAATGCCTAGCAGTTAATTTTCCTAATTGCTTGAACCTTTAATGAAGTTGACACACTACTTATCCCATTTTGAGTTTTAACAATATAGCTATCAACCTTAAATTCAAATAACCACTATGAAAATCATGTTTTAATCATAAGTCATCATAAAAAAAATGAAAAAAATAACAGTACTAAGAATTGTGGTTATTCCATTAATGCTCTTTGCATATCCATTTTTTGCTTTGAGTCAGGATAAGCCTTCCAATTTTGGAATTTGGAAACAAGATCAAAATGACCTTCCTGCCTTCGAACTAAACTTTCATAAAAGCAAATGCCCTTGGTATCCCTTTCATCACACCATGAGTACGGGTACGAACATGGTTGTTACCAATCAATGGGGAGATGTTCATTTACTCACAACAGAAAGTGGACAAAAAAACCTTACCCCAGCATTATGGGATAGTCGAGGCGGCTTTTATCCAACCATTTCAATTAACAATCAGCTCACTTCGCTACTTTATACAGAACTCGATTCCTTAAAAGTGATTGATTATGGTATCGGATATACCCAATTTTCAGGCATCTCTACAAAATCGGGATATAAACTAAAAGTAGAGTACACCATCATTACTCCCTTCAATTTTTGTAAAGGGTTTTATGCGCACATCAATATTAAAAACTTATCGAACAAAGCCATCAATGCCACACTCTATGTAAATAGTGATATCTGGATTCGCCCAGGTTCGCCTGGGGTAAAAGCATTTGCGGCAGAGCTAAATAAAAAAGAAAAACTACATAACAAAGGCATTGCTGGGTTCATAAATCCCTCTACAGGATTCGATATGATAGCACTCATCGGCAGTAAATCTTATGAAGGTTTAAATACCAACCATACCATCAAGTTACAAAAAGCCATTCGCTTAGAACCGGATAAAGTAGTGGAAGATTTGTTTCAATTTACCTATAACACCGATCACAAACTTTACATGCAGAAATTAAGCACTTTAACTGCGCAAGATTTAAAAAAGACGTGGGTGAATGAAGTGAAAAAGGCCGATTTTAAATTGGATAAAGCATGGATTAACAGAGAAAGCATTTGGAACTATAGTCAATTATTGAGTTTTTGTTTTTATGATAAGTCATTGAATGAAAATTTTATCAATTTAGGTGGCTACGGCATCGGGGATGTCAATACACCTACTGCCGGGTTTTCGATGCGTGAAATAGCAGAAACGGCCATGATATTGGCAAATTTTAATCCTGAACTTTCCAAATCTTCCCTTCGATGGATGGCTAAAACACAAACAAAAGGAGGCGACTTAAAACGAAACCATAACTATAAAGAATTAAAAAAGCTACCTGAAAATCAAATGTACCAAGATGATTTTCCGAACGAATCTGATACAGAAATTTGGTTTTTAATGGCAATAGGCGAATACGTTGCAACCACAGGGGATCTGACATTTCTTAAGGAGAAAGTGGAGTATATCAATGAGCAGGTTACTGGGGATATGTGGAATCATGCCAAAGCCACTTTTCAATTCATAAAAAACAAAATCGGTACGGGAGAACAAGGGGAAATTCGCATGTTAAAAGGCGACTGGAACGACTATCTATCCAAAATTGGGCAGCTAGGAAATGGGCAATCGGTGATGAATAGCGGCATGATGTGCAAGGCATTAATTGGTTTAATTGAGGTGGCCAACAAACTAGGAGACCCCGTAGCCGCTGAAATGAAGGACTATCTGGAAAAATTGCAACAAGCAGTAGGTAAAACTTTTGACAAGGGCTGGTTTATCAGGGCTTATGACGACCATAACCTACCTGTTGGTGGATATGATGACCGTTTGTTTTTAAATGCACAGTCTTGGGCAGTTTTAGGAAAATGCGGCACACCAGCTCAACGTAAATTGGCATTGGAAAACACTATAAAATACAATAGCACCCCCATTGGCCTTACGCTTATGAGTAAAGCGTATAGCAGCCCAACGCCAGAAAATATTTCTTGGTCGCCTATTCCGGCTGGAGAAGGGGAAAATGCAGGTATCTGGCCACAAACCGTTGCTTGGTTTATTTGGGCACTTGCCGATGAAGGCATGACTACTTTAGCCATGCAGGAATGGAAAAAAAGCACCCTGCATCAACATACCTCCCTTTATCCGGAAATACCATTTGGCATCATAAATGGCCCCGATTGTTACTCATCGTTTCATGCAAAAGAACGAGAGGGCTGGACGCAGCAAGCTGTATTTGACAGAATGAACCAGCTTCCAATGAACCCCATCATCGCATGGCAACCTTTTGGTTTAATTAAAATAGAAAAGAAGAAATAATTGCTAAACCCCAATCACTAAAAAAACTTTGTACCACAAAGTATAGCCATTAAAGGTTGCAGTTGCTTTAATAGGAGTGCGGGTGCACCGATGATTCAACAGGAATTAGTGATAAAGAGCTGTATAATAGCATTGCCCAATAGAAATCCACAATATTTTACCCGACAGCATATAATTATTTGTTCGCCATTATGAAATTTTTTGGATTTGCCTTTTTTTTAATTGTGAGTAGTCCTGTTAGCTATTCGCAGCAACAACCTGTAGATTATGTACAACCATTTATTGGGGTAATTAACGAAGGGCACTGTATGCCTGGACCTTGTTTGCCCCATGGGTCGGTATATCCAAGTCCGCACACCATGAATGGCACCAATGGTGGTTATGCAGCCAATGAAAAAATTATTGGCTTTGCCCAATTGCACGCCCAAGGCACTTCTGGTTTAAAGCCTTATGGTCATTTTTTGGTAGCACCGCAACTAGGCTTGAGTATCAACGAGGCCGACCGCCAGAGTAAAAAAGAATTAGAATTTACATCGGCTTACTACTATAAAGTACGCTTAAAGAAGTATCGAATTCAGTGCGAGTTAAGCCCAACGTATAATGCATCGCTGTATAAATTCACTTTTCCAACCACCGATAGTGCCGTAGTTCTGATAGATATAGGCCGAAAAACGGGCGGCGAAATTGGAATTGATAATGGCAGTATTGCTATTACTGATGATGGAAAAGCCATGTACGGCGGTGGTGTGTATGGCAATAATTGGCCCGATAACCGACACAAATGGAACATGTATTTCTATGCCGAGTTTAGCCAACCCGCTGTATTGAAAGGTGTTTTTGAAGATAAAAACATTTTACCCAATAAACTAAATGGAACTGCCTTAAAAAAAGGGTTAGGGGGTTATGTTGGCTTTAAAACCAAGGCAAATGAAGTGGTTTATGTGAAAATAGCCGTATCGTTTATCAGTACCGAACATGCCAAACAATTGCTAGAAAAAGAAATACCTGCTTGGGATATTGAAAGCGTGAAACAAAACGCTAAGGCAGCATGGAACAACTATTTGTCACGGATCCTTATTGAAGGTAGTGAGGAGGAAAAAACGATTTTCTACAGCAATCTTTTTCATGCGTTTGTGCAGCCACGCAATAGAACGGGTAATAATTTATGGCATACACAAGAAGATTTTTGGGATGACCATTACACTTTGTGGGATTCTTGGAAAACCATGTTTCCCTTAATGACCATCATTGACCAAAAAATGGTGACCTCCAACATCAATGCATTTATCAATCGGCATCAACACAATGGTTATGTGGCTGAGGCATTTGTAAACGGAAAAGAAAGTGCTATTGGGCAGGGTGGAAATACGGTGGATAATGTTATTTGCGATGCTTTTGTAAAGAAAATTCCAGGTATTGATTGGGAGAAAGCCTATTCGGTGCTGCAATACAATGCAGATTCCATGCGGAGCAAAGGCTACAGACAACAGGGGTACATGTACTTCAAAGAACCCACCAATTATTCGTGGCGAACCAAAGCCGCTTCTTCTACCATTGCTTTTTAATTGAATGATTATTGTGCCGCTACTATGGCAAAAGGATTGGGTAAAAAAGCAGATTATGAAACCTATTTGAAGCGTTCCTCCAATTGGAAAAATATTTGGAATCAAGAAGCAGAAAGTGATGGGTTTTCTGGATTTATCATGGCAAAAAAACAGGATGGTAGTTTTGATGAAATTGACCCAAAAGAACATACTGACAAGCATTTTTATGAAGGCACCTGCTGGGAATATTCTTACGAAATACCGCACGATGTGCCAGGCTTGGTAGAAAAGATGGGCGGCAAACAGCAATTTGTACGTCGCTTGCAACATGCCATGGACGAGCATTTAATCAATTTTGGCAATGAACCTTCGTTTATGACCCCTTGGTTATTTGCCCACGAAAGTGTTCAGCGACCCGACTTAACCTCCTTCTATATCCGCACCGAACTCCTACCACTGTACACCCGCTACGATTTGCCGGGCGATGACGACCAAGGGGCGATGGCTTCACTATATGTTTTTGCCCGTTTGGGTTTGTTCCCTTTTGCAGGAACTAACAAATATTACCTACATGGAGCTTCTTTTAAAAAGGCAACCATACAACTGGAAAATGGCAAACAATTCATCATTAATGCCCCAGCAGCCTCCCCCACAAATATTTATATCAAATCTGTGCGACTCAACAAAAAGCCTTTTCACCAATCCTACATTACCCAAGATGAAATAATGCAAGGTGGGGTGTTGGATTTTGAGATGAGTAGTGAGCCTGTAAATTATACTAATAATTAAACTTTAAAAAAATAACATCATGAAATCAAAGTATGTAGCATCCTTCTTCGCAGCGTTCCTTATCGGCAATGCTGCTACCGTTTTTGCACAATTGCCCCCAGAAAAGTCCATTAAGATTGTGGTAACCCCCAATCATGAGAACTGGCTATATAACATGGGAGAAAAAGCAACTTTCTCCATAGCCATTTATAAAAAAGGAACACTAGTTGAAAACACCAAAGTGGGTTACGAAGTGGGGCATGAAAAAATGACCCCAACCAAAAAAGATAGTTTGGCATTGGCAAAAGGAAAAGCCGAAATAGAAGGCGGCACATTAAAAGAACCAGGTTTTTTACGCTGTATTGTTACCGCCAAAGTGGAAGGCGTGGTGTATAAAGGCATGGCAACTGCCGGATTTAATCCTGAAAAACTAGAACCAACCGTTACGCAACCAGCAGACTTTGACCAGTTTTGGGATAAGGCAAAAGATGAATTGGCTAAAATACCGATTGACCCAAAAATGCTTTTACTAGCTGAGAAATCAACGGGCAGTGTAAACGTGTATGAATTAAGTCTGGGCAATATTGATAAATCACGGTTTTACGGCATACTCTGTGTTCCCAAAAAAGAAGGAAAATACCCAGCTATCTTCTTGCCCCCAGGCGCTGGTGTAAAACCCATTTATGCTGATATGAGTTTGGCCGCCAAAGAAGTAATTACGCTTACAGTAGGTGTCAACGGCATACCAGTAACAATGGACGAGGGTGTTTATAAAGATTTATCAGTAGGCGCATTAAAGCAATACCCTAACATTGGCTTAGAAGATAAAAACCGGTATTACTATAAAAGGGTTTTTCTAGGTTGTTTGCGCTCCATTGATTTTTTAACCAGTATGCCTGAGTTTGATGGACAAAATTTAGGGGTGATGGGGGGCAGTCAAGGAGGTGCTTTAAGCATCGTAACCACTGCATTAGACAGTAGGGTAAAATTTCTAGCGGTGCATTTTCCTGCCATGTGCGATATGACAGGTTTCTTACACAAACGGGCAGGTGGGTGGCCTTTGTATTTTACTGGTTACAATCCTCAAGTGCAAGTGAAGGAAAAACAAGAAACCATCAGTTACTACGATGTGGTAAATTTTGCCAAAAGAATAAAAGTTGAAGGCATTTACACTTGGGGCTATAACGATGAAATATGCTCGCCTACATCCATTTATTGTGCCTATAACAACATAACCGCACCCAAAAATCTAGTACTCAGTTTAGAAACAGGGCATTATATCCTACCAGAAACAAATGCGAAATTGACCGCTTGGCTAATAGGTAAATTGAAGAAATAAAAAAATTAAAATGAAATCTAAATTATTGACACTAATTCTAGTGTGTACATTAAGTTCAACTATTGGTTTAAAGGCACAAGAACTCAATCAACGAAAACAACTTTTCGACTTCGGTTGGAAATTTTATTTAGGTGATGAACCCAAGGCTGGCACAAATAATTTCGACGATAAAGCTTGGCGAACCTTGGATTTACCACACGACTGGAGTATTGAAGGGGTAGTAAATCCCAAAAATCCAACGGGCAATGATGGGGGTTACTTTCCTGCTGGCATAGGTTGGTATCGCAAAAACTTCATTGTTCCTTCTGGCTGGAAAGGCCATCGTATTTCTATTTATTTTGAAGGTGTGTATATGAATTCAGAGGTATTCATCAATGGAAAATCTCTTGGAATACATCCTTACGGTTACACCTCGTTCTTTTATGATCTAACCCAATATATCAATTATGACAAAGAAAATTCACTCTCTGTAAGAGTGGATAATTCCAAACAAAAGAATTGCAGATGGTACAGTGGATCTGGTATTTATCGACATGTTTGGATGTTAGTTACAGCACCAGTTCATATAGCCAATTGGGGTATCGCAGTAACTACCCCTAATGTTTCAGCAGAAAAAGCAACTGTACAAGTAAAAACACTACTAAAGAATGAAACAAACCAACCTCAAAATATGGTCATTGAAACACAAATTTTTGATGCGAAAGCCAATAAAATTGGACTCAAGCAAAGAAAAGTTGCATTATTAGCCAATAGTGAAAAAGAAATCAGTCAAACTATTCCTGTTTCAAACCCATTGTTATGGACACCTCAAACGCCCTACTTGTATCAGGCTATGGTTCAAGTGCTAAAAGGCAAAAAAGTAATTGATCTCAACAACACTAACTTCGGTATCCGTTCTATAAAATTCAGTGCAGAAAATGGGTTTCAGTTAAATGGAAAAACCGTGAAGATGAATGGCGGTTGTGTGCATCACGATAATGGTTGCTTAGGAGCTGCAGCTTTTGACCGTGCCGAGGAGCGGCGTGTGGAATTACTTAAAGCTGCTGGATTTAACGCACTTCGCCTTTCACATAATCCGCCATCCGAAGCATTTCTTTCAGCTTGTGACAGGCTAGGAATGCTGGTAATAGACGAAGCATTTGATGGTTGGAAAGAGCAAAAAACGCCTTTCGATTATGCCTCAATTTTTAAAGACTGGTGGCAAAAAGATGTTGAATCGATGGTGCTGCGAGACCGCAACCATCCATCCATTATCATGTGGAGTATCGGAAACGAAATAATTGAAAGAGCCAAACCAGAAGCTGTGGAAACTTCAAAAATGTTAGCCAATTATGTTCGAAAAATGGACTCAACTCGTCCTATTACTTTGGCAGTAAACAAATCGGGAAAGAATTGGGCGATTTTTGATACGCTAATGGCTGTATATGAAGTTAGTGGATACAACTACGAATTGCATCGAGCAACAGCCGACCATGAAAGAGTTCCTTCCAGGATAATGGTGCAAACAGAATCGGTGGCAAATGCAACCTTCTCAAGTTGGAAATTGGTTCGTGATTATCCTTACATCATTGGCGATTTTGTATGGACAGCAATGGACTATCTGGGTGAATCAGGCATTGGTCGTTATTATTATTCGGGGGAAGTACCTGGCGAATCGTGGGACAAGAATCCCTTATTCCCATGGCATGGTGCTTATTGTGGCAATATTGATTTGATGGGTTGGCGGAAACCAATATCGCACTATCGGAACATGCTATACACTCATACAGAGAAACTGTATATGGCTGTTCGCGAACCCAACCCAGAACCCTTCGAAATAAAAGAAACCTCATACGCTTCATGGCCAAGTTGGGAAAATTGGTCTTGGCCCGCTTACGAAGGAAAAGACATTAAAGTGGAAGTCTTTTCAACTTACCCCAAGGTTCGGCTTTACCTCAATAAAAAACTCGTTGACGAAAAACAAACTACAGAAAAACAGGAGTTCAAAGCCCTATTTACAGTGCCGTATGCTTCAGGCGAGTTGAAAGCTATAGGTGTTGAAAATGAAAAAGAAGTAGAAACCACCACTTTCCAAACTGCGGGCGATGCTGCTCAAATAAAATTGGTGGCAGACCGTACTGAAATTTCAGCAACTGGTCAGGATTTGTCATTTGTTGCAATACAAATAACCGATAAAAACGGAATATTACAACCGAATGCCAATAACCGTTTGCAATTTAAATTAGAGGGCGAGGGGATTATTGCAGGTGCTGATAATGCCAATCTTAAAGACATCGATAAATATGTAACTACTTCTCGCAAAGCTTGGAATGGACGTGCGCTTGTGGTAATAAAAAGCACAAAAAATGCTGGAGATATTAAGCTTACTGTAAGTTCAAAAGGTTTAAGCGACGCAATTATTAAAATTAAATCAAAGAAGCAGCCTTTAAACTAAAATAAGTAGCTATATAAATTGAAGAAAATGAAAAAACTAGTTTTTATTGTAGCAGCACTTTTCTCTAGTGCAGCTATTCTTGCCAGCCCAAGTGATAATATTCCAGCCGATAATCCCAACATAGAATATGCAGGGCGGATTGACTTTTCAAACCCCAAAGCACCTAGGTATGCTTATTCTGGAGTGTCCATTCGTGCCAGCTTCCAAGGCACAAGTATTTCGGCAATTTTGGAGGATGAAAAAAGCGAAAACCAATACCTAGTCATTATTGACAAGGTAGTTACTAAAAGATTTGTGGTTTCAAAGGGTAATCAAACCTATCCGCTAGCCACCAATCTTGCTAACAATATCCACGAAATTGAACTTTATAAGCTAACTGAAGAGCTTTGTGGCAAAACAACATTCCTTGGTTTTTTGCTGGATAGGGGTAAGAAGCTACTGCCGCTAAAAGACCCACGCACAAGATTAATGGAATTTGTAGGCAACTCCATTACTTGCGGAGCCAGTATGGAAATTCCAAATGGAGAGAAGGGCAATAGTACTAATGAGAACCACTACTTGTCTTATGGTGCCATCACCTCCCGAAATTTCAATGCAAGAAACCTAACGGTGAGCAAATCTGGCGTGGGGCTATTTGTAAACAGTTGGGGTTTTGTAAATGCCACTTCTGAAAGCCCGGGAAGTATGCGTAATTATTATTCCCGAACGTTTTACACGAACGCAACCCCCATTTATACTTTTACCCAAAAGCCAGATTTGATTTGTGTTGACTTAGGCACGAACGATTTTGGCAAAAAAGTAGATTCTGCCTCTTTTGTCAATTGTTATATTGACTTTATAGATACCCTGCAAACCCGAAACAAGCAGGCAGATATCATTTGCCTAATTGGCCCAATGACCTCAGGTAAATCTTTGGTTACTCTTAGAAACTGTGTTCAAACTGTGGTGAAAATTGCCTACGAAAAAAACAATGGGAAAGTGTATTTCTTTGAATTATCCACCCAAGGTGCATTGGGTTTTGGCGGTGGCTATCACCCAACTATTGGGCAACATGCCAAAAATGCAAATGAATTAACGGAGTTTATCAGCAAGCTAAAAAGCTGGGAAATAACCCCTAGTAAAACCGCCTACTTGAACATTAGGCAGGCCTACAAAACCTTGCATAGCGAAATAGATACCTGCAAGTTTGGAGAGGTGAAATTGGATTCGCCTAAAACAGTAACCCTCACTATTGAAAACGTAGGTGGGAGCGAAGTGGAACTAAAAGGCAACCCACATATTGCCATTTCAGGTTCGGGTTACACGTTAGAGGCAGATGCCCCAGCTACCATTAGTGCAGGCAAAACTTATACGTTTCAAATAAAATTAACCCCTTCTACTACCGGGATTCATGAAGGTAGATTAAGTATCAATTTTAATGGTTCAAATGAAAATCCTTATCAATTTATGCTTTCAGGAAAAGGAATCGTGACCACTAAAAAGGAATAAGAAGGCAATAAAACAATCATTTTTTAACCAATAAAATCAGTTCATTATTAAATTAATTTCAATGAAAATTAGCGTAAGATTATTTTTATCAGTACTAGTGTTTGGTGTTTTTTCAAACGCTTTTGGGCAAAATATACCCCCGCTTCCAGCTTCTTTACAAGCACTACATCCGGAAAATATTTTACCGTCGGCTTCGGTTAAAGCATTTGACTTTAGAGATAAAAACAAAGCCACTTCCCCTGCCTCATTCAGTGCAAAGGATGATCATAAAGGACTGCCCATTTTTACCGCCGAAGTATTTAAAGCAACCGCTGCACATGCAGATATACAAACCACTTGGACTTGCAATGGCCCGATAAAAAAGGGGGATGTACTGTTGGTGCGTTTTGCCATGAGGGCTGTTTACGCTAAACAAGAGTCTGGTGAAGCTATCGTGTCTCTTTTTTTCCAAGAAAAAAATGGGGATAGATTGGTAAATATTCAGTTAGGCACGGGGCAGGAATGGAAGGTGTTTGATGTGCCATTTAAAGTGAATAACGATAAAGAAGCTGGTGAATCGGAAATAACCCTAACGTTTGGACAATTGGCGCAAAAGGTTCAAATAGCGGACATCCAAGTTTTAAATTTTGGTCAAAAAGCGACAATGGCTCAATTGCCCATTACTAAATTCACCTATGCAGGTAGGGAAGAAAACGCCCTCTGGCGTAACGAAGCATTACAACGTATTGACGAGATTAGAACCGCACCTTTAATTATTAAAATAAAAGACGCCAAAGGAAAAGCCGTTAATAAAGTAACAGTGAAAGCCAAATTAATAGACCCCGAATTTATTTTCGGTACAGCCGTAGCTACTAGGTATCTCACCAAAGAAATGATTCCCAATTCAAAAGAATATAGGGAACACATTTCTGAACTTTTCAATGCTATAACTATAGGTAATGGATTAAAATGGCTTCTTTGGATCAATCCCGAACAAAGAAAAGCCACCAAAGAAGTAATTGACTGGATTGTTGACCACAATTTTAGGCTTAGAGGGCATAATCTGGTATGGCCAGGCAAAAAATTTACTCCGCCGTTTTATAGCGACCAACCAAATTTTGGCCCTGGATTTTCTGATTCTATTACTAATCATATCCAAGATATTGTTAGTTACTGCAAAGGCAAAGTTTATGGCTGTGATGTGATTAACGAATTGCTACACGAAAGAGATTATTTTGACGTAATGCCTCGTACGCAAGCCATAGAATGGTTTAAGCAAGCAAAACGAATTGACCCTAAGGCACTTTTGTTTATCAACGAATATTCGATGTTGAATGGCATTGGCAGCCCACAAAACATTAAGTCCTATATCGATACAATCAAAGCATTACGAAAAGCTGGCGCACCTGTAGAAGCGGTGGGTGTGCAAGGGCATGTGGGTCGTCAACCCCGCAATCCAGACCAAGTAATTACTGATTTGGATTTATTTAAACCCCTAGGCTTGCCCGTGCACATCACCGAATTTGATGTGAACACTCCTGATGAACAATTGCAAGCTGATTATACTAGAGATTTTCTAATCGCCTGCTACAGTCATCCGATGGTTACTGGTTTCACCATGTGGGGTTATTGGGAAGGAGACCATTGGAAACCCGATGCCGCTATGTATAGAAAAGACTGGACACCAAAACCGAATGCGGCTGTGTGGCGCGAATGGGTACTTAATAAATGGCGAACCGCTATAACTGAAACAACAAAAGCGGATGGCTCCATTAACAAAAGAGGCCATTTGGGTAAATATGAGATTACCATTACAGATGGTAAAAAGACTAAAAAAACAATCTACCAATTGTCTAAATCAAGTAAACCAGCTAGCATTCAATTTTAACTAACCCCTTATACAATTACCAGTGAATACAAGAAGAGAATTTATCAAAAATGCAGGTATTGCATCGTTGGGTTTTGGGCTAATGCCATCTGTAGCTAAAAGTAATTTTTTGGCGACAGGTTTTGTTTCGCAGCGGCCGCCATTGGCCGATAGGCGATTTACTAGCTCCGCTATTGAAGAGAAAATAGTGGAGGTTACCAAAAAAATCAAGAATCCAGAGCTGGCTTGGCTATTTGAAAATTGCTTTCCCAACACGCTAGATACCACCATTACCACTACAATAAAAGACGGCAAGCCAGATACTTATGTGATTACTGGTGATATTGATGCCATGTGGTTGCGGGATTCCTCAGCGCAAGTTTGGCCTTATTTACCTTTTATGAAAAAGGATAAAAAATTACAGGACATGATTGCCGGTGTAGTAAATAGACATGCTTTTTATGTACAAATTGACCCTTATGCCAATGCTTTTTTCAACGATGATAAAAGGGAGGGTTATAAAGATAAAACGACCATGAAGCCTTGGGTACACGAGCGTAAGTGGGAGTTAGATTCCTTATGTTATGTGATTCGGCTGGCACATGGTTATTGGAAGCACAGCAACGATACCTCTTGTTTTGATGGCAACTGGCTCAATGCCATGATAATAATTGTTGCCACATTTAAGTCGGAGCAACGAAAGGATTTCAAAAGTGCCTACAATTTCAAACGAACCACTTCAAGACCCTTTGACACTGCTGCTGGAACAGGTTCTGGTGCGCCCATCAACCCCATTGGGCTGATTTGTTCTGTTTTTCGTCCTTCGGATGATGGGACAGTCTTTCCCTTTCTAATCCCATCAAACTATTTTGCTGTGCTTTCTTTAAGGCAATTGGCTGAAATTGTTTCCACAGTTAATGGTGATAAAGCCTTTGCCACAGAATGCTTAACCCTAGCAACGGAAGTGGAAAAAGCTCTCAAGGAATACGCTATTGTAGAGCATAAAAAAGCAGGGAAAATATTGGCGTACGAAATTGATGGATATGGTGGGCAATACCTAATAGATGATTCAAACATTCCAAGTTTGGTGTCCATGCCGTATTTAGGTAGTATCGGTGCAAATGATCCCTTGTATAAAAACACCCGCAAATTTTTGCTAACCGAGGGTAATCATCCCTACTATTCAAAGGGCAAAGCAGGAGAAGGTACTACTGGCCCTCATGCTGGCAAGGATATGATCTGGCCCATGGGAATTATTATTCGTGCGATGACATCCGACAATACGGATGAAATTAAACAATGTATTGCCATGCTAAAAGCAACACATGCAGGTGCAGGTTTTATGCACGAAGCATTTTATAAAGATGATGCTACCAAGTTTTCAAGAAAATGGTTTGCTTGGGCAAATTCATTGTTTGGAGAATTTATTATAAAGATTTCGGAGGAAAAACCAGCGTTGCTGGGATAACTGTGCGGTGGAATAAAAATTCAAAATCCGCTAATTCATATAAAGAATGGTGGCTAAAGAACGGGTGGGGACAAGCCGCACTTAAGCTGGCAATACCATTACATTGGCATCAAAATAATTCAATTGAACCCCAACGCAAATGGGTTGAGGACACCATACCGCTTTTTAATTGGGCTAATTCCTACAGTTATTCAAATACTTCCCTTACACCAAAACTTATCTCTGCTTGGCAAAATGAAAACAAGGGGCTAATTGACAAATTAAGAAAACATCCATTCCATTTGACTAAAAACTACTTGGCAAAGACCGTGTGGGCGTCATTTGTAGCGGCAGAAGCTTACTTACAAACAACTGATTATTATTAAGTAGGCCAAATTGAAAAATTTTCTGCACCTGCTTTCTTAAATTTCTTTTCGCCATCGAAGCCTCCGTTTTCTTGCCGCCAATTGGATTCATGCTGTCCGAGCCTCAGATGGTTTGCCGCCAATTGGATTCATGCTGTCCGAGCCTCAGATGGCCTGCCGCCAATTGGATTCATGCTGTCCGAGCCTCCGACGGCCTGCCGCCAATTGGATTCCTACTGTCCGAGCCTCGGTTGGTCTGCCGCCAATTGGATTTAGGCTTTTCGAGCCTCCGATGTACTTGCCGACAATTGGATTCCTATTAGAAGCAGGGTCAGTTGATACAATTAAACACTGCCGACTAAAGCATGTGGGGCATCTACTTGTTTGTTGATCCTGACGCAAACCTGTAGAGGGTTCTAAACTCGTGTAGATTAACAAAAACAATTAAACCAAAAAATAGAGGGCTTCCCCCAAATCCTTATTTTAGCCACACTAAAAAAATAGATATGGCTGATAATCATACCAAAATATTTCTTGAAAACCAAGTGGAAGCGGCTAAAAAGCGGGAGGCTTTAGAGGCCAAAATAGCGGAGCAGCTAAGGACAGACGAAAAATTTGTGAACTATTTTAAGCAGTTTGATCCAGAATCTGTGGAAGAATACATTGATTATTATGCACAGGAAAAAGCAGATTGGTACGAAAAGGTGGCTAATTACTGGCACCTGACAGAGAATAAAAATAGCAAATGGTATAAAAGTGCTATTGAAACCATCAATGAAATAGCGAGCAAAAAGGTATATAACCAGATGTGTAGTTGGCTGAATCGGGAAGCTGCTTTTGAGGGCATCGAAGTGTCAAGAGATTGGGATTATTGGTTAAGAAACCCCTTGTACTTTAAACATGCCGAACCAGTTACGCAAGCAGAAGTGGACGCTTACATTACCTATGTGGAAACCTATCCTGAAGAATATGAGGGGTCTTTATATACCACCTTGGATTCCATTACCCCAAAACTTTTGTGGAGGGAACATCAATCCAAAGAAGAGGAGTCAGAGGAAGATGATAAGTTAGAAACGTACGCAGGATTTTTCAGGTATTACGACCGCGTTTTTCAAACCGAGCAGGTACAATGGGCATCTTTAGAACGGATAAAAAAGGAAGCATATTATCAATCTATTTCGAAAAATATAGCCAATGATAATACCCCTCCCGCAGAAAAAGTGCCTTATGTAGCCCCGCCTTATCTTGATTATGAAGCTCAATGGTCTTTACTGGAGCAATATGTAAAGGAGTATGAGTCTTATGAGAACAAAATAGCGTTTGAAGGACACCAATGGAGTAAAAAAACGCAGGAATTCTTGGACATGGCAGAATCGGCCTTGTACGATTTACAGGATATTAAAGAATTAGTGGCTGTGCCATCGCATGAAGATTGGCGGGAAGGATTAATACTGGCAAAGGAAAATTATGAACGAAGAAAACTACTCGAAGCCTTGCCAGCCGCTTTTGAAGAGTACCAGATTCTATTGGAACATCAGTTGGGTTTTGAAGATTGGTTGGCCTTCAAAGGCACAAAAAGCGAAGACGATGAGTATATTCAACAATACAAAGCCGATATTTTAGCAGGCAGGAAATTATTAAACGAACCAGAAAATTTTGATTTTTAAAACTAATAATTATGGCAGCCAAAAAGAAAAATTCGAAAGTAGAAAAGGCCAAAAGGGAAGCCAAGATTTACCATGATGTACATGAGCAAATTGTGAAGGAAAAGCCATTTGCAGAAGTATTGAGCAAATACTCAACGGATCAAGTGGATGGTTTTTATGAATTTCTTGCCCAAGAAAAGGTGCGCTATATGCGAAATGGTGCCACCTACTATAAGGATAAGCAGCGAGCAGAAACAGAATGGGTAAGCGAAGCAATGCTGGGATTGAAGGAAATTCAACAAAAGAAACTATTTGATTTGCATTGTTTTTGGGATGCAGAGAAAATAACCCTGCCGGGCATTGAGACGCACATTGATTTTTTTGAACACGAAAATAATCCACTCGGTTGCACATTAATTGAACCCATCTCGCAAATTGAATTTGATTGGTATCTGGAATATGTAAACAGTGATGATTATCAATTTACTGATGAATTTGATGATTCCTTTGGTTTTTATGAAGATATAAGGAGGGCAGGTAAAAAGAATCATCCAGATGACTTTATCCCAGAATGGTTCGACTTTCACAATGAACGCACTGGCAATAGCGTTTACTTCACTTTTCCCATGCTACGCACTGAGAAAGAATCTTTTTACCGAGATCTTGCTATTGATGAACGTGAAAAGAATCGTAAACTAGCCAAGGAAGCGGAGGCCGTACAAGCTACTAACACCATTGCCACACCCACCACCTTGCCAAAAATTCCTTTCAGAGAAACGACCAAATTTATTATCAACAACTTAGAGGATAGGGAAACCCAATCTATGTATAAGAAGTACAACAGAATGTACCAAAACTATTCCGACAGGGAATATGAATATGACGAGATGATGCTCACTTTGGCGCAGCATTGCGAGATATGGCCTATTGAAGCGGACGATGATTGGCGGGAGGCTTTTAACAATTGCTACCTCAACTATAGGCGATATAAAATAGCGGAGGCATTGCCATTGGCATATGAAGAATATAAAATGATGGTAGAAATGAACATCCCGTTTCCAACTGGCGATCATGATGCTGACCTTACCCTACAGTTGAACGACATTGTGAAAACACAAATTCTAAGAGGGCGGGAATTGAACAATGAACCTAGAGATTTTAATTTCTAATAGCGTTTCTCCAAGGATGTAATCCCTACAGGATTATTAGGTTGTTTGTACGAGCGAGTATAGAAACTACCTAATCAATAGCTTTAGTAGGGTGCATAAAAGTTTTTCGCCTCTATTCTTTTTTGCCATTTCCCATAGTAGGTTGACCGTGAAATTATTTATTACACTGAGGCCCACAGAGGTTTCACAGAGAACCACGGAGTTAGTAGCTCTGTGCCTTCTCTGTGCAACTCTGTGAAATCATTTATTGCACGGAAGCTCACAGAGGTTTCACAGAGTAAGAGATTGGGAGCCAATGTTTCCTTGTTGTATAACTTGTGCGGAATTACCACCCCGGCGTTCCGCCACCCCTCTAGAGGGGAATTGCCTACCGAGTATCTAGAAACCGACTTTTACAAAGAAGTTATATAGTAGAACCACGGAGGTTTGTAACTCTGTGGACCTCTGTGCCTTCTCTGTGTAACTCTGTGAAATTATTCCGAGTACAATCAACCTAATACTTAAACCCTACCACCCTTTAGCTGCAAGCAAGGCTTACTATTTTCATGGTTTCTTTTTGCTTCTGTTCAACGAATTTCTTTGCTTTTCGCACTTTTGTTTTGGCTTTTGCTGGGTTTTTTGCCATGTCGAGTACTGCTGGAACAAATCGCTTGATGTCCTCCTCCTTGTCAAAATCAAACAGCCAATCCTGCAGTCCAATCGTGTTCCACATATAGCCTTTGGTGCTTTGCTCTTCCCATCGTACTAGAATTGCAGATATGCCATGCCCCACACACATAATGGGGCTGTGTTGCTCATAACTAAATAGCCCTACTGAACGCTTATAGATGCTAATGGCTTCATCAGTAAGCCAACCTGCACTTCTCCACACTACCCGAGGTTTTACATCATTGGGCAAATGGTCATACACCCAATCTTTACCTATGGGCATTTGGGTTTCATCTTCATGTACAATCAATACTTTCAACTTTGTTTGGCGAACAATTTCCGTTATAGCCTCAATCATGGGTGCATGATCGTGTGCTTTCATGGCTTCGTTACGGGCATTGCGCTCTTTATCAAACGGTTTGTTTTTGTGGGTGTGCAACCACACGGGTGTCATGCGGTGCTTGGGTATGCAGCATATAAACTTACCATCGGCTAGGTTATTCGCTTTTAAAAATGCAGTGGCCTTGTTTTCATCTTCCACATCTGTAGCAAAAGCCGCATCGGGGCCCCATTCCATCACTTTTGCGTGAATCCCTTCCTGTTTTGCCCTATTTAAAGAAGCCGTGTCTCTGAAAAAAACAAAAGCCGCATCGCTCAATATCTTTTTTTCTGGTGTTCCATACAAGCCATAGGTAACTCCATACACCCCTATTGGTTTTTTAAACACTTGATGAAAGGTGGTTAAATCGGCCCAGCCAATAGTGGCAGGCCCTGAATTGTTGATTAAAATAGTGGCTTCTTTAATGGCCGCTGCCAATTCAGGCGTTGAGGCTACCCCTTCGGATGACAAACTACCTCGAACAATCACCATCTTGGGGAATCGTTGCTTTAACATCGCCACATCATTATCAGGTAGATAGGAGTAATAAGGCCAAAAAATCACCTTTGCTTGGGGCATATATTGTTCCGCTAACGCCAAAAATCCTGGCGTATGGGCAATGTCGCCAATGTTTTCTACCTGCCAACCAGAGCGCAATAAGATTACGGTGTCTTTTTTAAGGGTATGCCCAGATAAGAAAATGGTGAGGATGATTCCAAAGGCAAAAACCTTTCGCTTTAAATGGTTATGCAATTTCATTTTTGTTTTTTTAAGATGCCGAACTATTATTTTATCTAAAGGCTAAATATTTCCACTTAGGAAATAAGCCATTCTGGGATGTTGCCACTAATGCACGAATGGTGACTTACACTTTACCAATTTTACCAACTGTGATTATAGTCGCTTTCGCTCCAATGGCACGAACAGTTGTACGACACTAGTTATTTATTTCCGTCTAAAAATTCAAAAAAATACCAGTTGCCTACCCTTTTTTGAAACGCTAATACCTAAATACCCGCTATACTCCATTCATTATTATTATTCCATAAAAAGGAAGGGTTGCCAACTCATTTAAAGCTGGCAACCCTAATGTATTTGATAGCTTAAAGCACAATCTGGGTAAGCATATTTTCACGTAGGGTTTTCAACGTCTATTTCCCTTCGTAATACTGATGCAATGTGTACCAAGCCAATTTCTTAAATCCTTTATCAGACAATAATCCTTTCCTGTTCCATCCATCTTGAATGCCGTGTAACTGACGGCGAGGGGAGCGAAAATCTGCTAAAATCCAAGGGGACATCCCTCTTAGAAAAGGTATTTTAGACAACATTTTCAATTGGTTGGTATATAATCGGGCTTGAAATTCTTCGTTCCACACTTCGGATGCATCGCCATGTCTGCCGTAGAGTGCCTCGCCACCAAATTCACTGATTACTAAGGGTTTGTTGTATGGGGTTTCCCATGTTCTGGTTAAGCAATCATCGGGGGTGCCGTTGTACCATCCTAAGTATTCATTACAACCCAATACATCTAAATACTCGCCCAATTGATCATCCAACAAATAGGTATCCTTTTTTTTCCCGCGACCTATTTCAATAGCAGCGGATAACAATCTGGTATTGTCTAACGACCTGGTGTAGTTACACAAAGCACTTAAAAAGTTATTTCTTGCTTCGGACACTGGTGTTTCATTGGCCACTGACCAAATGATAATCGATGCCCTGTTCTTATTTTGTGTTACCTCGGCAAGCAATTGGCTTTTGGCTTTGTTCAGTACAGCGGTATCCCAATAATGGATGGTCCAATAAACGGGTATTTCTGCCCAAACCAATAACCCCATTTCATCTGCCAATTTCAGCATGGCTTCGTTGTGGGGGTAATGCGCCAACCTTACATAATTACAACCTAGTTCCTTTGCCCAACCCAAGAGTATCCGTGCATCATCATACCCATTTGCCCTACCCACTCGCTGCGGTATTTCTTCATGAATACAAATGCCTTTCAGAAAAACAGATTTGCCATTGAGCAGAATATCCGTTCCTTTCGTTTCTATGGTTCGAAAACCAATTTTATCCTTTAGCGTGTCATTTCCATTAACCACCAAAACATCGTACAATTTGGGTAATGATGGTGACCAAAGCGTTGGCTTAGCTTCCACTGAAAAAGTTGCTTGGTTATTGGAACTAATGAGTACCGATTTGTCAATCTTTAGTTCAGGAATAAGCACCTTCACTGTTTTGTTCGTTTCAAACTTGTTTAAAGTAATAGCTCCATTAATGGTGGTGAAGCTGCCTTTTTTAAGCTGAATGGAATAATCTTCCACAAAATTTTGTTCTGTTTCTGCCAAGTAAACATCACGGGTGATGCCGCCATAATTAAACCAGTCGGTGTTGACAGTAGGCACACCGTCTGCCCTACGCTTGTTGTCCACTTTTACTACAACGAAATTGTCTTTTTCATTTATCAACCCCGTTACTTCAAACGAAAATGGGGTAAACCCACCCTCGTGTTCACCTAGTTTTTTGCCATTCAAATACACAATGCTGTAGTAATTGATGGCTCCAAAATAAAGGAACAACCGCTTGCTAGGCTTTACCTGATAGTCAAACGATTTTTTGTACCACACCGTGCCTTCATACAGTTGCAATTTCTCCCGTTGAGAATTCCAATCGCCAGGTACATTCAAATAGTCTGTAGGTACGAAATCATACTCTACAAACTCTTTTTTCGACTTCGGCTTGGCGTTCATAAAGAAGCCATTCGGGTTTTCTTTTAGCCGATAATCATAGAATCCATTTTCGTAGGGGTCAATTAAAATCTCCCATTTCCCGTTTAGACTCGTTTTTGTTCTCCCTTCAATATTGTTAACCAAAGTGAGCTGCTGGCAAATACCCGCAAAAGGCAATAACCAAAAGATTGCCCATAAAAGATTCTTATTCATCGTTACCATTTGTTTATTTAGAAACAATGGCAGGAAACTAATCCTGCCATGTTTAGTTGAGTGGCAAATTTCCATTGCCACGCTTATTTTATCTCCAAAATGCAATTATCCCAGTTTCTATTTTGCGGAAGTAGCTGGCTAATTCTATTTTACACAACCAATGGTAATTAGCTTTCCTTCATTTTTATAGGCCACTAAGTAATAGCCCTTTCTAAGCTTGGAAACATCCACTCTTGTTTGTGTTGAGCGTGATGCCACAGAAACTCTTGACATCACTACACCATTTGAATGTATTATTTCTACACTAGCTCCTTCCCCACTTAAAGGATGCGTAACAATTACGTAATCCTTTATTGGATTTGGATTAATGGCTAATACTTCCTGTTTGGGATTTGATTGGATTTGTACCACTTTGCTGTAAGTGAATGTACCATCCTTATCAACCATTTTTAATCGATAGTAAGCCGTATGGTTAACCCCTTCATCTGTATAGGAATACCTATTTTCTCCTGAATTATTTCTTGCAGCAACTGAACCTACTGGGTGGTAGTTCCGTCCGTCCGCACTTCTCTCCACCACAAATTGTTGTGCATTGATTTCAGCAGCGGTTACCCATTGTAATTCGATATGATTACTTGCCCTATGTCCACTAAATGAAATCAAATTAACTGGAAGCACTACCGCTTCAGGCGCAAAAGACAATCCCCTGAAAACATAATTGGCACCAGCTTGCGCTAGTATGGCGCTTACAGGTTTTATCGGGCTGGTTCGGCCAGCCGTATCCATAGTATAAGTAAGTCGATTGTTACCTGTGGTATTTTGTACCCCAATACTGTAAATCATCGGGTGACCAGATTTCCCCATTCTTGCTATCAGAGAATAAGCACCTCCCGTTGGGTAATAAGCATTTCCCGTGCCCACACTTGCACCCACCCATGTGTTGGTTGTTTTATTAAAATAGTATTTAGTAATACCATAACTAGCATCAGCAATGTACAACAGGTCATAACCAGTACCATTCCAACTAACCGTAGAATCCGCATCTAGAAAAGCGAAGGATTGAAAATTATTAGCCGTTTGGGTAATAACCGGTGATAATGTGGTGGTGGTAATGGGCAAGGCATCAGCACTTACACTTAGGTTATTAAAAGCATATTGCAAGTACAATTGCTTTTTAATGATGTTAATATAACGGGCGGGTGTAGGCAACAATGGCTTAGGGATACTCGTGTTGCCAAAAGGAACATAAGAGATGTTGTTAGCATTTACCCAGAACGCACTACCATCTACACTGGCTACCACCTTAGCCGTACCGTTTGCCGAAGTAGGGAATTTGGTAGAATAATCCACCGCACCAGCCCCATTAATCCTTGCAATAATTTTATTGGTAGCCGCTAACTGACAAACCGTTGCCGCTGTGCCAGTTGGTTTATCATACCCTATCAAGGAAAGGTATCTTCCATCATCTGAAAGGTTCAGTTGCCCTTCGCTTGCCGTTGTAGGACTGATGGTTAAGCCAGCAAGCATCAAATTGTTAACGGGGGTTGATTGGTTGGCAACGGTGCTAGCAAATTGCAAGAGGCTTACTTCAGATGAAGGGGCATTGGTAACCAACGTAGTAACCCCATCTCCTACTCTAGAAACGACAATGTTTTTACTGGTGTTGGTGTAAGGCAACGAACCCACATACTCATATGCCCCTATGTCTGGAATATCATTATAAGGTCGGGCTGCTCCTGAAAAATCGGTATTAGCGTAGAGTCCTACAATGTCAGTTCCTGCATCTATGGCTGGGCTACCCACTAGTAAAGAAAAATCTCTTTGCAACGTATCCTTAAACAACGGGTTTTGAACAATATCGCTTGGGCTACTATATCCTTTTGTGGTGCCGTTGTACAATACATTATACCCTGTACTAACTTTTGATGATTTTACAAAGCTGTTAAATGGCTTACCAGTACGGGCATACAATATGTTGTTGAAAATTGTGGAATTGGTTGCCGTATTCACTGAAATCTCGCCGTTATTCAGTACATCCCCATTAAAGAAACTGGTGTTGTTGACAACATCTACGTAGTTACTTCTAAATATATGGATTCCTGAACCGCCATTGTAATAGCAAACATTATTTTCAATCAATGTTCTTGCTGTGTAAGCGGGTAAATTATTGGTGGAAAGCGAGCCATCGTTTCTGTCTATAATGATTCCATGCCCATCTTCTATTTTACAATTATAATTCCAAGGCACAAACAGCTTATTCCCATACACCTTGTTGCCTGAAATAATATTATGGTTGGTTGTAGTGCCATCGGAATTCCAAGAATTTAATAATGAAATACCGCTTGAACCATATAAGCAATACCAACAGTTATTGTACACTTCATTGTTCTTGATTACAATATAATCCGCCTCAAGGGCATTGATACCAGCACCACAATCGTGAATTTTGTTTCGTTCAATAAAAATATGGTGGGGTTTAAAAGTGGCAATGGTTCTACCATCTACCGAAATGCCATTGCCATTAAATTTAGGCAACACCGTTCCGCTCGTATCGGTACATCCACCTGGCTGCGCTAGTGCATCTGCAAGGGTAACATTGGCATTGTTCCCTATTATTTCAAACCCACTAATCTTTATATAGCTTGCCTTAACGGTAAAACCACTCCATCCAGAAAACTTAATTACTGGGGATGCTCCAGGATAGTTGGTGTAAACAATGTATTTTAAGTAGGTGCCGCTTCTGGTAATGTTTACCGTTAAACACCCGGGGCAGATATTGGTGTAGGTGCCATTCATTACAAAAACAGTATCCCCTGCTGCGGTTAAGTCAGATGCTGCTTGAATTGTTTTTTTGGGGAGGATGGTGTCTGTACCTGCATTTTTATCATTGCCTTTTATAGAACTAACATAATAATTGGTCGCGTTTAAACTCGTTATGCAAAATAGCAATGCGAAAATCAAAATAACCCCTTTCGTTGAATGCATAGTTCTATTATTATTTGTCTCCCAATTATTTAGCGTCTAAGACTTAAACCCTCTCTTCAAATATTTATCCCCCCTTGAATGTTCCCTATTTGTATTTACTCTACAGCAGTAAGAGCAGGTGCAAAAGCAAGGCCACGGAAAATGAAGTTTTCACCCGCTTTAGCCAATACCGTACTTTCTGGTTTTATGGCCCCAGTCCTGCCGCCTTTGTCCGTTGTGGCAATCAATTTCGTATCTCCTTTTAAGCTAACACTACTTACTGAATAAATCACCGGATTTCCTGCTGCATTGATGGTAGCAATAATGCCACTTGTGCCACCATTGGGGTAGTAGGCATTTCCTTGACCAACACTTGCAGCCATCCATGTATTGGAAGCCGCATCAAAATAATATTTTGAAATTCCGTAAGAAATGTCACAGATGTATAGCAAATCATAGCCAGTGTTATTCCAACTAACGGCCGGGTCTGCATCTAAAAAAGCAAAGGATTGATTGTTGTTAGCTGTTTGTGCGATAACAGGTTTTACGGTAGTAGTGGAGGTAGGCAATGGCTCGGCGGTAGCACTTAAATTGGCAAAACCAGCTTGCGTATATAATTGCCCTTTAAATAAACCGGCAAAACGGGTATTGTTAAATCGCGTAACTACTTCTTTGGCGGCACTAGCCCCAAGCGGTAGGTAACTAACATTATTGACTGCTGCCCAAAAGGCAGCCCCATCTTTACTAACGGCAATTCTTACCGCTCCATTTGTGGTAGTGGTAAATTTTGTTGAATTATCCACCGTGCCATTAGCGTCCACACGGGCAATTACCTTTTTGGTTTCCGCCAAAATACATTCCGCAGTGGCAGTACCTACTGGTTTATCATAACCCAAAACAGCAATAAAGCGACCATCTTGCGACAAACTTATTTGTCCTTCATAAGGCACTGTGGGGCTTAGGGTAATGGCAGGTAGTTCAATTTTTTTAAGCGGTGCCGCTTGATTGGGTGTTTTATAACTAAACTCTAATAAACTAACATTGGCCGAAGGTGCATTTGCCACTAATGGCGTAGTACCATCACCCACTCGGGACACAACAATGTTTCTTGAATTAACTACTTGGGTTTGTGCTTGTAGGGTAATCGCTCCAAAAAAGGCTAGCGCAATTAATAATTTTTTCTTAGACAATTTTACGGAGGCGTTGTAATTTTTTTTCAATGTGGGCAATTTTAAAGCAATCATTTAGTGTATCTTATTCAATATTAATGAGCAATAATTCAATATTGAGAGGCAAACTTAAAGGAATAATGAATACAGATTCCATTCTGATGCGGATGGGATGAAAAAAATAAAATCAATGTCAGAGAAAAAAAATTACTGGGTTTAAGAATTTCAATTGTTGGGAATTTTATTGAAATAAAAAGAGCAAGCAGTATTGAGTATCGAGGTAATCCTTGATGGATGTGTTGCATTAGTAATGCATACCTCACTAT
The DNA here is from genome assembly GCA_027486835.1 of Chitinophagaceae bacterium. Lineage (GTDB taxonomy): Bacteria > Bacteroidota > Bacteroidia > Chitinophagales > Chitinophagaceae > Parasediminibacterium. The sequence goes on from JAIXOJ010000048.1 coordinate 43,618, forward strand.
TGTTGTGTTTCTTGCATCAATACAATTTGCAGGGGATTTTCAACAAACAAAAAGACGAACACAAACTTTGATTATCCGATCAATACTCCATTTTTTGCTTCCGCAAAGTTTGCGGGCTATATTTTGTTTAACTTTTTTCATCAGCAAACTTTGCGGGTTAAACAAGAATTATTTTTTGGCGCCAGCAAAGTTTGCGGGCTGCTTTTTAATCGAAAAATGGCTTCCGCAAGGCTTGCTAGCCCAATTTTGTTTAACTTTTTTCATCAGCAAACTTTGCGGATTAAACAAGAAATATTTTTTGGCGCCAGCAAAGTTTGCGGACTACTTTTTTTCCTAAAAATGGCTTCCGCAAGGCTTGCTAGCCCAATTCTTTTACATTTTATTCATCAGCAAACTTTGCGGATTAAACAAGAAATATTTTTTGACGCCAGCAAAGTTTGCCAGCAGCGCAATCGTTGTAAAGTGGCATAGGCAATGTTTGCATACATTTCTTTAGAGAAAAATAGCGTGAAAAACCAGTAATTTTTTAATTTTTCCTTAAATAATCGCAGCGACTGTTCATTTTTTTCAAATTTTTTTGCCATTTTCCAAGATCCCTTTATTTTCGAAAAAAAAATTAAAATGATTAACGAAATTCCTTATTACGAGTTCAACAATGGAGAATATCTTGGTCTATTTACAAACATTGTAAACGTGAGCAATAAATCCAATCCATTCTTAACAAAGGTTAAAACACAGGTGGACGAGCTAGATGTGGCCAACCTAGCAGCAAGTGAGATTTATTTGCCGCAAAAGAAAAGTCAAGAAACAGCAAACGTAGTTACCGAAGATGAGGTTCGGGATGATTTTATCACTGGATTTATTAAAGTGGTAGATGGGAATACGTTTCATCCTGACAAGGCTTTGGCTGCAAATGCAGTAACCGTACAATTGTGTATTGAAAAATATGGTCGCAATATTATTAGGCAGAGTTTTGTAAAGCAAACCAACACCGTTAATAATCTGGTGGATGATTTAGAAAATAATCCGGTGGTAAAAGCTGCGGTGGCAGCATTGGGATTGGGACATTGGGTAACGGCAATTAAAAATGCCAATAAAACTTTTAATGATACTTATCTAGATAGAACAAAGGAAATTGGCGAACGTATTGATGGCCCATTATTACCTTATAGATTGGTAATTCAAGAAAAATGGGAGGAATTAGAAAAACATATTAATGCCAACCAATTATTAACCCCATTACCTTCTGGTGAAACGCTTATCAATAGCATCAATACTTTGATTGATCAGTATATCACTGCTGCTAAAAAGAGAAAAGCAAATGGGAAAAAGAATATACCTCCCGTAGAACCAACACCTATTTAGTAAGTGGTAAGTTGTAAGTTCTAGGTTTTAAGTAGTTTACAAAACCTATAAGGTTTTTAAACCCTTATAGGTTTGTTGGACTTTGAGTTATAGCATAAAAAGGCTGGTAGTTCGGTAACTAGGTTACCAACTACCAGCCTTTTTTATGGTGTGTATTATTCCATAAACCTAGTTTGACTGCCTTCTATTTGGTAAAAGAGGTGACAGGTTTTAAAACCTATCACCTCTAATTAAGCAAAACCAATAAGGTTTAAATTCTATTATCTACGGAACAATAGTTATTTCAATTTCTTTCACTATTGTTTCATCCTTGAAAGCCGTTTTGTTGCTAGCTACAAATGTGGCCTTGTACTTTCCAGGTAGTGTATAACCACTAAACGTTGGGTTAGGGAATTTATAGGAGTTTATTCCTGATGAAATACTCTTTAGAATCAAGCCAACATCGGGTATAGACCTGCTTAGTTTCAATGGTCGTGAAATAGCCCAATCTTCATTTTCCAATGAATTTAAAGTCGTACCACCCCTTATTTGAAGTTGTGTAGCATTAAAAGCCCATCTGTTTGTAGCGTTTTTTATGTTTATCCCTACAAAAGTGGCATCCGCTTGTGTGGCTATCGATTGTTTGGTGCTGTCACTCAAGTTATTGGTCAATGTCAATCGGTTAATGGTCCACCTAGGCTGCAACACCGTGGAGCTTTGCTTGCCCACATATTTGAAAGCCAAAAACAGGGGTTTTTGCAGCGCTGCGAAATCGGATAAATCTATAGCACCAGACGGGGTAGTATCTTTTAGCCCCTTAGAAAATTTAACCCGATTGGAAATGTCCGTCCATGTTGCATTTAATACACTTAAAGAATCATAAGCACCGTTATAGTCGGTAGATGCCATAAGAAATAGACTGGTATCTATTGAATTAAATTCCTTTAGCGAAACGAAATTCAAAATAGGTGTACCCAATGCAGAATCCCTAAACCTGTTTTCATACACTAACCCGGGAGTACCAGGATAAAAAGTGATGTTATTTGCATTACCAGAAAAAAGGAAACTGATGGTATCACCTACTTTATAAGTAGTAGCGGTAGTGGACACATCAAAACTTAAATTACTAACGTAGGTTTTTTGGCAGGATGCCAAGACAAATACAATAAAGCCAACTAAAAAATATTTTTTCATAACTTATTATTTTAGAAACCAGGATTTTGATACAATAATGGATTCAAGTCCATTTCATACTGAGGAATAGGCAACAGTTTATTCCTTTCAGAGGTGTTGATGTTTAACTGCTGTAGTGCCGTATTAGAAGTTGAAGTGGGAGATTTAATAGCGTATTCCGCTGCTAAGGCTCTTATACTGGACACATATTTACCCCAACGGACTAAATCCATTTTTCGAAGTCCTTCAAAACAGAGTTCGCGCAATCTTTCGTCTTGCACCACTAGCCTAAACGAATCCTTACTGTTGATTACATAAGGCCCAGTGCCTGTATTGGTAAACAATTGCGCGTTAGACCTCGTGCGAACAGCGTTCAACTTGTCAAAGGCAAACTGAGTGGGTCCATTAACTTCATTTTCAGCTTCTGCCTGCATCAATAGCACATCTGCATAGCGCAAAATGGGTCCATTTGTTTGGGAAAATTGAACATGCTTTGGCTGGGCAGTTTCGTATTTGCGTCTCCATTTGCCAGGAAACCTCGCTAATTGAGATTGAGTGTAGGTTCTAAACAGCTCGTTTATCCCTGAATAATACATATTGGATGCATTCCAATTTAGGCGAACATCATTGGTATCTGTATAAGCAAAAAACAATTTGCTACTCGCATAACCATTAGTGCCTACCCTACCGATGGTATCGTTGCTTGCAATACCAACCCTTGTACCATAAGATCCAGACCCGCCACCTGTATTATAAACAGAGCCTACTGTGTAGTACATTTCTGCCTCCCAAATACATTCTTTGATATCATACAAATCTTGACATTGGTTAATAAATATTTGCGAATAATTGGGGTTGAGGGCATGGTAATTCGGTAATGCTGGATCATTATCCACCTTTTTAGCCCAATCGAGTACCATTTGGTATTTGCTTGCATCGTTCAGCGGTTCCCCAGCCATCACTAAACAAACCCTTGCAATAATCCCTCTCACAGCAGATTTAGAAACCCTACCGCTAATCTTATTTTTATCTATTGAATTTACAAGCGTATCAGCCGCTACCATATCTGCCAATATTTTATCGTAACAGTCTTTCAACGGCAACCTAGGTAGGTTTAGGTTATCTGGATTTATGGTAGAATTCAACGGCATTGGTATTGCGCCAAAATTGTTTGCTAGCATAAAAAAGTAGTACGCCCTTAGGAACAATGCTTGTCCTTTGATATTGGCCCGTCTTGCAGAGTCCATTTTTGGTTTATCAATGTTGTCTAATACCAAATTGGCTCGATAAATCCCTTTGTAAAGGATTCTCCAAAATTGGATCATTTCACTTGTAGCTGTAGTGTGCCTATTAAACAGAATATCGCTTGTGGAAGATGCTGTTACATTGGCAGAAACCACTTCGTCTGTTGCAAACACCAAGTAAATTGGTACAAAAGAACCATACACCGCACCTTGAGAGATGGTACTATATACGCCCGTTAAGCCAGCATTCAAATCCGCTTCGGTATTGAAATAGGTTTCGGGGGTAATATAATCAGTGGGAACTGTGTCTAATTTTTTGCAACCCTGCAAAAGGGCAAGCGCAATAAAGAATGATAATAATCGTTTCATATAATAATGTTTAGAAAGTTACGTTTGCTCCAATAGTAATAGTACGAACCCGAGGGTACGCTGAATAATCAAAACCAGGAGTTAGGGCTCCGTTCTTGGTGGATACTTCTGGATCGTACCCTTGATATTTAGTCCAAGTAATTAAATTTTGCCCAGAAGTATAGAATCTTACTCCTTTAATAAAAATCTTTTTCAACATATTGGCAGGTACGTTGTAGCCCAGGGATACCGTTTTTAACCGTATGTAGGAGGCATCTTCAACATACCGAGAATCATATTGCTGTAAGGAACGGTTTATTTTCACATATTGATTAGAAGGATTGTCTGGTGTCCATCTATTTGCATAATTGGCGAAAGCATTCATTCCATAGTTAGGGGATCTTTCAAACACAATCCTGTTAGCGTTAAACACATCATTTCCATAAGACCATTGAAAGAACACACTCAAATCAAACCCTTTGTAAGAAAAATTATTAGACAATCCACCTGTATGGATAGGTTCAGGTCTTCCAATTACCGTATTATCTTTTGCATCTGCTACGCCATCTCCATTCAAATCTTTGAATTTAGGATCACCAGGTTGTATAGCAGCCCTTGTATTGCCATTCGTAGCTACCCTGTCTTTCAAGACATAAGTTTTATTTGCTGGGTTAAAATCAAAATCTTCGTATTGATAAATTCCGTCCCAAATAAATCCGAATAGTTGAGCAATAGGTTGGTTTACTCTAGCGAAGTATAAAGGGGTATTAAAGGTATTATCCCAACTGATATTGCTCAAAATACTTGGCTGACCTTGCCCAAGCGCTAATACCTTGCTCCTGTTGTAAGCAATATTGAACCCAGTAGTCCAAGTAAAATTCTTGTTCTTTACGTTAACCGTGTTTATAGAAATTTCAATCCCAGAATTTTTTACACTACCAATGTTTTGCAACATATTATCATGTCCATTGACGTACGAGATACTTGAATTATACAAGAGGTCGTTGGTTTTTTTCGTATAGCCATCAATAGTAAGCGTGATTTTGTCTTTAAGCAACGCAACATCTAAACCGAGGTTGAAAGATTCGATGGTTTCCCACTGAAGATTTTTATTTGCATAGGTAGAAACGTAAGCACCAGCCGTTGGTATGTTATTATAAGGATAGCCGCCTGCTGCCGTCTGAGAAAATGTAATTGGTGAAGCCCATGAATAATCATTTACCCTATTGTTACCTACTTTGCCATAACCAATCCTTAACTTGGCATCATTAACAATCCTAAGGTTTTTCATGAATTTTTCCTTGCTAAACCGCCAAGCAATCGCACCGGAAGGGAATGATTTCCATTTATTTCCCTCCCCAAATTTGGAAGAACCATCCCATCGATTTGAAAACGTTAAAAGGAATTTACCACCATAATCATAGTTTACTCGCATTAAATAAGAACGTAAAACCCATTCACCACTTGAAGCCGTAACCTGTATCGGAGTTCCTTCGTCCAATCCGCTTAAGCCTAAGCTTTCATTTGGAAGCATAATAGATCGGTGGCCGTCAGAAGATGCTCTTGTTCCTTGCTGTGAATTACCTATTAAAGCGGTAAGTTTATGCTTTGGGGTAAAAGATTTGGTGTAAGTGAGTATATTTTCATTTGTCCATGAATAATTTCTTCCAAAGGTGATAGAACCATTCACGCCATTTGTGCCAGTAGCAATTTGAATATTACCATTTTGTGTCTTAGAATTATTAAAGACATTGTTTTGCAAAACGCTGTAATTAATACCCCCGGTAATTTTTAATACCAACCCTGGTATAATCGTTTTGTCCAATGAAGTATTAATCAAGATATTATTGGTAATATTTTCTCTTAATTGGTTGGTTGCTTCAATGTAGGGGTTTACTCTATAGTCAAATACATTCGTATTAATGGGATCCAACAAACTATCAACTATATCTACACCGTTGGTTGTGGGTCTTCCGCCTAAAATAGAATACAGCAAGTTTAAACTTGGGCTGTAACTTCCAGAGGTAGTGTTGGTGTTAGTAACTACACCATAAGCTTTAGAAATACCGCCATTTACATTTAAACCAATTTTAGTGGTTTTATTGATGGTTTGATCTAGTAAAAATCTCAATTGGTATCTTTTGAACCCTGAGTTAATTATTACCCCATCCTGATTTAGGTAGTTACCTGAAATAAGGTATTTGGTTTGTTGGCTACCACCAGATAAGGAGAGTGTATGATTTTGCATAGATGCTTGCCTAAACATCTTGTTTTGCCAATCAATCCCTTTATCGTTTTTATAATCTTCAATGGTTTTACCATTTGTTAGATAGTTATTAGTAGTTTGGCTAGGACTAATATCGTTTTGCAATTTGACAAATTCATAAGGATCCATCAATTTCATCCTTTTGGTAATTTCCTGAATGCCATAATAGGTTTCGTAACGCAAAGTTGGTGGGCCATCTTTACCCTTCTTGGTGCTAATGATAATAACACCATTTGCGCCTCTTGCTCCATAAATCGCAGTTGCGGAAGCATCTTTTAGTACTTCAATTGATTCAATGTCAGCTGGGTTAATTAAATTATTGAGGGATGATTCTATAGGGAAACCATCTACTACATACAATGGAGAGTTACTTTGAGTCAATGAACTATTTCCTCTGATTACAATATTAATTGCTCCTCCAGGTTGTCCATCGCTTGCAACAACACTTACCCCAGCAATCCTACCAGCCAATGCTTCATCGAAAGACTTTACAGGTGCTTTTTGCAAATCTTCCACGTTTACTTTACCCACTGCACCAGTTAAATCTTTTTTCTTTACTGTTCCGTAACCAATAACAACCACATCCTCCAAAACGGTTACAGATGATTTTAATTGGACATTAACTTCCTTGGCATCCCCAACAGTAATTTCTTTTGTGTTAAATCCAATGCTTGTAAAAACAAGTACTGGCTTTGCACTTTTCGTCTTCAAAGTAAATTCACCTTTGCTGTTTGTTTTAGTTGCATTTTTAGTTCCTTTTTCAGACACTCCAACTCCTTCGATTGGATTGTCTTTTTCATCTAAGACCTTGCCCGTAATAACTTTTTCAGCATTAATTGGCTTTCTTGTTAAGCCATTAATTGAGTAAATTATTTTAGGAACATTGTTAGCATTATTTTTTTCACCAAATGCGAACAATTGTTGTTGACCACATACTATTAGACATGCGGTAAACAGGCTTAACTTAAAAAAAGTTAACCGTTTAGGTGGATGGTTCAATTTTTTTGAACTTACGTTTGGGTATCTATTCATGGCAATAAATTTTGAACTTCGGAGGGTGTACTAGTATAAACTATTATAAAACCATCTGTATTTCTTATACAGAATAGCATTAGGACTGAATTTTCTTATTTATTCATGGCGCAATCATCATTCCTTAACCTATTTATCTCTAGTATTTCCAGCAATCAATGTAGCAATATTAGCAAAACACGCAGCAATGTTAGGGATTTTATTCTTTAATGTTGAAATTTAGTTCAACATAGTTTTCTGTTTTTTTTATTAAAGCCTTGTTTGAGGACTAAAATAACAAGGGTTTTTAGTCGTTAGAAATCAATAAAACGAGGGTTTTTGAAGCCGCTCAGATAGCGTGAGAAGTCCCCCATTTCCTAAAGGTGGTTTTTGAAGAGATAGTCGTTTGCAGTCGTGCGGACGGCATTTGCAGTCGCGCGGACGACATTTGCAGTCGTGCGGACGGCGTTTGCAGTCGTGCGGACGGCATTTGCAGTCGTGCGGACAGCATTTGCAGTCATGCGGACGGCATTTGCAATCGTGCGGACGCCATTTGCAGTCGTGCGAACAGCATTTACAATCGCGCGGATGCCGTTTGCAGTCGTGCGGACGCTGTTTGCAGTCGTGTTTTCAAAAAAATAATGAACAAACGGAAGACAAGTATACCCCAACAAAAAAGGCTTCGCAAATTGCGAAGCCTTTTTTGTTGAAAAAATTAAGTATCAGTACTTATTCCACAGCAAGCTTAGTAGTAGCAACTACTTTGTTGGTTTCTGCAGACTGGATGCTGATGTTGTAAGCACCAGCAACTAGTTTACTCGCCGTTGTAATAAGTTGTCCTGCATTGGTCCCATTGTGGTTAATGATGGATTCATGTACTTTTTGGCCTAAGCTGTTGTACATCGTCACTACATATTTACCAGCAACTGCTTCACTACCTAAACGAACGGTTACAGATTTACCTACCATTGGGTTAGGATATACACTTAGGCTTGCAGCAGCTATTGGTGTAGCAGTAGCTGTCTTTGCAGCTGTCTTAAATACAATGCTAAAGCGATTAGCGTAAGTAGCGGCATTAGCAGCATCTACTTGGAAGCTGATTTGGTTTGCTTCCGTTTTCAATGCGGTAGTAGTATTAGCAAAAGCATCTGCCAAATACACTTCTAATCCTTCTGCTTTGTAAGCGCTAGCATCGATGTTTAAAGAATAAGTGCTAGAAGTCATTTTGTCTAGACTCAACAATACAACATCATCTGCTTGTGCAGGTTGACGACCTTCAATGCTCAGCATTTGACCTTTGTTTACAATGGCTAGATTTTCACCATTGTTCATCATTTTCACAGCATCTTCAGTACGGATGTCGTTGCTAAAGCGGCTATCAAAAACTAGTACTGATGCATCCATCTTTTTCCAGTCGCTGCCTTCTGCTTTCATCAAGCTGATGGCCAATTTACTTCTGCTAGCAGTAGAACCAAATACGGACGTTTTAGTTGAACTGATGGCTTTGTCGGCCTCCGTGATAGTTAAGCTAGGTGAAGTACTAGCATTGTTTTGTACAAATATTGCCTGACCAGATTGAATGTAACGTGCACCAGCAGCTAGGTTACTTGCCACATCGGTAAAGGCGTTATACGTTACATATGCTCCAGATGAACCGATAGTTGGGTCTAGGTAGTAATAAGATGGTCTTAAATTAACCACACGACCGTTATCGTACATATTCTTCCAATCTATTGGTGCTACATAAGGATTAGCAACAGAGCTAAAGCTAGTGTCTGTAGTACTATTTAACCCGAATGAAGCAGTGTTGTAGGTTGAACCAGAAACAGTATTGGTAATACCATTTTTAGTAAAGACTACATTTCCTGTAATGAGTCTTCCAGTTGCCCTCAAGGCGGTTGCATTTACCATCAACAACATTCCTGTAGTACCCACTGTGGAAATAGGTGTGGTGTATAAATTGAATGTTCTATCTCCACGAACCAACACGCGATAACCTGTGTAAGGATTCAAGGTTGTTGTTTTGGTATTAGTAACAGCAGTCCAAGCGCCAGTTTTACTAAAGAAGTAGGCAGATTTAACACTATTTACTGTTTGGTCTAAACCGTTGGTTGCATCTACTCCATGACTTGCAGTGGTAGCAGTAGTACCTGTAATGAAGATACCGTAGCCCGCATTGGCATAACTACCCGCTTCTTGCCAGTTATTGTAGATACTTCCAGCATTGAATACACTAGCACCCATATCTCTCCAAGCTCTATACGATTTAGGAATAAAACGCTCTACGATTACATTACCACTAACTGCACCCGTTACTGGGGCAACAACTGCTGAATTGGCAATTGAAGTAGATTTCAAAGTAAGTAAACCGTTAGTAGTAAGGGTACCTGTAGTTAAGTAAAGGACACCTGTTACATTCAATTGTGTAGTAGTACCAGAATTGATGGATACACCTGCACTATTATTGATGGTAAGCGTATTGACACTAGAAGGCAAACCAGAACCAGTGATTTGAGCAGCAGTTCCATTGTAAGTCAAATTAATGCCGTTAGCAATAGTCCTAGTAGTTGTTCTAATATTTCCTGTACTTGAACCAGCTGCTGCAATACCCAAAGTAGATCCAACACTTAAGTTAGCACCTGCTTTGATATTCACAGCCGTACCAGTAACTGTATTGTTACCTAAGATTAAAGTACCACCGCTTTCGACTGTTAAAGTACCAGCTACATCTAATGTACTAGATAGAGTGGCAACACCCGTACTTGTAACAGTCACATTAATGTAAGACCCACTAATTGATTGTGCATTACTAACTATTAAGTTACCACGTGTTGTAAAGCTATTGGCTGAACAACCACTGTTTGTACCATTCGCATTTATTGGATTAACTTTCCAATAATAGGTAGTGCCATTCAACAACGTAATACCATTAGATAGGGTATTGAAAGATGTAACACTAACACCTTGAGCGATTCTTGCTGAAACATTATTGGCAGTAACCAACGCTTGGTTCGTACTTAAATATACATCGTAACCCGTAGGATTACCAGAACCAGCTGTCCAAGACAATGTTATACCAGCAGATGCCAACGAACCAACAGAACCATTGGTTGGTGAAACAATGCCAACACAAGAGGGTGTACTACCAAGCGTGGAGAATTGGGCAGTATTAGATGCGCAACCTGTTGCAGAACCATTAACGCCATTTGCAGTGACTTTCCAGTAGTAAGTAGTACCTGTACTGAGTGTGCTGGCTGGAATTGAATAGGTAGTACCAGTCTGTGTAATATTTACGATTGGACTTGTATAAGCTGCATTATCAGCCAATACAACAGTATAACTAGTAGCGTTTGTAGAAGCAGACCAAGAAAGCGGTGTGGCAACTGTTACATTTCTTGATGTTCCTAAAGCATTGAGACCTGTTACACAAGTTGGCAATGGTGTAGAAACTGTGATGGTGAAACCTGTTCCAGGTGTTACACCGCCACTTGCACCACTATATACTCTTATGAAATAAGTATTGCCACTAACAGTTGTAACGTCTTGACTTCTGGTTTGACCCGCACCTGATGGTGATATACAATATAATCTATTGGTTGTGCCTGCGCCAGAAGGACAAGCTCCACCACCGCTACCACCATCCCAAATTTCTATACCTAAATTGAAACCAGCACCAGGTACTATGGACACATTACTGAATGTACTTGTTGCAGTAAACTTATACCACACATCACCCGCTGCAGTACTACCACCGCAATTTGAAGGAACATTAGCGGAAACAGTAGCATTTGAAGTATTACCACTTGACAATGGAGTTCCTATTGTTAAAGCAATTGCACCGCTGCAATCATCATTAGTTAAAGGCACCGCTTTAGTCCATGCACTTACAATAATATTATCTCCAGTTGCACTTGTATTGGTATTAATAATCCTTACTAAAATTACTTGACCTATTGAAGTTGGTAAACATCCTGCAACCGCGGTTAAACCTTGACTACTAAAGGAAGCGGTAGCACCTGTAGCAGAACCTGAACTTGTTACTCCATTAAGTAGTGCATAAGTGGTACCATCCCTTAATTCTATTTTACCGTTTATATTATAAGAACCTAATAATCTTACGAATACAGAATCATCAGTTGAAGTAGCTACAATCTTATACCATACATCTGGATTTGTAGTATTCGTAGTCACATTACTTATGGTAGAATTTGCAGTGTAACCTCTCAAAGTTTGCGTAGCGTTGTAGTCTGTTGATTCTCCAACTGGTAAGTCATCAATAGTGATGGCATTTGCAGGCTCATCATTTGAGGCTGTCAATGCACTTGCATTATAATTTTGAACAGTAGTACCAGGGGTAAATGTTAACCTAGAATATGCCTGCGGTATCCAAATCATACTGGTATTAGTAGATCCAAAATTTAATACATTGGAGATCTGTTGATTTATTCTTGTAGAAGTAGAAGTGTAATCAGACATACCTACATAAGCGGTGTATGTTTCAGAAAAACCTACGCTACCGCCATTATAAGGCCACATATCGCCATAGTTATACTCAATTTTACCATCTGCTTCATACAATTTAACTTGGAAATTTAGGTTTGGACCTGGTATGCTATACTTTTCCATACCGATCCATTCAATGGTTAATACCCTACTTCCTGCATTCCCACTAAACTGATACTTAATGCTAGAAGCTAATAAAGTTGCTCCACCTGAATTACCCGCAGTAACTAAATCAGAATTGAATGGTGCCAAAACTCTTGAGCTGCTTGAAGTAGCATTATAATTAGAAGTAGAAGTACTTCCGTCATCAAAGGTCATCCAACCATTGATGTTTGCTCTTAACGTTGAAACTATTTTACCTTGATATCTGAAATTAAACCCACCAGAAACAATTGAAGTTAATGGCATTGGTGCAGTTATATTATCGTCATTACTTACGCTAGTATTGGCACCGCCCCAAGTGCTTGCAGAACCCCAAGTAAATGAGGATCCAGTTGCACTAATGCTTGCATAAGTTTGACTAGTTGCACGTGCTATTGAATAAGTATTCAAAGGTTGGTTATTCATGGTAAATGTAGAACTAGCGGAATAACTACTATTGCTACCACCACAATTACCGGCCATCTGAATCTCATAAGTATAACCACCTAATAGACCAGTTAAAACAATCGGTGCTTCAACAGTGGATGAACCAGATGTTCCTGTTGTCCAAGTACTGGCTCCAACAACCCTATAGCGATACACATATCCACTTGTAGCAGCAATGTTACCCGTGTATGTTATGGTTGCTTGGCTATTGGAATTTACAGTAGGTGTAATAGCTGTTGGTGGTGCACAACCTACTACATTAACCGTTACATCAGAAGAAGCCGTACATGTGTTAGCAGCAGTAACGATAGCCCTGAACGTTGTAGTACTAGTAAGATTGGTTTGTGCAGTTGGCACACTTGTAACACTAGGTGGTATTGTCCAAACTACCGTTCCAGCACTATTGGTAGAAGAAAGCGTAGTACTACCACCAGTTAACAAATCAGTAGGATTGGCACTTGCTGTAATGGTTGGTACTGCATTGATGGTTACTGTATAAGTAGCAGTATTTGAACAACCTGCATTAACTCCACCAACTTTTGTTCCTGTTAAGGTATAAGTATATACCCCAGACGCAGTAGGATTGGAATAAATAGTTGGGTTGGTTAATGTTTGACCCAAATAAGCCGTACCTCCCGAAGTAGTTGACAACTTAGATATAGAAGTACCGGCATCAGCAGCGGACCATACATACTGGTTAAAATTACCTAGAGTACCAGCAGTGGCTGTAGTGTTAGAAATAGCTGTACCACAATTGGTGAAACTAGTATTAGTTAATTCCAAAGCAGGAGGGGTATTTATCGTAGCCACCACTGCGGTTCTTGCTGAAGAACAATAAGCATCCCCTGTTATTGAAATGTTATGGAAATAGTTATAAGATGAAGAAGTAAGCCCACCATCATAACCACCTAATATTGACCCGAAAGTGCCTAAATAATTATAAGCAGACTGGGTGTAATCAACACCAGTAGTTACTCTATTAACACTTGAACTAAATGAAGCCAGTAACCTGTAAGTTCCAGAAGAAGCAACGGTTATATTTAAAGGTATTGTGTACCAACCAGCAGAAGTACCTTGGGTAACAATCGCTGAACTAGAGCTAATTTGAGTACCAGTTGCATCGTCAACCAATCTGTAGGTAACTGTATTCAATACACTTAGTGTAGGAGAATAATACTGTGCAGAAACAATAGTCAATGGAGAATTTATACTAATTACAATACCTCTTTCAGCAGAAGCACCCGTTGCATTTGGAACTTCGCTAGCCGCTAATCCTAATCCGCTAACGGTAGAAGTAAAGGTTGTGCTTTGCGATTCCGCATAATAGGTAGTAGTACTAGATATGGTAGGTGTGGTAAAAGAATTGCCACTACCAAGTTCAGTACCTAGCGTACTAGCATTATACCAAGATATAGATGAGCCAGCACTTGGTGTTGCTGTTAGATTCACCGTACCTGTTCCACATCTTTGTGCTGCCACCACAGAGGCAACCGTTGGGTTGTAAACACTTATGACGGCTGGAGTTTGGGTTGCTGTACCGAAACCGCTACAAGTTACTTTACATACATAGTATTTAGTGGATGAAAGACCCGCGATATTATAACTCAATCCTGTTTCACCACTGATGTTCGTGTATGTTCCACCAAGTGTTGCAGAACTAGCCCATTGGTAGCTAATACCTGGAGCGTTCGTTGCCCCATTCAAGGTTAAGGTCGCATCAGCAGAACCGCAATTACCAGTTTGACCTGAACTTAATACGATTGTACCAGTTTGAGAAGGGGTTGCGCTACATGGAGCTAACACACCATAAGAGAAGTAGCCTGTGTAATCTGAAGAACTGATTGCAGAGGATGTGTACAAGATATTAGCTGGACTAGTTCCATAAACAGATCCAACCCCTGAAATTAAACCATACTGACCTGATGCTGATGGTGCTTGGATGATAATCTGATTACTTGCAATAGTGGCATCATTGAATTGAACCCTAGCATTGCTATAACCACCACTTCCATTTACTTGCAAAATTTCAAATCGGCTATCAGATAAAGAAGTTAACGCACTAGAAGTAGTACCACTATTAGTAGTAAACGCTTCGGCAGCAAACTGAACATAACCAGAAGTTGAAGGATCAAACCAAGCTGGCTGATAAGTACCATTTTTACCTATTGGAAATAAGGTAGTACCATCAAAAGTACCTGTAGCCGTTCTGTTGGATGCGAAAGTTCTAGCAAAACGACCATTAATGTATAAAGTAGAACCGAAGGTCCCCGTAGTCTGTAAAGTACCAGTTGCACTTGAAGTGCCTAATGTTAATAATTTACCACTTGACACATTAACAATACCTGCTTGCAAACTCAATAAATTAGAAACAGATAAAGATGCGTTTAACGTTACGCTTGAAGCACTATTACCTATTAATAAGGTATTGACACTTGCAGTTGGGGATGTACTCAAATTTCTCCAAGTACCTGAACCACTAACCGTCTGATTATTATACGTTGTTAGATATAAACCACCAGCAAAGGCTCTAGCCAAATTCAAATTTCCACCAACAGTTAGCGTACCATTATTTACTAGGTTACCACCAACATAAAAGTTACCAGAAGTAACCGCATATTCGCCAGATGTAATAGTAAAGTCATTATTAGCCCCTGTATAACTATAAGTCGGCGTTACTTTTCTATTTCCAGAGGATGTTACGGTGTTGATGATAACATTATTTGCATTAAAATAGTTAGAACTTGGCCAAACATTAAATGTGAAACCTGATGAATTTCCGCCTGCGTCAGTTGAAACTCCATCACCAAATTGCAATGTATGCGTTGAAGTTTGAGATGGGGTTATAAAAGTATAACTAGCATCATAATCAACACTACCATAAAAATAGAAACCATCACCACTTGTGCCAGCATTCGGATCAACTATTGCTAATGTACCTCCAGTTAATGATAATTGATTCGTATTGGAAATAGAATTTGTTGAATTACCTAAAGAAACAATAGCAGTACCAGATGGCACACTACCAGTTGTAGAACCACCGTTGTTACCATCCACTTTAATTGTACCACCACTTTGAGAGAACAATGAATTGGTACCACCATTGATATTGAAATTACCGAAGATGTTGAAATTACCACCCGATACATTTAGGGTTGCACCTAAAGCATTTGTGTATGTCCTATCGTTTGAACCAGCAGCACCCAAATTAATAGTGCCAGATGAAAGGGTAACAGTTCCATTATTAGTAAAGCCACCACTTGTAATTCCAGCAATAGTGGTTGTTCCTCCTGTTACAGTTAGAGTTCCTGTTGATTGAACATTTATAGAAAGTGCAGCAGCATTAGCGTTAATATTAACTGTTGTACCAGATGCGATAATGACACTACCGGCTGAAGTTGGAACACTTCCTTTATTCCAACTTGATGCAGTATTCCAATCAAGTGTACCTGAACCTTGAGAAATCCAAGGAACATCACTAGAATTAATGCCTAATTTAATATTACCAGTAAGGTTAGCCAATGCAATTCCAGTTCTCATACCTGAAGGAATAATCGTTGAGGTAGATGCGCCTGCATGCGTACCATACATATTACTACCACCAACTACTAAACGAGTTACATTGGTTAATGGCGTGAATAGACCACTGCCATTAGCAGCTGCACTATAAGTTGGTGAACCAGTAATTCCACTAGTTGATATACTCCAATATGCATCTGACGAACTATTTACGGTATAAGCCCCATCGGTATAAGCAACCGTAGCTAATGTTGCAGCATCTGTATAAGATACTTCAATTGTACCACCTGTAGCTGGTGCAACAGTCTGGTTCAAAAAGAATGATCTGTCTTTTACGGTAGAGCCTGAGATAGACCCAATAGCAAATGGAAACTGACCATCTACACCGCTTGGGTTAGAACTTGCCGTAATTGTTGATCCACCAGTAGCTGTACCTACCCATCTTTTAAAATGAGCACCTGCTGCAAATCCACCCGCGGTATATGATAATGTACCTAAACCAGACGCACTTGTTCCTAAAATAAAGGCATTTGCCCCAGTATTAATAAAACCTTGGGTAAATAACAATGTACCGCTTACTGTTCCTGTATTATTTGCAGACAATAATGAGTTGGCATCGCTAAACGTAACCCCATAATCGTTATTGTTATTGATTGCAATGCTTTGGAAATTAGCAGTTGACAATACCCTTGAAATAGTTAATGTAGCCCCTGAACCTAACCCATTTGTTGTGGTAGAAGCAGGATTCGTAGGTGCTACTGTATATCCTTCACCTGTACCTACAATCACAACACCTGTAATCGCACCATCTAAAACCGTAGTTACTTTAAAGGTAGCAGCAGTACTAAATGTTCCACCGCTAACTGTTAATACATCTCCAACTGCATATCCAGAACCACCAGTAGTAATAGTAGCGGATGGAATGGTATTGCGATAGATACCTGAACCAGACACCGTTTGAGCTACCGTACTGATGGAAGCGGATGTTCCAGTCGCAGATTGGAAAGTAAGTCTGAAATCACTTGTTAATGTTCCGTTATTGCTAATATTACCCCCAACGAAGTATGCTGCGCCTGGCCTAAACTCACCAGAAGTAATAGTTAGATTACCTAATATAGCATTTTGATTCGTCGTACTAACAAAGCGGCTGTTTGTACCATTTGCATTCGTATTGACAACAATATTTCCAAAATTCAATCTGCCAGATCCAGTAAATCCTTCCAAAGCAAATCCGTTAGGATTGTTCGTAGCTGTAGTAGAGCTGCCATTACCCAATTGTAAAGTATGACCTACTGCACTAACACTGCTAGTGGAATTATAACTTAATACCCTATCAGCTGTTGCTGTACCCACATGTGGGTCAACAATGGTTAATGTACCCCCTGAAAAACCAACCGTACCAGTAAGATTTACAATCGGAGTACCCGTAGCCACAGATGTTGCGGCATCTCCATTATTGTTTCCATCAACAATGATGTTACCGCCAGTTTGGGTTAAAGTAGCTGTACTACCCAAATCGATATTACCACTTACGCTAAGTGTACCACTCGATACAATTAAGGTGGCTGTATTTTGAATGGAAACTGTTGAATTATTTGCAGCTTCGCAACCCGCAATGTTTAAAGTACCACCATTGATTGTTAAAGATGCCGTATTACTTATGATTAAACCCTTAGTGGCTACTGTACCTGAAGAAACTGTAACAGCATGAGTGCTTTGTATTTGTGCTAATACGCCACAAGTAGGTATTACACCACCAACCCAAGTATTTACATCGTTCCATGGACCAGATTGTTGTGATTGTATAGGAGCGTCATTTTGATTATAGCCTAAATAGTAAGTGCCCGCTAAAGAACTACCAACAGGTATTGCAGTACGTTGACCATTCAATTGAGGGCTTGTAGTACCCGCTTGATGAGTACCAGCAAAAACCTCTGATGTTCCTTGCATGACACGTACTGCATTGGTGGTCAAGACGGTATAAATACCAGTAGCAGTAATAGCTATATTATTGGTTTCGGCCGTGCCTTTGGTAAAGCCATTACCAGTAGAAACTACCCAATTGGAATTGGTACGATTGTCGATTACATAAGAACCGTCAGTTAGGTTTGGCGTTACTGCTGAGGTTCCAGAAACATCGTTATAAGTAACCTTTACGGTACCTGCCACATCACCAGTGGTAGTTGCCCTACCTAAGAAATAGAAGCGTTGTGCTTGGGTTGCACCATTACCTGAAACAAATGGGAAGGTACCAGAACCTAAAGTACCAGTGCTTGTAGGCAATGTGGATGCTGTAATTGTTGTTCCAGCATTTCCGGACGGTAACCATCTAGCCACAGTTGTTCCTGTTCCAAAACCACCAGCTGTAACAGATATTGTACCTACTGCGGGTGTAGTTACGCCATGCCCAACAAACCATGAGTTACCAGATGCATAAAGAGTACCTGCCGTGAAAGTAAGTGTACTAGTATGTGTACCAGCATTACCACCGCCTAATGAACTATTATATAATGCATTGCCAGAAAAAGTAACACCACCTGTACTTGTATTGAAAATTTGCACACTGGTATGACATCCAGTAACAGATGCATCGGCATTAGTAGAATTTCTAAACTTACCTGCGCCGCTAACAGTTTGAGCAACTGTTGATGCTGTAAAAGCATTGGAAGCAAAAGTACCCAAAGCCAATAAACCTGTACTTGTAAGGGTATTGCCGGCATCTACTGTAACATTACCAGCAACAATTACGCTAGAAGCATTTGTTCGCAATTCTCCATCTGTACCTGTTACCCATAAATTACCTAATACACCAAAGCTTGTTGGAGTAACTACAGTCAAATGACGATTATTTGGCGTTACATTAATGGTTGCATCTCCCGCCAACGCTGTAGTTGGAGCTGTATTTACCGTAAATGTTGTTGCACTAGTAACAGCAGAAACAAAAGTATTAGCCGCGAAAACACCTGTTCCAGATGCTACTGTAACCGAGCTACCGAGCGCAAGATTAGCAGTGCTTGCAACTGTAACAGTAGTACTTGAACTAGAAGCTCCTGTAAGCGTTGTGGTATTTGCTGCAATGGAAGTTCCATTTACTTTTAAATTACCAAAGGCTAAACGACCAGAAGAGGTAACATTTCCAGAAATATTGAACCCTTGTGCTGAAGATCCATTACCGCTAAGTGAAGCAGAACCATTACCAAAACTAATGGTATGTCCTGTACCCAAATCAGCATGTACACCGTTGTTGTATTCTATTGCACGGTTGGTTGATCCAGCAGTAGCACCATTCAAATGCGGATTAAGAAGGGTAAGGGTTCCTCCTGTTAAATTTAATAATTGCGATTGGAAAGACACCAATGCAGTACCTGATGCCACCGATTGTGCTGCGGTAATAATTGCTGCACCACTTAATGCAACTGTTGGCGTTGCAGATAGTGTAATGGTGTTGGATGTAGTTGAAACTACCGTTGTACCAGCAGGGATAGTGCCTGTACCACCACTAACTGTTACTATATCTCCAGTATTTAATCCGAAAGTATTCCCAGTTGCGAGTGTAATGACGTTTCCAGAACTTGTTGCAGTACCAGTTGACACATAGTTAGCTTTTCCGTTATTTCCATCTACATTAATATTACCTCCTGTTTGGTTGAACGTGCTAGCTGCGGGTAATAATAGGTTTCCGTTTACATTCACTGTACCTGACCCAGAGACTGTCAATGTTCCAGCATTATTTAGTGTGGAAACACGTTGACCAGAAGTTCCTACTGTAACTGTACCGCCACTCACAATTAGCGAACCAGACGCGTTGTTTACAGAAAGACCATTAGCAGTACCAGTTACACCACTAGTAATACCTAAGGTGCCGCCTGAAATTGCCAAACTACCACTACCGTTTATCTGCAGGCTTCGTGCTACTGCAGCCCCTGATGATAAGCTAACTGCATTTCCTGGTGAAATTGTTGCTGAATTTGTTACTCCAGGAGCAGCACCACCACTCCAAATACTACCAGATGACCAACTTCCAGAAGCTACTGTATAAAACTGATCTAAAAAGGATGAGTTTAGCCCTACATAATAGGTAGTACTGGTTAAATTGGCTAGGGTATTTCCTGTTCTTGATGCAATGGGTGCAGCAGCGGTGCCTGTACCAGTAGCATGTGTGCCTGGTGCAGATGCAGATGCTGAGGTAATAACCGGAGCACCTCCTGAAATCGGTGCTGCGGACAATAATATTACCCCGTTTGGATTAATGGATATAGGAAAAGTTTGGGCTACAGTAGCGATGGTGTTAGCTGCTAAGCCTGTTACATTAGCGGTGGAAAAACTCCAAGATGCAATGGTTCTACGATCAATGGTTGTACCTCCCTGAGCGGTATATCCAGCATCAGTAAAACTAACCGTGTTATCTAAGCCAGCAGCATCGGAATACGTTGCAGATAAATAACCAGCAGTTGTTAGCGCAGCACTTTGGTTCAAACCAATACCTCTTGGAGCTCCATTGGCGGAAGCAAAAGGAAATGTAGTAGTTGTAGTTGGTGCAGAAGCCGAAGTGGTTAACGTTGAAGTAGCTAACCAGCGAGTTATACTACCATTAACAATACCACCTTGAGTAACCGTTATTGTACCGCCAACGCTAGATGTACTAGCACCGTGTATATATCTACCACCATTTAAATCAACGATACCATTAGTGAAAGTCAATACACCACTATTGGTGCCTGTGTTGTTTACAGGTGCAGATTGATATAATAAGGTTGAAGGTGTATTAAATTTCACACCTGCTGTACTAGTATTATTAAAAATCAACCCCCCATAATTAGCAGTAGAAGATGCTGATGTAGTATTGTTTCTAAAAATACCAGTCCCACTAACGGTTTGTGAATTGGTTGCTGGAACTGGGGTAATAGCAGTTAACGAAGCATAGAATGCAGAACCAAAAGTTAACGCACTACCAACAACAACAGTTAAAGTCCCATTATTGGTTAAATTGCCTCCTACAAATAATCCATCTCTACTTGGTGTAGAAGTGCCAGAAGCCCTTAATTCAGAATTTGCATTGATAGTTAAATCCCCTATTGCAATTAAGCCTCCAAAGCTGGTGGGGCTATTTACAAATCTGTTTGCACCAGTGGCTCCTCCATTAATGATAACTTTTCCAAATCTAAATCCAGTAGTTGACACCCAAGGCTGAAAGAAAAAACCAGCAGTCCCACCTGGATCCACAGAAACACCATCTCCAAATATCCAAGTGTGTCCAGTAGTAGTATTTGTTTGCCCAGCAAATGACCCACTAAATGATAGCACATCATTTCCACTTTGAGAAGGATCAATCACCGTGAATGTTCCGCCGGTTAAACTAACACTTGCTGTGTTTGCAACATTAAAGTGTACAATTGCACCTGTAGCATTTCCACTTGTGGCTGAAAAAGTAGTAGAACTAGTACCAGTAACGCTTCCAGTTGCAACCCCTCCATTATTTCCATCTACATTAATGTTACCGCCACTTTGATTAAAAAAACCTCCGCTTTCTAGATATAGTTGTCCATTTAAATTTACTGTACCCCCACTTACCGTGAATACAGATGGGCTTTGAATTCGTAAAAAAGTATTAAATGTACCTGCTTTGGTAACATTCAATGTACCCCCACTTACTGTTAATTTTCCATTTGTAAGCGTTAAACTACGTACGCTTACAGTAGCAGAACTTCCAGATCCTGTTAACACTAAAGAAGAGTTGTTTTGAATAATGAATATGTCAGCATTAGTGATACTCGATGGAGATATTCCTGAACCATCCGTATTTGGCCCCCAACTACTAGGGTTAGAGAAATCCGTCGCACTTGCCTTAGAATAATAGGTTGTTTGCCCTTGAACCTGTTCGCTATTTGCAAAACATAGCAAAGTTGAAAGAACCAATAACATGCAGCATTTCTTTAAAACACTTTTACTTTTCGAACTACTTGAAACCATTTCGCGAACTGTTAGGTACACTTTTCTCATAATTACCATTTTAATTTTAAACAAACAACTAGGGGTTGTAACTCCGTACTTTTTATTCTTCATAATCCACTTTCCAGCGGATATCATTTTCACTTTTACAATGTTGTTTAAATAAAACAACTTTTTTTAACTACCCAAGCAGCACATTTATAAACATCCAACTCTACATTTTCGACAAGTAAAAAGCTTTATTGTGTTAGGTCAATAACCTACTACATTTTCTCAAATATTTACAGCTTTTACGAAATTGTAGTTGGTTTACTACAAAAAGGCAGATGCCGCAACATAATGCAGATTATTTGGAAAACAGCGGCATTTCTTTACATTTTTTTTATCAGCATTTAAGTCACTCTGGATTTAGGGCTCTAATGTAAATGGTTATTAAAGAAATTAAGTAACACTAAACACATAGCGTAATTATACTCAAACTTATTATCAGCTTTACTTCCCAATACAAACAAAAAGCCCATCAATCGAATCGACTAAAGATTTCCTTAGCATTTCTTTTGCAAAATATTAAGACAAAAAAACTATTTCATACGCATTAAAATAAAATCAATTAAAGCTTATTTCCACAACTATTGAAATTACAACAAAGGATGACTAATACACATACTTGGCTCATGTTCTAAAAAAACAATAGTTGTTTGAATGGGCAATCTTCACTCTCAAAATGGCATTTCATGGGCTATGCAAGGCAATTATGCACAAGGTTGTCATGATTTATAGATTTTCGAAACTGCCAACAAGAAAAAAATCAGGAATTTACAGAAATAGGAACATATGCTATTTTTACTTCTTTCAGACAAAATTGAGACAAGCACGATTGAAACAGCAAAGTTTGTACCTCTTAAGCAAGAAAATCAAACTATTTAAAATTGAGTGTGGTTGTAGCATGTTTAGTGGCCCTATTTCGTTAAATCGTTAAACAACATAGCATTTATGTTCCGTGAACCTGTAATTCTACATTTACTACACCGGCCTATTTATAACCCTCCCTTTACTAATATTAAGTAAAAACCCATCTTATATAACTCCAAGTCTTTAATGCTATAGCTCAATCGGATATTGTATACAAACTGTTCTATCGCTTATATCCAAACTGCTGTCCATTATATCCAAACCGTATTCCTTTATATCCATACCGCTGTCCTCTATATCCAAACCGCATTCCTTTATATCCATACCGCATTCCTTTATATCCAAACCGTTGTCCTCAATTTTCAGACCGCTGTCCTCAATTTCCAAACTACATTCCTTTATATCCAAACCAAGTTCCTTTAATTTCAAAGCACTACTCTTTTATGCCAAAACTGTATTGCTTAACTTCTAAAATCTCAATGTAAATATTGATAAAATTTCCTCACATTTTGCTTTGCATAAATAGAACAACAAATGGAGGAGCCTTTTCTACGCGTTATAACAGTAGCCAAAACTGTTATTGTAAGGAATAACCAAAACTGAACATGTATTTACGACAATAGGTATGTTTTGAAATCAGTTAATCCTTGCCTATTCGCTTTGCGGTGTAACAGTATTTTTGGAACGTCAAAAACGAAAATTTCTGCATCACCGCATCTACCTACAGAATTAATAGGCCAAACCAAATCTAAATAATTTGCTAATTCATATTTGAGGGAAAAATGTCCGACAAATCTGGCATAGTTTTTACTAAGTAATAGTCTAAATTCTAAAAAAAAGGAGGTATAAATTATGGCTAAGGTTGAAACAAAAAAGTTAGCGAAAAGAGTGTTAAATGAAGACAAAATTGCGCTCGACAATTTGCAGTCAATTGCAAATTTTGCACCCGCTAACAAGGATTATGAAATTGCCAAAGGCATTGCGCTCTACAAGGCTCAAGATGCTTCGGAGACAAAAGAAAATTTGGCAAAAACTGCTTTTAAATCAGCAAGGGATGGTACTAGAAAAAATCAATGGTCGTTTCACAATTGGATGCTTGGGGCAAAAAAACAAATTGCCGCCCAATTTGGTGACGATAGTGATGAGTACCAAAGTTTGGGTTTAATTAAAAAATCGGAAAAAAAGCGTCCGGTTAGAAAAAAGAAAGGCCCTGATTCTGATGCTAAATAGTCTTCGTTTAGCAACTCAATCGCCTCCAAAAACCGCATCTACTATTTAGGTAATGATGCGGTTTTTTTATGCCCTTTCTAAACTACAATACTTATTTCAAGGCTCTGCCTACTACTTTTTTTACAATAGACCGCCGTATTTCTACCCCTGAAATAAAACTTGCTTTGGGGTTTATAAAGAAAGCACTAAGTTGCTCAATGTGGAGACGTTGCATGCAACAAAATTGAATACTGGGATACTCCCTAATAATTCACATATTCATGCATTCTTGGCTAAAATGAAACAATTACAGAATGCTTACCCAAGAAAGGGAGGGCGCATGACACTCCCAATGTAAAAAACCTAAATCAATTGCCATCAACATTAAAAGGAAATAACAACAACTTTTTTAGAATCACCATTATTTCCTAACCCTAAACTCTTTTATTAGTAATTATGCTACAGAATATAAACTTGAGCGTTTTTATTCTAGATTTAGAACCCTGAAAAAATAACAGAATGAAATACCTTTTAGAAATTGAAATTGCCGACAACAAAGTTTCATTTGCCGAAGAGTTTTTCAAAACGATTTCATTTGTAAAGCATGTGCGTGTGATAGGAAAAAATGAAATTACTAACCCCGCAATATTACAAAGTATTGAGGAGTACGAAAAAGGGAAGACCCAACCCACACCACTTAACTTAGATGAACTAAAAGCAATGCTTGATGCGTGAACTTCATTTTATGCCAAAGGCATGGCATGACTTAGGTTGGTGGATGAAAACTGACATTAAAACAGTTAGAAAAATTTACAGCCTTTTGGAAAATACATGTAGGTCTCCCTTTGAAGGACTTGGACAACCAGAAAGATTGAAGGCTAATTATACTGGTTATTGGTCTAGAAGAATTAATTAGGAAGACCGTATTGTTTATAAAGTGGAAGAAAACCAAATTGTGGTGCATTCTTTATATGGGCATTACCAATAAAACAAACAGGGGTGTTACTTATTTCCCTTTGGAAATAAAGACATTTTGGGATATTGCCACAAATACAAGCATTGAAACAACACTCGCTCAATACCATTAATGGTGATAGTAGTCGCATTCACTCCCAGAGCATTAACAGATGCACGAATCTGGTAATTATTGCCTTCGGAAAATGTAAAAAAGTGACAACTTGCTTACACTTTTTTTAACCGCTACTCCCAAAAAAGACATTACCCCCAATTAATTCCATCCGTCATTACCGTTCCTACTATATTTAAAACGTTCACCGAAAAGATTTTAAGTGTATGAGTAAACAGAAGCTACCATTGTTCAGCCTCACGATGATTGTTATTAGCCTAGTAATAGGTATGGGGATATTTAAAACACCTGCCTCCATTGCAGCCAAAGCTGGATTGCCCATAATCTTCTATGCCGCATGGGTTATTGGGGGAGTCATTGCCATTTTTGGTGCGCTCACTTATGCAGAAATTGGCCAGCGCTTACCCACAGTAGGCGGCTATTACCAAGTGTTTTCTCAATGCTACCATCCGTCAATAGGTTTTACGGTAAACGTATTGATACTGATTAGCAATGCTGCTACCATATCGGTTGTAGCCCTGATTGGTGCGGATTATTTCAGTGATTTACTATTTGGAAAACCTTCGGGCGAATGGTTCAATGTGGCGGTGGCCATTCTACCTATCTTTTTATATTATGCCGTAAACCTCTTAGGGTTAAAAACAACTAGCCAGGCTCAAAATGTATTGATGGCAGTGAAAATAGGCTTAATCATCCTGCTTATTTCCGCTTGTTTCACGGGTTTGAACGCTACCCCTCACGGTTATAATACCCAAAACAAGGTGTATGTGTATGATGGTCATAATGCCGCTTTGCTACTCATCCTTAGCCTAGTACCCGTATTTTTTACTTACGGAGGCTACCAACAGACCATTAATTTTGGGGGAGATGCCGAAAGCCCAGCAACCCTCCAAAAAAGTATTATCGTAGGCATGTTTATCGTTTTGTTTCTGTATTTATCCATTAGTTATGCCTACGTGCAGGTTATTGGATTCGATAACATGAAAAACGCCAATGCCATTGGCGCATTGCTTTGCGAAACTTGGTTTGGCAAAGCAGGTGGTAAAGTATTTGATGCGTGTATGTTTTTGAGCGTAATGGCCTATGTAAATGTATCGTTGATGAGTAATCCTAGGGTGATGTATGCCATGAGTATTGATGGTGTGTTTCCTCCTGTGTTTGCCCAAAAAAATGCAAAAACCGATGTAATGGTGCCAGGACTTACTGTTTTTGCCCTTGTGGCGGTGGTGGTTGCATTCTTTGGAAAAGGGGTGGATAATGTGCTGAGCTTTAGCATTTTTCTCGATTGTATTGGTTTTTGCACATCGGCGGCGGCTTTGTTTATTTTGAGAAAAAGAAAAATTGGTGCGGCTAATTTGTCCGGCATTACCCAATACATTACACCTTATCTAGGGATATTTTTTGTGGCAGCGTATCTAGTAGTCGCCACTGCGGTTACAATAGACAATCCTTCTGCGGCCATCACTGCCACGGTGTTGATGTTGATTTTTCTAGGCGTTTATTTTGGCTTTTTTGCAAAGAAGAAATAAGTGAAATGTTTTTTGCCACAAATGCACGAATGCTTTTTCTCTATGATTGCTTTCAAAGATTGTAGTGTTAATCCAATGCAAATGATTCTAATGGTAAACGCTTATGCATTTGTTCATGCGTTTGTAGCGAACATTCATGGCACGAATAAGGTTTCACTTTCTAGGTTTTTGCCTTAATGAATTGGAAAGGAATCATTACCATTAATACAATTGGCAAAATCTAATAAATGACTTGATTGATTGAAAATAATAAGCACCATATCGTTATTGTTTTTGCTGGTCTTATTGGCAGTTGGGTGGATGAATCCAAAGCCACCAAAGCCGCACAAAACCCATCCATTGGCAGTGTCTATACCAAAAGGATGGCCAAGACCTGTTTATGACTTGAAAAAAAATCCTCCTACAAAAGAAGGATTCGAGCTAGGCAGAAAACTATTTTACGATGGTCAATTAAGCAAGGATGGCAGTGTCTCCTGCGGTAGTTGCCACCAGCAGTTTGCTGCATTTTCCACCTACGAACACGGGTTGAGCCACGGGTATGGCAATGGACAAACAACACGCAATGCACCCGGGCTTTATAATTTAATTTGGAGCAAAGACTTCATGGCCGATGGCAGTGTTTTACATTTGAAACAGCAACCCTTATTTCCAATTACTGCCCCAAATGAAATGGCCGAAACCATGGAAAATGTGGTGGTGAAACTGAAAAAGGACACGTCTTATGAACGATTATTTAGGCGAGCCTACGGTAGAAATACCATCAACACAGCAAACATCACCGATGCCCTTTATCAGTTTATGGTGATGCTGGTAAGTGCAAATAGTAAATACGATCAAGTAATGCGTGGCGTGGGTAAGTTTATCTTGCCAGAACAATTGGGTTACGATATTTTCAAAGCAAAATGTGCAACCTGCCACCAAGAGCCACTTTTTACTGACTTTTCGTTTCGAAATATCGGTATGCCCCTCGACCCTTTTTTATCAGATTATGGCAGAATGAAAGTAACTGGAAGGCCTGTTGATTCACTCAAGTTTAGAGTTCCCAGTTTAAGAAATGTGGCGCTCACCGCTCCTTATGGTCATGATGGCCGATTTTTTAGTTTGATGAATTTATTTGAACATTACAGAAAAAACATGGTGGTTGCGCCAGGCACAGATTCCTTATTGCAGCACAAAATTCCATTGTCTAATTATGAAATTGGCCAACTCTCGGCTTTTCTTTTCACCCTTACTGATTCTTCCTTTATATCAAACCCTGCTTTTGCGCAACCCGGTAAGCCAATATCTACTCAGTTTAATTACCAACACCTGCATCCATAAATTATTCAATCATTACCCCCTGATCGCTAGTTTACTTTTATTGCCTTCAAGCTGCTTTTCTATCTACAACTTAAAACCAAGCTTACTTTAATATTACCCCCCCCGCCTTTTTATTTTTGGGCTATGATGAAACTATTCTGAGCAAAATAATCTTTCCCTGTACGAATGGGCTACTTATCATTTCAACATTACTGCCCCTACAATGTGTTATTGGTTGACCATTAGTTACCTGATCATGACTATTGTTCCTTTTTGCGTTTTTGGAAGTTGTGGGGCGAATTGATATTCAAGGAAGTAACAATAAACACCCACTTCGCACCGAAATCCTTTGTAGGTGCCATTCCAACTTTTTAGCAAATCATTCGAACTGAATATCATTTCCCCATACCTATTATAAATAGACAAACGATAAAAATCGGGCGTGCAAACAGATTTGGGGGCAAAAAAATCATTTAGGTTATCATCATTGGGGGAGAAAGCCGTTGGTACAATCATGTTGCAATTATTACCAGCAGTGCCGCACCGTGCAACACGGATACGTTTAAAAATAGTATCAACTCCGCAGGACAGGTTTACAATAGCCCGAACATTATAATAACCAGAATTTGAAAAATAATGGCGTGGGGTTAATTGGGTTGAGGTATTAATGAAGTTAAGGCTATCGCCAAATGTCCAAACAACGCTGTTAACCGTAGCCGTACTTCTGATACTGAATCGAGTACTCGCGCTCCTACAACTGTCTTGTGCTTGAATGGTGCCCGAACAGACTGGTGTTTTGCAATTGATGATGCGTATGCGAAGGGTATCGGTATAAGTTCCACATGCTGCAGTTACTCTAGCAGTTACGGTGAATGTGCCGATGTTACTAAAACGGTGTAGGGGATTGAGGTTGGTGGATGTATCGTTTGCGCCAGATGCAGTATCACCAAAGTTCCAAATAATGCTGCTAATAGTGGAACTGCTGCTAATACTGAATCGAGTGCCAGTGCTTCGGCAACTGTCTTGTACTAAAATGCTGCCATTGCAAATAGGTATTGTACAATTAATAATTCGCAGGCGTAGGGTTACGATGAAAGTTCCACAAGTAGCAGTTACGGTTGCAGTAACGGTGAAAGTACCCGTATCACTAAACTGGTGCAGCGGATTTGTATTAATGGAGGTATTGTTTACGCCAGAAGCGGGATCACCGAAATTCCAAGCTATCCCAGATATTGCAGCCGCAGATATTAAAGAAAACTGGTATTGCTACCCAAACAACTATCTAATGAGCTAATAATTCCGTTGCAGCATAAACCAATAATAAAGGTTCGGCAAATAGTAGTTATTGGAGCACCAGGCTCTTGAAAGGTGGCACACACTGTATAAACACCTGGTTTAGTAAATGTATGTGTAGGAAAAGGAACCGTAGCACCCCCTAAAATGGTAATCGTATCGTTTACTCCGCTCGCAGTATCACCAAAGTTCCAAAAAAAATAGGGGGAACTACTAGTTCCCGAAACCTGAATAGGGAACGTTAAAGTGGTGCAAGGATCACCGCTTATTTTAATACCGGTGATCTGGGCGGATGCCCTGAATATTAGACTTTGAAAAAGCAACAGGATGAGGAGTTTTTTCATTTCATGCGTTCTTTATATCTGTAAACTTGACATTAAGGAGGGCAGTGAATAGGAAAAAGGACTTCGTTTTTAAAAACAACTTATTGCAACAATCCCGCAGCCCAATCTACCGCATACCTTGATTTTTGGTATTTCACCCTTAGTTCAATTTGCTTTTGAACTGCTTCTAGCACTTTGTTTTCTCTGCTGTTCAGTAAGAACAGGGTACTCTCGCCTTGTGAAAATTTCAATTCTTCATTTTTGAGCAATGCTTTATAATTGTTATAAACACCTTGTATCGTGCTTAACTGCTGACCAAGGGCTGCATTTTCAGCAGCATAACTTCTTATTTTATTTTCCACCTGCCATTGTTTGTTACTCAATTCAAGGCTGGCTTCTTTAATTTTTAGTTGCGCTTTTCTATAATCACCCCTGCCTTCTCTTAACAAAAGAGGGATTTTAAAATCAACGCCCCATTTGTAATTGTTCTCCAAATAATTAATCCCAAATCCTTTTGGCTGGTAGTATTCTTTACTCAGCAAATTTGCTTTTACACTAAAATAAGGTAGGAGCGATTGGAATTTTAGTCTTTTCTCCACTTGAAGGCTTTCAATTTTGTATTGGTAGCTTTTTAAAACAGGGTTTTGCGCATTGCTTTGGGTAACCGCATTGTCTGCATTGCCCACATTGCTTTCAAGTGCAAACTGTACGGTATCGGGCATCCACTGAGCGGGTATTTGCAGAGGTCTTCCGTTTTCCTGCCATAGATAGTTACTCAGTTGCAGAGAGGCATTTATCCATTTGAGGTTTGCCTCAGCCTGCTGTAATTGAAAATTTTGCCATTGCGTATAAGCTTCAATAGTATCCATTTCGGAGCGATCGCCATTATTAAACCCAATTCTTACCAGCCGCAATCGCTTATTGGAATTTTCTAAAAACTGATTATACACACGCAGTTGTTGGTACGCCCCTGCCCAAGCAAAATAATCAGCATAGGCTTCAAACAATATATTGTTGATGATGGTGCGCCGCTCTTGTTCGCTTTGGCTTAGAAAAATCTTAGCCTGTTTCAAGGCCGCCCTTCGTTTATCAATCAAAAAACCTTTAGCCAATGCCAATTCTACCCCCAAATAGCTAGATTTCCCTTTGGTTAATTCAGGTTCGGTAAATAAACCAGCGTTATCTTCTAATCCAGCCTTTACGTCTATTGGCAATGGAGTTGGAATCTTTAATTCTGGATTGGTATAGGTGTAATAGTTTTTTCCATCAAAGGTTTTTTTAGAGGCATCTACATCCAATACTGGATCAAATCCCCCACGGGCAGATTGCAGTTCTGCCCCAGCTTTATCCACTTGTATAGCCGCTTGCTTGGCTACAGGGTGGTTTTGTTTAATAAGGGCAATAAATGCGTCTGGAGTAATGACCTTTTGCTGGGCCATTACCCAAGCGGGCACTATAGTAAGTAGAATAAAAAATAATCTTCGCAAAGTATTGAGATTGAGCATGTGCAAGTAATTAGTGGTTGGTGTATAGTGATGAATAGCAGTTATCATCCACTCGTCACAACGTTATTATTTCTTTTTCTCCCCGTTTTTAGCTTCTTTGCCATTGTCTTTGCCGTTTTTTGCATCGGCTTTTGGGGTATAATATTCTGGGGGAAATCCATTAATGTTCCGCCACAGTTCATAATAAATAGGTACGTCTTTTAGTAATGCAATGCCTGATGCACCACCTCCGAGCCTAAGCCTATCTGGCCAAGCTCCCTGAGTGGAATCTGGGGCTACCAATACCCTGAATTTCCCATTGCTGCTAATGGCAGTTTCTACCGCCACTACCTTTCCACCAAAAGTTCCGAAACTATTTTGGGGCCATCCGCTAAATACTATTGCTGGGAAACCATCAAATACAAAACGCACTTTTTGTCCAATAGCAACAAGGGGTAAATTCATTGGTTCAACATACATTTCTACGGCATATTTACCCGATGTAGGCACTATTTCTGCCAAATTCTCCCCTTCTTTTACCATTTCGCCTATCCCCTCTTTTTTCACTTTGCTCACTTGACCATCCTGGGGCGCAAGAATGTAATACAATTGATTTCGGGCATCGTAGCTGGCAAATACGTTTTGAAGTTTAGACACATCGGCCTGGGTGCTGGCTACATTAGAAAGGGATGCAAATCGCTCACCCTCTGCCTTTGATATTTTATCAGTGTATTCCTGAACAGCACTATTTTTTTCAATCCTTAATGCCACCAATTCTTGCCTACTCTGAAGGTATTTGTTTTCGCCACTGATTCTTTTGGCCGTTGAATTTTGAAAACTTACTTTTCTTCTCTCAAAATCTACCAACGATATAGCACCGCTATCTAGCATTACCCTAGCCGCATCGAACTGTCTTTTAGCAATGCCCAATTCATTTTTAATAGCTATCAAATCCGTACTATCACTTTCTACCTTTAGTTGCTGTTGTTTCAGCTTATTGTCGAGCGATTGCAATTTCAGTTCTTGTCCTTCCTTCAAAGCGGCTATTTGCACCACAGCAGTAGCAGCTTTGTTGGCATAACCTTCAATACTTTGTTGCTTGGCAGTAATTTGTTCTTGCGTACGATTAATTAATAAGGGATCGAAGTATTCCACCTTCACTTCCCCCAGTTGTAGCAAGGTATCGCCTGCTTTTACATAATCCCCTTCTTTGATAAACCATTTAACAATGCGTCCTGCAATAATGGTGTTTACCTCTTGGGCGCGTTGCTCTTGCCTAAGCGTGGTAATGTTGCCCTTGGCTCGAATGTTTTGAGTCCAAGGCAATAACATTACGATGATAACCAAGGCAAGTATGCCATACATCCAATATTTAATTCTGCTTTTTTGGCCAATCCTGTATATTTTATTAAAAGCATGAATATGGTACTTGCTTTCCTTTTTTTCTTCTAAATCAATATGTATAAACGACTCCATAAATGCGGTTGTTTCTATTTTTTAATGCTATTGAAATTGGTAGGTGTTGGGTAAATTATTTTGATTCCTCAGAAGCTACACCTTAGCAAGTTTGCCTTGTGTTAGCGTAAAAGCAAAATCAGGGGCTTGAGGTAAATTATTTTGGGAAGAAGTAATGATGATGGTAACCCCCTTTAAGCTTTTTAGGTACTGAAATATAGCAGAAGCCTCAGTAGGTGTAAGGTGGGAGAATGGCGATTCAAGCAATAAAAGCCGGTGCCGCCCTAGTAACGCCCTTACCAAAGCAATATTTTTTCTAGTTCTTTGAGATAACCGTTTACCCTGAGGATCTAGTAAGGTATCATAACCTTTAGGCAATGCTTGAATATAATCATTTAACCCTGTAAGTTGAACTAAGGCGTCCACATCTTTCATTGGGATAGCCTTGTTGCCCATGGTAAGGTTTTCCAACAAAGTACCTTGAAACACTTCTTGATGCTGCAACAGCACCCCCGTTAACATTCGCAGACTTTGTATTTGGTAATTGCCAATTGGTACATGGTTAAACAAGATGCTACCCTGAAACGATGTGTAAGCACCACTTAGCAGGCGAAGTGCTGTGGATTTGCCACTACCCGATTCACCAGTAATATGCACCAAACTACCAGCAGGTATGCTACCATTTAAATCGTTAAGTACTTGATTGCCATCGGGATAAGTAAAACTTACTTTTTTAAATTCAATACTTACACCTTCTTGTTCGTCGGACAATTGAAGTGTACCACTTGTTTCCACAGCAGCTTCGGTTATTTTATTGAGCTTTTCTATAGACACCAAAGCATCATATACCTTATCCAAATTGCCAACTAATTTTTCTACAGAGCCAATGATGGTCAAAATCACTAAATCCGTTGCAATGAATTGGCCAATATTAATTTGCTGGTCAACGAGCAACACTACCCCCATGATTAACATCCCCGCGGTGATGAGGATTTTAAAAATGACCAAACTCCAATATTGTGTTAACAGAATTTTGAAATAATGAGTCCTAGCCTCTAAATAACCCCCAAGCAATCCATCACTTTTTTGTAAATGAAGCGAAGTGCCTTTGGCATATTTAAAGGGTTTGATGAAACGGGCAATTTCCTGTATCCAATTAGCGATACCATATTTATAATCACATGCTTTTAATGCGGCAGACAAACCCTCTAAGCTCGTAAATCGGATGATGGCAACTATAATAAGGAGTAATACTGCACCAAAACCAATGAATACCGGATGGTATAGCGCCAAAAGGATGATGCCCAAAAGGATTTGGATAAAAGCAATGGGTAAATCCAAGAGTAATTTTTCAAGTCCTTTTTGCAAGGAAACCGTTTCAAAAAAGCGATTAACCACTTCTGGTAAATAATAATTGTCTAGTTTTTCTACATTGAGTTTGGGCAATCGGTCAGTAAATTCCAAAGAATACCGCACAAATAGTTTTTGCTCTACCCTTTCAATTACCTGCATTTGTCTTATTTGCAGCAAGCCATTAATGAATGTACCCAAAACCACCAAAGCAATCAGCACTACAATGGAGGTAGACACCGAACCCGCCATTACAAAACTGATGATGGTTTGAATGCCTAAAGGAAGGGACAGTTGTACCAATCCTGAAAGAATGGCAAAAACATAAATGGCCGAGATGTCTGCCTTATCCAGACTTAAAATTTTAAAAAACTTTCGGATTGAACTAAGTGTCGAAATATTTCCAGCGTTTGCCATATTGGTATTGATAAAGTAAGTTTGGAAGGTTGTACAATAAATTATTTTGGTGAAAAAATCAGCTAGAATATCAATTGTAGAGATGAAATGGTATCAGCTTTATTTTTTGGATAAAATGAAAAACGGCTCATCTGTAATTACTTAATACTGTGGGGTTAGAATAATCAGTAATCATCAGTTAGCGTTGCAATGTATTAGCCATCACCTAAACCATGTAACGAATTGGGGAAAATTACTTCCGCTTTTAAATAACTTATTCTATTTCTATGGTAGAATGGATATTTATAGGCTGTTTTTGTTGTTCAATATAGTTTCTTAACTCAAATAAATCTCGTTGCAATTGTTTGATTCTTGTTTCCCGCATCGTAATAGATTCTTCCCCAATTTGGCTATTGATTCTATTTTCGTGGAACTTTATATTAGTGTGGATTATTTGAGTAGCCAATTCAATGGCATCGTTGGCGGCAAAACTGCCTTCGATTAATTGTACTTTTTTCATCGTTTACTTTTTTTAGAATGATTAATTGAGAAACGCAAAAATGCAAGCAGAAGCTCAAGCACAACTATTGATGTTTGCTATGTTTATCATTAAAAGAATTTATGAATTACACTTTACACCAACTACAGGTATTTTTAAAAGTCACCCAAACAGAAAGCATTACCAAAGCGGCAGAGGAACTTTTTCTCTCCCAGCCGGCTGTTTCTATACAGTTAAAAAACTTTCAGGATCAATTTGATATACCACTAACCGAGGTAGTAGGGCGTAAACTGTTTATTACAGAATTTGGAAAAGAAATAGCGCACGCCGCTGAGAATATCTTAAATGAAGTGTATGCCATCAACTATAAAACCTTGGCATACAAAGGACAATTATCTGGAAGACTCAAGATCTCCGTGGTTTCTACAGGCAAATATGTAATGCCCTATTTTTTAACGGATTTTTTACACCTTCACGAAGGCATTGAGCTAGTGCTGGATGTAACCAACCGATCTAAAGTAATCGACAGTCTAGAACGAAATGAAGTGGACTTTTCGTTATTGTCCTTATTGCCAGAAAAATTAGCCATAGAAAACGAACCACTCCTGCCCAATCAACTTTATTTTGTTGCTAGCGCAAAATACCTACTACCCTCCTTGCAGGTAGAAGAGGTGCAGATGCTATTCCAAAAAATACCTTTCATATACCGAGAACCAGGTTCGGCTACACGGTTATTGATGGAGCAATACATAGAACTGAACAAGCTACCGATACGAAAAAGGATAGAACTTACCTCCAATGAAGCAGTAAAACAAGCGGTAATTGCTGGGCTTGGTTGTTCCATTATGCCTTTAATTGGTATCAAAAATGAATTACTCAATGGCGAGTTAACCATCTTGCCTTTGGCGGGTTTTCCCCTCACCTCTGCTTGGAATTTAATATGGATGAAACGAAAAAACTTTTCTCCTGTGGCAAAGGCATTTTTGCACTACCTACAAAAAAATAAAAATGCCATTATTTCAAAGCACTTCACTTGGGTAGAACAGTTTGCCGTTAAAGAATTGCTATCAAAACAGCTAGGCGGTTAGACCAATACTATTGTTGGATAAAATCATAAATCCTGTACACTAGAAGATTAAGCGCATTTGCTTGATACAGGACAATACTTTAGGATACTCAACCGTATTTGCTTGATACTCAACCGTATTTGCTTGATACTCAACCATATTTGCTTGATACTCGACCGTATTCGCTTGATACTCGACCGTATTTAGTTGATACTCGATCGTATTTAATTGATACTCGACCGTATTTAGTTGATACTCGACTATATTTATTTGATACTCGACCGTATTCAATTGATACTCGACCGTATTCAATTGATACTCGACCGTATTTAATTGATACTCGACTATATTTATTTGATACTCGACCGTATTTAATTGATACTCGATCATATTTTATTGATACTCGATCGTATTTGTTTGATACTCGGCAGTACTTATTTGATACTTGACCGTATTTAGTTGATACTCAACGATATTTTCTTCATACTGGGCTATATTTAGATTATACCAGACTGCACTTACTTTACATCAAACAATACTTAATAATTACTGAGTCAATGTCATTAAGTCAAGACTCATTCTGTAATGTTGCCTAATTGTCCTTAATTACAAATTGGCCAAACAGAAAGTAATATCAGATCAAATTTCTCATCTTGCTTCAAAGACTATACAATAACACCAATACAAGTAGAATCAAACCCAAAGGGTTCAAATGTTTATAGCAAAAAACACGAACATTACATTCGACCCCATCGGGTTCGTACCAATCCCCTTCTATCATTTTTCTATAAACATCAAATCCGTTCGGGATTATTTAAATAAACCATAAAGGTCGAAAGTATTAAGTGGAGGGTAATTATTAAAAAAGGGGCTGTAGTAGCAATACGAAGATGCGAATGATAGCAACCCTCCAGTATAATCTTGCTTAAATTAATGACATTGGATACTGAACTATGTTAAGTGGTATCTCAACCGAATTCAATGAAGGATGAACCACAAGCCTATGGGGCTAATATCAAGAAACCCATAGAAGTAAAACCTTACTGTTTATCTTTTGGTGAGATTTGAGCTATCATTTATTAGAAAAACTATGCACAAGCTTGTAGTAATACATTTAATTGATCAGTACTACAATCTATCCCCTTATTTAAACGATAATGTTTACCTTCTTTTTTTGCATATCATTGTATTTCCTCCAAAGTTTATTGTTACGAATAACGTTGGATTACCAAGTTTCTTGGTTAGTACCCCGATACCCACGCTAATGGATGTTTGGCTAGAAAGTACTACCCAATTTGTAGGTACTCCCTTTAACCCTGAAAGGATTCAAAAGGAATAGCTTCAAGTGAAATCGGTGGCGTTCAAGGCAGCGTTTGAGTCAGGATGAATCGAGTGATTATTTGCTGTTGATAAAAATTGGGGAAAACCCAAAATATTTGATTTGATTAATTAAATCTAATTTGTCTTTAACTATTCAGATATACTACTATGTTAGCCGAAAAAGAGATACAATTACTAATAATAGAAGATAACCTCGGAGATGTTATTCTGTTAGAGGAGTATTTATATGAAGCATTAGGAAAGCTGGTGATTGGCAAAGCCGAATCCTTTGCTGCTGCACAAAAAATATTATCGGAGCCACATCGTTTCGATGCCATCTTCCTTGATTTATCCTTGCCCGACCACAGCGGAAAGGAATTGGTTACCGATGTGGTACAACTGGCAGGTCTGGTACCCGTGATTGTTTTAACTGGATACAGCAACAAAGAGTTTGGCATCAAAACCCTTGAGCTGGGCGTGTCTGATTATTTAGCAAAAGATGATTTGGATAGTGCCCAATTGTCTAAAAGTTTGATGTATAGCATTGAGCGGAAGCGTATTGAAAAGAAATTCTTAGAAAGCAATGAGCGATTTGAAATTGTAGCCAAAGCCACATCCGATACCATTTGGGATTGGGACATTAAAAACAAAACAGTGCTTTGCAACCAAGGTATCATAAGGGTATTCGGATACACCGAGGCGGATTATAAGCAAACGGAATATTGGTGGCGCAGCAAAATTCACCCCGACGATTTTAGAAAAGTAATCAGTGCCCTTTCTAATTCTTTTGTTAAAGGAGAATCGTTGATGCAATTGGAATACCGATTCATGTGTGCAGACGGTAGCTATAAATACGTGCTTGACCGTGCCTATCTCGTTTTGGGTTTCGACAAAAAACCCATTAGGATGATTGGTGCCATGCAGGATATTACCAGAAAAAAATCAGAGGAGCAACAACTCAGATTGTTTGAATCGGTCATTACCAATACCTCCGATGCGGTAGTTATTTTCGAAGCACACCCACATTCTAATCAGCTGCCAACATTGTTTTACATTAATAAAGCATTTTCCTTAATGACTGGCTATTCATTAACCGATGTAATAGGGGTAACTGAATTGTTTTTCCATGGTCCGCTCACAGCTAGCGAAGAAGTGGCTGCCATGCAAGCAGCCATGCTAAATGGCAAAAGTTGCACCATTGAAATTATACATTACAATAAAAATGGCGACCCTTTTTGGGTGAACATATCCGTATCGCCCGTTCTTGATAGAAAGGGCGTGCTTACTCACTGGATTTCTATTCAAAAAGACGTAACCGACAGAAGAAAATACCTTCAAGCTATTGAAGAACAAAATGAAAAACTCAAGGATATTGCTTGGACACAATCGCACCTAGTAAGAGCCCCACTCGCAAGAATAATGGGGTTGAGTAGCATGTTGTCCGATTTAATTATAGATGAAGAGGCAGATGTGCCATTTTCAAAACAGGAATTGGTTACTTTAATCAACAATTCGTCAGAAGAATTAGATAAAATCATTCGCGACATTGTTCAAAAAACAGAGAATATTTAAAAACCACTTGACCTATGAACTTTAGCATCATTATTATTGACGATGACCCCACTATTATGGTACTACACAAGTCATTCGTACAAAAGCGATTGGGTATCGTTCCGCTCGTGTTTGGTAATGGACAACTTGGGTTAGATTATTTTCTAGGCCCTGAATCAACCGCTGATCATTACCTCATACTGCTAGACATTAATATGCCTGTATTGGATGGATGGGGCTTTTTAGATGCCATTCAGCATCATCAAGTGAAAGCGAAAATTCAAGTAATCATGGTTACCTCTTCCATTGATGTAGTTGACAAAGAAAAAGCAATGACTTACCCCCAAGTAATAGACTACTTAGAAAAACCCCTGCGCATAGCAGCCTGCGATAAAATAAAAGTACTACCAACCCTAGTGCAATTTTTCGCACAGCAGTAGAAGGTAAGTAAGTGCTAGGTTGTGGGTATTTGGCACTAATAGTTAAAAAAGAGATAGCAAGTTGTCACTTTTTCAAATAGCCCAGAATCCTTCCATTAATTCGGATTATTCAACGATTCGTGCCATTGGAGCGAATGCGACAAAAAGCACAGCCTTTTGCATTCGACAGGTCTATATCACCTTTCGTGCATTCGTGGCAAACATCCCAAAATGGCTTATTTCCCGAGCGGGAATAATTAGGTACTTACCACCACCTAATTATTCCATCCACAAAACCGAATTGCCAGTACTAAATTCGTTTTGCTCCCACAGAAGATTGTCCGGATCTTTTAACCATTGACCATCTACTATATATTTATACAGGTGTTTCCCAGGCATCAGGTTGAGGGTTATTTTCCATTGATTTTCATCTTTGGAAAGCGGAAAACCATTTTTATTCCAACCATTAAAATCCCCACTGATACTTACCGATTTTGCGTTTTTGAAAGCTTTGGTAATGAAAGTATAATTAGGGTGTATCACCAACAAATTGTTGGATTTTCCATCTAGCCCTTTAATAGTGGGATAATATTTTAAATCGGTTTGTTCCTTTCCATCAACAATAAACCTAAGCTCATAATTTCCTTGGCCAAGCACATAAGGTATTTCCCATCCAGTGCTAGTTCGGTTCATTATTAACTCATTTTTCTTCCAAAAATTAAACGAGCCTATCAACATAACTTTTGATGCAGAAAGAAAACCATCTAACCTAAATAGGTATGGATTGCCTATGCTGATTACAGAATTGTATTCATTATAAAATTCGTTGGGCATTTTATTTTTGTTCCCTGGATCTTCAAACCAATCTCTATCATTAGCAATAAAACGATAGGTGTGGGTACCTTCAGCTAAATAGATGGGTAGCTGCCAAGCATTTGCCGTTTTAAAGAGCTTTAGTTGGTTGGATTGCCAATTATTAAAACTGCCAGCCACACAAATTTTTCTAGCATGATCATACCCAGATAGCACAAAAAGATGGTTGGTTTTAAAATAGACAGAATTTACATTGCCCTTATTATCATTTTCATTTTGCACATTGTCGGGGTCGGTCATCCAGTTGCCATCTGCTATGAATTTATACCAATATTTACCTGGCGTAAGCTTTACATAAGCAATCCAACCACTATCTTTTTTCAACATCGACAATACCGTGGGATTCCAATGGTTAAAACTTCCTGCTAGTTTTACATTTTGTGCATTCAAATACCCTCTTAGATAAAAAGTAACGATGGAATCATTTACCCTAAATAAATGATTGTTTTTATATTTATTTACCCCATAAGTAATGGAGCTATGCACTGCTGGAAAAAGTGCGGCATTGTGTGGTTTGTTCTTCTCCGTGAAAACAATTTTCTCCTGTGCATTAGAGAATTTATCAAATGTGTTAAAGTCCATCGTAAAAAGGCACATGTCTTTGGTTGTATTGGCAAGCCTCCAACCCTGTTTTCGTAGCGAATCGGTGGTGTTATTAGAAAAATATCCTCGCAGCCCTAAATTTTCTAAATGATGTTTACTGATAAAATTATTCAGTTCTGCCTCAGCAATATTTCTGCTAATTTCAATGGCCATTTTACCATCTCTTACCATCATTTTAGCACTTCCCCCTTGTGCCAGAGCAAAAGATAGCTGTAGCAGCAACACACAGCAGCAAAGGAATAATCTGGTGGTTACTTTGTATAGTAGGTAACTAAATAATGCTATTTCCATATATACATTTTGTTGGTCACAAAATTGAATCCAATCTTGTGTAGTGATAAAAAATCAAACCCTAAAATGCCATCCACACACACATTGCCCGAGAAACAAGACTTTTCCATATTGGTAATCACCACAGGCAAGTTGTTGATGATGCTATTACCAATTTTAAATTGTTGCATTTCACCATAAAGCGCCTCTACTTTTTTGCTACCCGAACCAGTGAGTGTAATGCGTTGATTGATATTTATTTGTTCAAAAATTTTATTAGGCAATCGGCTATCCAGTAAATTAGATTCTGCTGCACAATCAATCACTAGTCGCAGTTTTTTTCCAGCAATTTCTGTCTTCACCATTACCCTGTTTTCTACTTGCTCGGTACCAACTATGTTGTATTCGCTGGTATCTGATAGCATAGGATGTTGATAGGTAGCCGCTTCTTTTCGGGAAATATGGTGCAAGTACAATAAGTTTTTTTCGTAGTCGATAATCATCTCGCATTGCTTAAACAAGCTCATGCCCAACAATCCCAATATCTTAACACCCTTGCTGTTTTCAATATGTCCCAAACCCAGTAAGTCAGCCTCCGTATTGGCATAGTGAAATGCACCTAAATTCAGTTGGTGTACCAATGTTCTGGTTACAGACTGTGTACTACCATTGATGCCCCCCTGCTCCTCGTCTTGATGATAGGTGCTGGGGTAATTTCTAAAATAAGTAAGGTTCAGAACCACGTTTGGCGCACCAGTGTCTAATATAAAATTCCCCTCAGTAGTGTCTGCTTTTGCTCGGATAAGAATCAAATTACCCGCCCTACTGAATGGAATAATACAGCATGGGCTGTCGGTGTTTATGGATTGAATAAAGGTTGGTATCGGTTTTTCAACACTAACATGTGGCGAGGGTGCTACATGTAGCATGAATAAGTGGATGCTACAAATAAGCGGAGCAAGCAAAGACCACAGCGGTGTAGCAACTTGATTCATAATGGCAATAGCAATAATTGGTATCAAAGAAACAACCTTTTATGGTTATAAAGTGATTATGTAAGGAATGTACTTTAAATCTGAAGATAAAAGTGAAGAGTTACACTTTACTAAAGCGTTAAGCAATTTTTGTTTGATAAACCTAGAGCAGAAGAACTACATGAGGTAATGGTATCAATTATCTGTGCAATTGCTTGATTCTAAACACATCCAGTGGTTGGGGTTTGCCAAAAACTACCACTTGAAAACCATTTGTTGCAAAGCTTCTAATTTTTATTTCCCCTTCTTCGTAGAGGATTCATTTTTATCTATCGTTTACTTACTCCGCAAAAAACCAATCGAATTCTTTTGTTTATCCCTTATTTTTATTCCATGACGACCATTGCTTTGTACAATTTAAAAGGGGGTGTTGGTAAAACAACTGCAGCTATCAATCTGGCCTATTTGTCAGCAAAAGAAAAAACCAACACACTCCTGTGGGATTTAGACCCACAAGGTTCTGCTTCTTTCTACCTAGGCGTTGATGCCTCTGTAAAAAATGAGTCAAAAAAACTATTGAAGCATAATATAGAATTAGACGATTCCATACAGTCTTCAGCATATCCGCATTTGTACGTGATACCTGCAGACCTATCTGCCCGTCAAGCGGATATTTTGTTGAGCGAAGGCAAACAATCAAAAAAAAGGTTGGCGAACTTATTAGCTCCTTTAAAAAAGCAGTTTAAAACAGTCATTATTGACTCCCCTCCAGGCATTTCTCTGCTTCAGGAAAATATCTTTAATGCCGCAGATTGGGTGCTAATGCCCAATATCCCCTCCACGTTATCTATTCGTTCATTTGAAACCGTGATTAGTTATGTAAAGCAGGCTGGTTTTAATACAGAAACCTTCAAAGGATTCTTTAATATGGTGGACAGCCGTAAAAATTTACACCAACAAACCATCAATTTTTTTGCCCACAATCCCCATTTTTTAAAACAACACATCCCCTACCTAAGCGATGTAGAGAAAATGGGAATTAATGAATCGCCCTTAGAAACCTTTGCGGCTAACAGCCATGCTGCTCAATGTTTTCGGGATTTGTGGCTGGAAATAAAGAAAATAATGCACGGTTAAATAACTAGGAAGTTACGGGACCTTATGCACTTTTGTTTCAAAAAGTGTAAGCAAGTAGTCACCTTTTGAAATTCACTAGGAGACAATAACGAATCGAGAGTAGTTCAACTCTTCTTGCTATTGGAGCGAATTCGAATAGTATCACAATTGGAAATGATTGGCTAGTATTTGTCGCTAATCCTCGTGGCAATACCCAGAATGGCTTATTTTATAAGTGAAAATAGGTATAGCTAATGCTTTTTTTAACAATCGGCAGTAATAAGCTAACCTTAGTCGCAATGCTAGCATTTGTCGTTACATACTTTTCCAATACACCCTATGATAGGCTTCACATCCTTTTTAACACTAGTATTCAATTATTTTCCAGCCAAAAATCTTAGAAAAACACGCCCTCTTATTTCCTGCAAACGATACAAAACAAGGAAACGGATTCTTTTTTCAATTGGCTTATTAAGACCATACCCTTACTTTTGCTGCCAACATTAAAAAAAGCTGTTTGATGAAGGCTTAAACTTTTCATTTTCATCTTAATAAAAATTTAATAAAAAAACTTACTTTATTATGGCTTCTGTAGGTAAGATCAAACAAATTATCGGTGCGGTAGTGGACGTTCATTTTCCAAACGGTAATGTGTTGCCTGACATTTATAATGCTTTGGAAATAACCAAAGAAAATGGCGATAAACTCATACTAGAAGTGCAGCAGCACCTAGGCGAAGACAGTGTTCGTACGATTTCAATGGAAGGTACTGAAGGGTTAGTTCGTGGCACTCCAGTAGTAGATACAGGTATTCCTATAGCAATGCCAATAGGTGAAGCAATCAACGGAAGATTGTTTAACGTAACTGGCGATGCTATTGATGGTTTACCTCAACCAAGTAAAGTAGGTGGCAGACCAATACACAACAAACCCCCATTATTCGAAAACCTAAGCACTGCAACAGAAGTATTGTTTACAGGCATTAAAGTAATTGACCTTATTGAACCTTATGCAAAAGGGGGAAAAATTGGGTTGTTTGGCGGTGCGGGTGTTGGTAAAACCGTTTTGATTCAAGAATTGATTAACAATATTGCCAAAGGGTACGGCGGTTTGTCCGTATTTGCAGGTGTGGGTGAACGTACCCGTGAAGGAAATGACCTTCTTCGTGAAATGATTGAAGCAGGTATCATGAAATATGGTGACGCTTTCAAACATAACATGGAAGAAGGTGGATGGGATTTGAGCAAAGTAGATATGGAAGGGCTAAAAGACAGTAAGGCAACTTTCGTATTTGGTCAAATGAATGAACCCCCAGGTGCTCGTGCAAGAGTTGCCTTGAGTGGTTTAACTGTTGCTGAATACTTCCGCGATGGTGATGGTAC
This sequence comes from Chitinophagaceae bacterium, assembly GCA_027486835.1. Lineage (GTDB taxonomy): Bacteria > Bacteroidota > Bacteroidia > Chitinophagales > Chitinophagaceae > Parasediminibacterium. The sequence goes on from JAIXOJ010000048.1 coordinate 87,971, forward strand.
TGGCAAAGGAAAAGACATCTTATTTTTCGTTGACAACATCTTCCGTTTTACTCAAGCTGGTTCAGAAGTATCTGCGCTTTTGGGTCGTATGCCATCTGCGGTGGGTTATCAACCAACTTTGGCTACCGAAATGGGTTTGATGCAAGAACGTATAACCTCCACTAAAAATGGTTCAATTACCTCTGTACAAGCGGTATATGTACCAGCGGATGATTTAACGGATCCGGCTCCTGCAACCACTTTTGCCCACTTAGATGCCACAACAGTATTGAGTCGCAAAATTGCCGATTTAGGTATCTATCCTGCGGTAGATCCTCTGGATTCTACTTCTCGTATTCTTACCCCTGCAATTGTAGGCGCTAAACATTACGATACAGCTAACAGAGTAAAACTCATCTTACAGCGTTATAAAGAATTGCAAGACATAATTGCCATCTTGGGTATGGACGAGTTAAGCGATGAAGATAAAACAACGGTTTCCCGTGCTAGAAAAGTACAACGGTTTTTATCACAGCCTTTCCACGTGGCAGAACAGTTTACTGGGTTGAAGGGTGTTTTCGTAAACATTGAAGATACCATTCGTGCCTTTAATGCCATCATGGATGGAGAAGTAGATGGTTATCCTGAAGCTGCATTTAACCTTGTGGGTACTTTAGAAGAAGCCATTGAGAAAGGTAAAAAAATGATGGCTCAAGCTAAATAGTATTTAAGCAATCTATTCTTAACCGCATTTCTTTCAAAACAAAACTGAATTTACAAAAACCTTCTTTCCAGAATACGTAACCATGACTTTAGAGATTTTAACCCCAGAAAAGAAAATATTTAGCGGCAATGTGTACGGCGTTCAACTACCAGGGATTGATGGCTTGTTTGAAGTATTAGATAAACATGCTCCATTGGTAAGTGCATTAGGTAAAGGAAATCTAAAGATTTTAAAAGATAAAACCTCTTCCGTCAATTATCAAATACAAAGCGGATTTGTAGAAGTGCTAGACAATAAAGCAACTGTATTGATTGAAGGTGCTGTAGAAGCATAAACTTGTTATTTACTTTTTAGAAAAAACGCCCATTATCATGTAACATGATGTATGGGCGTTTTTACTTCTCAATGGTACTATTCTGTGCTCAAGGGTAACTTTAGAGGAACTTCCACGTAATTACTGCTCATTTTGATTTATGATTCCCTATTATATTGTACAAGAACAGCTTGATGAGGCGGCTCGTATACAGGCTTACCTATTGAGTCTCGAAGCAGATGCAATTGTTACTATTATTGACGCTTCTGCATTGTTGACCATCAACCCCGAGTTTCCTATGGCTATAATAATGGGAGTTCATAGTATTACCAATGATATAAACTACTGGATACAGCAACATGATAAGCTAATAGCCCTAGTATGCTGTGGCACGAACACCGAAATTGAAACTTTGCCACTCAGCCTCCCTGTATTTGCCTTTATCCATTTGCCCTTAAGCATAGAGCGCATCTTTTCACTTAAAAAGAATATTGCTGAATATTTCCTGGAACGCAGCAAAACGAGTATTCCTAAGCTCCTACGGAATTTTGTATTTGTAAAGTCGGATTATAAGTTAATTAGAATCAATCTCCCAGAAATTCTATTTCTTTCTGGATTAAAAGATTATACCCAAGTATTTCTAAAAGGTAAAAAAACACCTTTAACCACTTTGAAAAATTTAAAAGAATTTGAGTCGGTTTTGTCTGAAAATCAATTTATAAGAGTACACCGATCCTATATCGTATCTATCAATCAGATTGACTGCATTAGTAAAAACGAAATCGTGATAGAGCAATACACGATTCCTATTGGTAATGCCTACAGAAAAAACTTAGATGATGCTATTGATAATAATGTGTGAGATTGGATTGAAACAAGAATAGGAGATGGAATCTGAAAAAGGCAAGTAGTTACGATACAGTAGTAGGCACTTCCGATTTATTTTAGCCACAGCCCCCCAATAAAAAACGGGTTAACCAATTTCGATGATTGGTTAACCCGTTTGCATTATACAAAGTATCGTCTATTGGCCTTGAGCCAAACTATATCCAGCTTTATCGCCCCATTTGTTGAGCAATTCTGTGGAACAAACTTTAAATTGTTGTTGCACGCCCAATTGAATGGCAATGGTATCTTCATTGGTTAAGCCACTGCCATCAATACTTTCAAACCGGCAGCGGTATTGGTTCACCAAATTAGTAAACACACTGCCTTTAGGCCATACCTGTGTACCACGATTGCTGATGGTTACTAATTTCACTTTTTCAATCTTACCCAACAGCAACTTTTCAGCTACAACCGTGGGCTGCTCGTTACTTTCAATAAATAAATCGATACCTACAACAGTAGCAGCTCCAATGGACACACTCTCCAACATTGGGTTTTGTTCAAGCTTGTAAATGGTGGGTGCAATAAGTTGGCTTGGAACGATGGTTTTAGGATTATGCGCAGGCTGCTTTCCAAAATTGGCAATTATAGCATCTGAAAAAGCGTCAGTTGACACTGAAGGAATTGATTTGTCGCCAAAATCTCCGGTATGTACCCCACTTTCTAGGGTGTAGAGCAATGCATTTTCAATTAACGCACTTTCGGCAGTTAGACCCACGTGGCGCAATAATCCAAAACCACTTAACAATAGCGCTGTAGGGTTTGCAATATTTTTACCAGCAATGTCCGGAGCAGTGCCATGTACTGCTTCGAAAATAGAAATATGGTCGCCAATATTGGCACTAGGGGCAAATCCTAAACCGCCTACTAGTCCGGCGCATAAATCACTTACAATGTCGCCCTGCAAATTGGTAAGTACTACCACGTCGAACAAATCGGGTTTGGTAACCAATTTCATACACAAATCATCCACAATAACATCATCGGCCTTTAGTTCGGGATACTCTTTGGCTATCTCGTAGAATACTTCTAAAAATAGACCGTCCGTTATTTTCATGATATTGCTTTTGTGGCCGCAGGTAATGCGTTTGGCTCCTTTTTGTTTTGCCAATTCAAAAGCATATTTAATTACTTGGTAGCTGCCCGGGCGAGTGATGAACCGACGACAAACGGCCACATCGTGGGTAAGCATGTGTTCAATGCCTCCATAGGTATCTTCAATATTTTCTCGAACGATGGTAACGTCGATAGGAATTCCTGCTTTACTAAAAACAGTATCTACGCCATGTAGGGTTTGAAAAGTGCGTTTATTAGCGTAAGTGTTCCATGTTTTACGGGCGGTAACATTCACACTTTTTACCCCTTTACCTTTTGGTGTTTCCATTGGACCTTTAAAAAGAATACCTAAGGATTCAATGGTTTCTTGGGCTTCGGGTGTCATCCCGTTACTAAACCCCTTATCAAAGACCCACTTGCCCATATCTACCACTTCATAGGCTAATGGCACATTTGCTGCATTGAAAATTTTCAATACCGCATCCATAATTTCCGGCCCAATGCCGTCTCCTTTTGCAACTGCAATTTTAAGCATCTGTACAAACGTTTTATAGTGATTAATTTCTAATGTAACAATGTGAATAAGCGGCTAAGCGGTACTATTTTCTTGTTTAAAATGAAAATGAAACAAAAAAATATAAATTACTTAAATACGCAATCGTTGCCAAAATAAAGGATAATCATCTTACTTAACCAAACTCTATGTAAATTTTGGATAAATTAAGCTTAGAAATTGATAGTTAAGCGGAAAAAATCAACCAAATTTCACAATTACTGGCAGTAAAATGCTCTGGACTGTAACCCAGACTTTCATTCTTCTTAATTGAATCTAAAACATTTAACAGTAATTCCTTTAGTCAAATGATGCTTTAGTGGTGCATTAAAATTCCGGCCTCAGTGCTATTACTTCTTCAATACTTTGTACTAATATGGTACACATTGATTTCAATTCTTCTTCCGAAATAACTAAGGGTGGTGCAATACGTAGGCTACGGCTATTAAACAAAAACCAGTCGGTAATTAATCCATTGGCTACACAACGTTTTACGATTGCATGGTTCAAGCTAAAGTCTTCAAATTCGATTGCCATCCAGAGGCCAATACTTCGTTTGGCTATAATAGATGGATGTTGGATTAGTTGTTGCATCAATTGGTGCTTGGCTGCAATTGATGCAATGTATTTGCCTTGAAGCAATACTTCTAACGCTGCTTTACCGGCTGCACAACTAACCGGATGCCCCCCAAAAGTGGTGATATGGCCCAGCACGGGGGAATGGGTGAGGGTTTGCATCAATTGAAAGTCGGCAATAAAAGCACCCAAAGGCATACCACCACCTAATGCTTTACCAAGCAACAACACATCTGGCACTACGTCAAACTGTTCAAAAGCCCACAAACTTCCTGTACGTCCAAAGCCTGCCTGTATTTCATCTAGTATCATCAATGCGCCATGTTTGGTGCATTGATTCCGAACGGCTTGCAACCATGCAGCCGAGGGGGCTACTATTCCAGATTCAGCCTGAACGGTTTCTAGTACAACACAGGCCGTTTGCTCATCAATTGCATCGATGAAAGATTGACTATTATAGTTAAGATGTGAAATATCGGGCAGCAATGGGCGAAAAGCGTTTCTGAAATATTCATCACCCATGATACTCAAAGCTCCTTGTGTACTTCCGTGGTAGGCTTGATTGCAACTGATGATTTTGCTCCGCTTGGTTACTCGTTTTGCCAATTTCATTGCTCCTTCGGTGGCTTCTGCACCACTGTTGGTAAAATACACACAGTTTAATGAAGCTGGTAAATGCGCTACTAGTAATTGAGCGTAAGCCACTTGTGGTTGTTGGATGTATTCACCATACACTATTAGGTGCATGTAGGCTGCTGCTTGCTGCTGTACTGCGGCTACCACCTGTGGATGGCTATGGCCTATGTTTGCTACACTAAATCCACTTATCATATCCAGATATGCCTTGCCTTGGTAATCATAGATATATACGCCTTCGGCTTTCACCATTTCCAAACCCATCGGTGCATCGGAGGTTTGGGCAATTAGCTGCAAAAATTCATTTCTTAACGACATGCTTTAATCCTGTATTTATTATGAACTGGATAATTTCCTTTAAGCCTCTTTGTTAGTTTTATGGTAATGACGCTTATAATCATATTCTGTGATTGACATAGGCTTCGAAATTAACTGCATTCTTACGTAATCTGTTTTGTGTGTTAGCTATTTAGTAGTCACGGACTGTTTTGTGGCTTTTTTATTCTGCTCCATCAATTTGCCAAACGTTGAATATTTGGGGTTTTTGTTTAAATTGTTTTAGGATTTTGTGAAATGCATTTGTAGTCGTGCGGACGGCATTTGCAATCGTGCGGACGGCATTTGTAATCGTGCGGATGGCGTTTACAGTCGTGCGGATGGCGTTTGCAGTCGTGTGGACGGCGTTTGCAGTCGTGCGGATGGCATTTGCAGTTGTGCGGACGGCGTTTGCAGTCGTGCGGACGGCGTTTGCAGTCGTGCGGACGGCGTTTGCAGTCGTGCG
>JAIXOJ010000050.1 GCA_027486835.1 Chitinophagaceae bacterium
CAGTGAAATAAAAGGCCAGTCATATAGGTAGGGGCGAAAAATTTTTCGCCCGTACAGTGAAATAAAAGGCCAGTCATATAGGTACGGGCGAAAAATTTTTCGCCCGTACAGTGAAATAAAAGGCCAATCATATAGGCAGGGGCGAAAAATTTTTCGCCCTACAGTGAAATAAAAGGCCAGTCATATAGGGAACGGGCGAAAAATTTTTCGCCCGTACAGTAAAGATGTTGAAAAGAAAGAACTGCAAAATTTAGTTATTGAAAATGAATAGATGCCCTTTATGTTTGCGGCCTAATTGGTAACAGCGTTGCTGATTAGCATACTACCATATTTTAAAATCGGGGTTTGTCCCATGAGAATGGAAATACTTTGTGTATCTGGACGTAATGGCTGCAACACGCTGGGGGATAAGCTTCGATTTTTCTTTGGTAAATAAATTTCACTTAGTAGCTACTACAATAGAAAGCATATCAATTCATTGGCCTCACGAGGCTAGCACCCTCGCTTCGGTGGGTTTTCATTATTATTTGGGATAGGCAAATCCAACCATGAACTGGTTCCCCTTCCGTTCCTTAATGGTAGCAATAGAAAGACATAAAGTAAGTAGCCCATCCCATGAGTTTGTCGTACATGATATGATTGAACGTACTGGCTGCAACACGCTGGGGGATGGGTAACTGCTTTTGCAGTTACCTCCATTTCCACCCTAACCACTTACTTTCGCCCCATGCTAACATCGGAAGAAGAAAAATTTATGGCTTATTGGGCAGCCAACCGCAACACGCAGCGTAAAGATTTCAAGCAGTTTATCAAAGGGTTTTCTAAGGGCTTAATAATAGTGGTGGCCATCGGGGTTTGTTTGTTGTCGGGCTGGTACACCCGTGCCAGCATGGTGGCCAATAGTAAACTAAGTGGTATTATTTTGTTTTTGGCCTTGCTGGGTATTGCCGTGTTTATGGCCTGGCTGTACCAAAACTATCAATGGGAAACCAACGAACAACAATACCTAGAGTTGCAAGCCAAGCAACAACACCAGCCACCATCTGCTAGCACTGTAAAAACTGGTGAGTAAAAGTTGTGCGCATTTTCATTGCGTCCAAATTCTATCCCCCTTGAAAGGCGGTGACAATATTTCCACTACCTACAGCCCAAAGCCATTCTGCAAAACGAAAAAGGTATTTATTTGCTGTTATTCATCAGGCGTACAAAATCAAGTACCGCTACAGCACAAAAAGTAGGGAATTATGCAACGTTCGTTTTTCTTCCATTGGTATTACCGCATCCTAAAGGGTGCTGCTTTTATCATCACCATTAAAAATGGGCGTATCGTGGATGTGTGGGGCAGTGTAAAACCCGGTTTGGTCAATGCTTGCTCGGATGTGGTGGCGCAGAGCCAATTGCAAGAAGGAATGGTTTATGGCGTGTTTCAACAAAGTAGCAAGCCCAGTTTGCAGGGTTCTTCCTCCATCCCCGCTCCCACCCTACAGCAGTTCCGCAATGTTTGCGCCATTTACGGCTAACTCCCTCCAACACCAAAGGTTGCCCCACCTTGCGGCAGACAACCTTTGGTAATCATGTAGCTATCGGTATCACACAGTTATCAGTTGATACCAATTCAATAGGATGCTAATTAAAAGCGGGCTACCATCTTAATTTATACATTAAAGCGGAAGTGCATCACGTCCCCATCCTTTACAATATATTCTTTGCCCTCAATGCGTAGCTTACCATTATCTCGGCAAGCGGCTTCGCTTTCATATTTCACAAAGTCGTCGTAAGCAATTACTTCTGCTTTGATAAACCCTTTCTCAAAATCGGTGTGAATCACACTAGCGGCCTGAGGGGCTTTCCAACCTTTGTGGATAGTCCAAGCCCTTACTTCCTGCACCCCTGCGGTGAAATAAGTTTCCAAACCCAACAAATCATACGCAGAGCGAATCAAGCGGTTCAAGGCAGGTTGGGTCATTTTGTATTCCTCCATAAACATTAGCTTATCGTCTTCACTTTCCAATTCGGCAATTTGGGCTTCAATGCTGTTGTTCATCACGATTACCTCAGCACCTTCAGCCTTCACCGCCGCTTTCAGCATTTCGGAATATTTGTTGCCTGTGTGCATACTAGCTTCGTCCACATTAGCCACATACAATACTGGTTTGTCAGTCAATAAAAACAAATCGGCTACGGCCAATTTTTCTTCTTTACTCAAACCTAGGGTATGGATGTTTTTTCCTTTTAGCAGGCATTCTTTGCAATTGACCAAGATGTCAAACTCGGCTTTTGCCTTGGGGTCGTTACCCACCCGAGCCATTTTTTCTACCTTTTGCAATTTCTTTTCCACGCTATCGAGGTCTTTTAATTGCAACTCGGTATCAATAATTTCTTTATCGCTCACAGGGTTAATGGCTCCCTCCTCGCGTAATACATTCTCGTCCTCAAAACAACGGATTACATGGATAATCGCATCCACTTCACGGATATTCCCCAAAAACTTATTGCCTAATCCTTCGCCCTTGCTGGCCCCTTTTACCAATCCGGCAATGTCCACAATCTCCAATTGAGTGGGTACAATACGATTGGGCTTTACCAATTCGGCCAGCTTATTCAATCGGGTATCTGGCACGTCCACCAAGCCTACATTGGGTTCAATGGTGCAGAAGCGGTAATTACTCGCTTGGGCTTTAGCACTGTTACTTACTGCATTAAACAAGGTTGATTTACCTACGTTGGGCAAACCCACAATTCCTGCTTGCAAACTCATGATTTCTTAATTTTTAAAAAACGAACTAGATGGAAAAATAAAGAGGGGTACTGCTTTTGTAGTGAAGCTTAACCCTTGAAGTGGGTACTTATTCAGTAAAAAAAGTTCCAATTACTGCGGAGAAAAAGCATTTGAAAAGACACCCACTTGCTGTAATAGAAAGCCCCGCAAACTCTTGCAGGGCTTTCTTAATTATATACTATTCATTATACTGACTTACAGTTTTTCTAATGCTAAGGCTTCTTCCACAGCATCTGGTTGTTTTACCACCAATGGTTTACCCAATGGTCTGTCTTTAGCAAAGTCAACCAAGATAGGTGCTGCCACGAAAATAGAAGAGTAAGTACCAGTGAACACACCCACCAACATAGCGAAGGCAAAACCTCTAGTTACTTCACCACCAAAGATGAACAAAATCAAGATGGTTAAAAACACCGTTAATGAAGTCATTACAGTACGACTCAAGGTTTGGTTAATCGCTTTATTGATGATGGTGGCATTGCTTTCACCTTCCATCAAGCGGCTATCTTCCCTAATTCTATCATACACAATCACGGTATCGTTCATAGAGAAACCTATAACAGTCAATATCGCTGCGATAAAATGTTGGTCAATTTCCAATGGGAATGGAACAATTTTTCTTGCGAAGCTGAACACGATAAGGGTAACAAAAACGTCGTGTAACAAAGAGAAGATGGTACCTAAGCTATATCTCCAATCACGGAAACGGATGAAGATGTACAAACAAATAGCAATCATGGCAAAAATGGTAGCCTTGGTAGCCCCCCATTTCAATTCATCAGAAATGGTTGGTTGTACTGTTTGAGAACTTTGTTTGTATTTGGTATCAAACTCTAAGTAGGTTAAGTTAGCTGGTAAATAGCTTTTTAAGCCTTCAAACAATTTAGATTCCACCTCTTTATCAATACTGTTGTCTTTATCATTCTCCGTGATTTTGTAAGAAGTAGTGATGTTCAATTGGTTAGCAGAACCAACGGTTTTAATAACTGGAGCTTCATTGAAAGCTTTGGTTAAATCAGCGCGGATCGCTTCTGCACTCACTGGCTTGTCAAACTTAATGGTATAGCTACGACCTCCTTCAAACTCCACTCCTTTGTCGAAACCATTGAAGTAAGAAGCAATACCCAACAGCAATACCACACCAGAGATTACGTAAGTTATTTTTCTGTACTCGATAAACTTGTAAGAAGCGTGTTTGAATATTTTTCTAGAAATGCCCGTGAAATAATCAAAGTGACGGTTTTTGTTCATGTAGATATCGGTTACCAATCTAGACACCAAGATACCGCAGAACAAAGACAATAAAATACCGATCATTTGGGTAGTAGCGAAGCCCAAAACAGGGCCTAAACCAAAGTAAGACAAGATACCAGCAGTTAAGAAAGTAGTAACGTGGGCATCCAACACCGGAGCTAATGAACGACGGTAACCTTCGTTTACAGCATTCTGGTAAGAACTACCTTTTGTCAATTCTTCTTTAATACGCTCGAAGATGATTACGTTCGTATCCACCGCCATACCAATGGTTAATACCAAACCGGCAATACCAGCAGCAGTTAACGTAAAGTTTAAGGCACTTAAAATACCGATAGTAAACAATAAGTTCAGAATCAATGCAATATTAGCAACCCAACCACCTGTGTTGTAGTACAATAACATTAACCCGAAAATAACAATAAAGGAAATCAAGAAAGACATGGCACCACCAGCTACAGCTGCTTTACCCAATGTTGGCCCAATTACTTGTTCTTGTACAATTTTAGCAGGAGCGGTTAATTTACCACTGGTTAAAATTTCAGAAAGATCTTGTGCTTCTTTTGGAGAGTAGTTACCACTGATTTGAGAACTACCAGTAGTGATGGCATCATTTACAGTAGGAGCAGAATAAACGATATTGTCTAATACAATAGCAATAGGCTTATCAATATTTCTACCAGTCATTTTAGCCCAAATGTTAGAACCAATTTTGTCCATATTCATTTTTATGGCCACTTTTCCACGCTCATCGAAATCTTGTCTTGCGTCAGTAACGTGCTCACCCTCTAGTTCTGCTTGACCATTGTCTAAGGTCTTGATAGCGTATAACTGTAGAATATTTTTTGCCGAAGGATCATCAAAATCAACCTTACCATATACGAATGATAAGTTAGCTGGAAATTTAGATTTAACTACATCTAAACGTAGATAACTATTAAATGCACCCGTATCCACATTTCTTATGTATGCCAAAGCAGCAGGGAAAATAGTTTTTCCAGTTTTAGATTGGTAGGGTTGAATGCCTTGCAAGAATTTAGTGAAGGCATTTTTGTTTTGTTTGTTCTTAGAAGTATCTACAGCGGCGGTTTTGTTGGTAGAATCGCCAGCTTTTTTGGTCGTATCGGTTGAAGTAGTAGCAACTACTCCATTCAAATAATCTTCCACAGCCTTGTCAGCATTTTTAATGCCTTCGCCAATTTCGTTGATGTTGTACACTTCAAAAAACTGAAGGTTAGCAGTAGATTGTAAATAACGACGTACACGCTCAGGATCGTTAGCACCAGCTAATTCAATACTAATAATACCCTTGTTTGGATCTTTATTAATATTAGGAGAAGCCACGCCAAAACGGTCAATACGAGTACGAAGAATACGGTAGGTATTGTTGAATGCAGCAATTGATTCTTCCTTTAGATAGTTGATTACAGTTGCATCATCTGCATCAAACTTAATTTTTCCATTACTTTTTGCAGTAAAGAAAGGAGCAAGTTTAGCTCCGGCATTAGCAGCCTTAAACTCATCAGCAAAAAGGGTAATTAAATCTGCTTTGCTATTGGCTTTTTTGGCCACGGCAGCATCTAAAGCCTTATTAAAAGCGGCATCTTTTGAGTAATTAGCTAAAGACTTAACCAACGCATCCAAGCCAACTTCCATAGTAACACTAATACCACCTTGTAAATCAAGCCCCAACAACAATTCTTTGTCTTTTGCATTGCGGTAGGTAGTTAATCCAAAGCCAATTTTCTCTTCCTTCGTGCTGTCCAACAATCTTTGAAGCCTGCTTCTTTTAAATTCCTTTAAGGAATCAGCATATAAAACCTGCAAGTCTTTACTATTTGGATACTTCGATTCGGGCGAGGGATAATAAGCAGAAAGCCATTTATCAGCCTTTTCCTCCATGCTTTTTTCATGATTGCGGACAATCCATGTAAATGATAATTGGTAAACACAGATGAGGATAAGGGCGATGGCAAAGAACCGTACTAAACCTTTCAGTTGCATATAAGCGACAATTTATTTTTTTTTAAAGTGGGCAAAGATAGGGGAATGAGTACTAAAAAAGTATTAGAGAAAATTAGCCATATTACAAGCTATGTAGATTAGTTAAGGCTGTTTTTTTAATTTCTTTAGCCATTTGACTAACTTTTGGACTGCTTTGCTTTTTTAAAAATCAGCTATAAATGAAGGAAATAGAAGTACTTTTTTTAAAAACCCCTTGCTTCTTGAGCAACCAATAAATAAGCATGGTAGCTTCTTTTTTTGAACCCTAATATTTCTCACTAAAATATATGCATACGGTACTTGTTGTAATCGTACAAACCATATAAGGTAGTCATTCTATAGCTTCCCTGCTGAAATCGATTTACTTTGCGACTCAATAATACATTCCCAAATGCAATCACAAATACCCCTAGCAGAACGAGTTCGCCCTCAAGATATTGATGAACTAATTGGTCAAGAACATTTAACTGGCATGGGGTCTATCCTACGTTCCGCTATAGAACAAGGCAAGCTGCCCTCCTTGTTGCTTTGGGGGCCTCCGGGTGTGGGAAAAACGACAATTGCACATATCATATCCAAGCGAATTGATGCTACTTATTTTCAATTAAGTGCCATTAGCAGTGGCGTGAAAGAGGTGCGGGAAGTAATTGAACAAGCAAAACATTGCCAGAAAGCAGTACTTTTTATTGATGAAATACATCGGTTTAACAAAGGACAACAAGATGCATTGTTGGGGGCAGTAGAAAAAGGCATTATTACATTAATAGGGGCTACCACAGAAAATCCATCCTTTGAGGTAAACAGTGCCTTGTTAAGTAGAACCCAAGTATTTGTATTGCGTTCCTTGCAGCCAGAAAGCTTGGTTCAGCTACTGCAACAAGCCATCAGAAAAGATGAATGGTTGCAGCAGTTCCACATCCAACTAACAGAAACCGAAGCCATGATTAACATTTCAGGTGGTGATGCAAGGAAATTGTTGAATCTTTTTGAATTGGTGGTGCAGACTTTAGCGGGTACAGCGAATGCTGGTGACATTATTATTACCGACGAATCAGTCATGCGCATTGCCCAGCAAAAAATTGCCTTGTACGATAAGAAAGGCGAACAGCATTATGACATCATTTCTGCTTTTATTAAAAGCATGCGTGGTAGCGACCCGAATGGTGCTGTTTATTGGTTAGCAAGAATGATAGAGGGCGGGGAAGATGTGCAATTCATTGCCCGACGCATGTTGATTTTTGCCAGCGAAGATGTGGGCAACGCTAACCCAAATGCGCTATTATTAGCCAATGCTTGTTTTGATGCGGTAAGCAAAATTGGCTATCCCGAAAGCAGGATTATTTTATCGCAATGTGCCACTTATCTTGCTTCATCTACCAAAAGCAACGCATCCTATGAAGCTATTGGCAAAGCCCTACATGCTGTTGCACAAACGGGCGATTTACCTGTACCCTTACACATTCGCAACGCCCCCACCAAAATGATGAAAGATATGGGCTATGGAAAAGAATACCAATATTCACACCTCGGCGAAGGCAATTTCATAGAGCAGGAATACTTACCAACCCGTTTAGTTGGTACACCGTTCTACCAACCTGGCAACAACGCTCGTGAAAATGAGTTGCGCCGATTCTTACACGAAAGATGGAAAGGAAAATATGGGTATTAAGAAGTTTGTTGGGGTTAGGTTTTAAATGCACCCATCAAAAAGAGGAGCATCATTTAAATGTTAAAGGACTCCTACCCTGTTTGCGCCATTTTAAGGTTAACGTTTCTAATTATTACTCAGACATTTCCTTTGGACTCATTTAATTATTAGCGGTAAATCATTGAGACCAAGATGGTAGTTTGTATTGGTAATAGTTTGCAAAAGCAATGATTCAAACAACGAATCGTTAATCGCTAAGCATACTTTGAAACATTAACTTAAGAGATGCCTTCTAATGAAGTGGATGAAAAAATAGTTTCGATTCAATCAATTAAAATAAAGGAGCAAGACATCTTCTTTTTAAGGGGCAAACGATTCAATATTTTTCCAATTAAACGCGACTAAACATTGGGGTAATTAGCAATCTAAAACACCAATATTTCAGGTATTGCAATCGTGCGCAATTGAATATTTTACTGAAAATTATGCCTTAAAAATAGCCAAATTCCATACCAAGGAAGTTATATTCAATAAAGTTTTCCACATTTAAAGAAAACTTATTAACGTTTGAGCCGAAATAATAGCTGAACTACTACTTTTATCTCGTTAACCATTATTGTACGTAACTCTCTTAAAACAGGCGTTTTATTTATGATTAAGATTCTCAGCAGGTGTTTGATAGCAAGTTTGCTATGTCTGTGTAACACCAATTTATTCAGCCAATGTCCCACAAACCTTGATTTTGAAATGGGCGATTTTACCAATTGGGAGTGTTTTATTGGAGATTGTAAAGATACTTTAGGCGAGAATATTATGAATCTCAAATTGAGTGTACCAGTGCCAGATAGACATGAAATTATTTCCGCGTCAAGTGTTGGATCATCCCCCAATGACCCTTATGGAGGATTCCCTAAATTATGCCCTTATGGAGGAACTTATTCTGTTAAACTAGGCAATGACTCCGTCCATTCTCAGTCCGAGGGATTATCCTACACATTTCAAGTGCCTTTATTGGTGGATACTTTCACTTTTACCTATTTCTATGCAGTGGTTTTTCAAGACCCGAATCATTCTACATATGAACAACCTCGTTTTTTTGTATCTGCTTATGATGTATTAACGGGGAAAGTAATCAACTGCGCTTCCTATGATTATGTATCGAACGCTTCCATACCTGGTTTTCAACAATCTCCAAAAGGAAGAGACGTGCTTTATAAAGAATGGACACCAGCTTCGCTACAATTTGCTGGATTGCAGGGCAGACAAGTGCGATTGGAGTTTAAAACTGCCGATTGCACTTTAGGTGGACATTTTGGTTACGCATACATAGATGTAGGCGCAAGCTGCTTGAATATTTTAGCAAATGCACCTTATTGTGTAGAAACCAACTCTATAATACTCAATGCACCTTATGGCTTTAAAGATTACATCTGGTATAATAGTGATTACACGCAGGTCGTCGGCAACAACAGAACCGTAACCCTTAGCCCACCACCTGCCACTTTCGGTACTTTTCATGTAGATGTAAACCCCTACCCCGGGTATGGGTGTAGAGACACATTTCAAGCCTATGTGATGCCGCTTCCTGTACCAGACACTCCCACTGCAGTGGATGAGTACATCTATTGTCAATATGATTATGCTACCAAACTAACGGCTACCCCAACCAGGGGTAATTCCTTGATTTGGTACCCACCCACAAGCGCAGGGGTAGGTGTAGATATTGCTCCCATTCCCTCTACAATGGTAGCAGGTGATTTTATTTACTATGTTTCGCAAAAAGTGCTGTATGGTTGTGAAAGCAAGCTGAAAAAGATTATTGTCCATATCATTCCTTCGCCCAAAATGTCGCTGCAAGTCAACACGCGAAGGCAGTGTTTCAAAAACAACCTATACAAATTCACCAACCTGAGTAGCGCCTATGAGAACGCTGAGTTTAATTGGGATTTGGGGGATGGAAAGACGATCAACTCAAAGGTTGATACCAATCTTGCTTATCAATACACCTCCAGTGGTAGTTATCAAGTTTACTTAACAATAACAAACCAAGGAAAATGCACCTCCAAAACAAGTGTTTCAGTGGTAGTAATCGATAAACCGATTGCTGATTTTAGTAGGCCACCCATCATTTGTGCTAAACAAACCAATTTGGTACTATTGGATAAATCCAGTTTGACAGGTCCTTCTACCACGCTTACAAGTTGGGAATGGAACATAGATGGCAAATACTTTAAGGGTCAAAATCCCACCCCTTTTATCCCCAATAATTATGGTAGCATAAACGTAAAACAATGGGTAAAAACAGCAGAAGGTTGTGTTTCGGATACCAATAATGTAACTATTCCTGTGTATCAACAACCAAAGTCAGATTTCCTTTTTAGTATTCCATTGTGTAATAACATCATTACTAATTTTAAAGACCAGAGCCTGTTGATGCCTTCACCGTACAATGAAATGATTATTAAATGGAATTGGCAATTGGGTACTACTGGTGTTGCTACTACTAGTAATCCGTCCATCTTACTTCCGTATGGCAATAATAAAATTACCTTGATACCAGAAACCAATTTTGGATGCAAAGGCACTACAAAAGACAGCATCATCTTCGTAAATCCAAAACCCAAAATCGGGCTTACAGTTAGCGATTCCTGTGTGGATACTTGGATCAACTTTGTAGCAAAAGATACATTAAACATCACCAAAAACTGGTTCTGGAATTTTGGTACTGGACTCTATAATGACGATCCCTTCATTTCCAAAACTTTTAATAAAAAAACGGTCATCGACTTTGTTGTTATGGCTCAAACCAGTAAAGGTTGTAAAGACACGGTTGTTCGGAAACTATCTATTTATGACAATATTGCTACAGCAGGAAGAGACACAGTGGTAGCTGATGACCAACCAATTCAATTACATGCGAATGGATATCCTGGCACTAGCTATCAATGGCAACCTGCCGTAGGGTTAAACAGAACAGATACTGCAGACCCCATTGCTACGCTCCATTGGGAACAATTATATAAGCTACGTAGCATTACAAAGGAAGGTTGTGTAAGAGATAGCCGTATTACCATAAAAAGATACGCTGGCCCAGATTTTTACATCCCATCTGCCTTTACGCCTAATGGTGATGGAATGAACGACCGCTTAACTGTATTCCCTGTAGGCATCAAGGCTTTTGGCAAACTTTCTGTATATGACCGTTGGGGCAAACTATTGTATTACACGGAAGATTATACCAAAGGATGGGATGGCACCTACCGAGGATCACCTGTGGAAACAGGTGCTTATGTGGCCGTTGCTTCAGGAGTGGATTATAAAGGCAGGACAATGGAAAAGAAAATGACGATTGTTGTTGTAAAACCTTAGTAGATTTTCACTTCAATAGTTTGAAAGTAATAATGATGCTTAAATGTTTTAGCCTCCTTCGCTAACGATAATAGGGTTTGAAACCCTATTATCGTTGAACCGAATGTTCTAAGCGAATAAAAATTAGCACCAAAGCATTCAACATATCGCTATTCATTCCAACCCCCTTTTAGTACCAAAAACCTAGAATAAGGTACTTACTTACCTAAGCTGCTTTAGGCATATACCCACCGCGACGGACTGGTGCGTTGGGTATAAACTTGGATAAAATGGCTTAATTATTACCATTCTACTAGCCTGTAGATAAATCTCTACTTTTGGAAGCAATGGCAAATGAAAATTTACATAAGACAGAACCCCTTACTAGTGCTGATAAGGAATTTGAAAATACCATACGGCCTTCGGCCATCATTGAGTTTAGTGGACAACCCCAACTCATAGAAAACCTACTCATTTTTATTAAAGCAGCCAAAATAAGAGGTGAAGCATTGGATCATGTGTTGTTTCACGGCCCTCCTGGATTGGGGAAGACCACTTTAAGCCGTATT
Organism: Chitinophagaceae bacterium; assembly: GCA_027486835.1. Taxonomy (GTDB): domain Bacteria; phylum Bacteroidota; class Bacteroidia; order Chitinophagales; family Chitinophagaceae; genus Parasediminibacterium. The sequence continues at coordinate 11,603 of JAIXOJ010000050.1, forward strand.
GTAGCCAATGAATTGGGCGTAAACATTAAAGAAACCAGCGGCCCTGTTATTGAAAAACCTGGTGATTTGGCGGGTTTGTTAACTGGTTTACAGGCAAATGATGTACTGTTTATTGATGAAATACATCGACTGAGTACCGTGGTGGAAGAATACCTATATGCTGCTATGGAGGACTTCCGCATAGACATTATGATTGATTCTGGCCCGAATGCCCGCAGTATTCAACTGAATCTAAATCCCTTTACGCTCGTAGGTGCCACTACCCGCAGTGGCTTATTAACCGCCCCCCTCCTATCCCGTTTTGGCATTAAGTCTAGACTAGAATACTATGATACGGCTACACTGAAAAAAATTATTCAACGTAGTGCGGCCATATTAAATACGACCATAAAAGAGGATGCGGCACACGAAATTGCGAGAAGAAGCCGTGGTACGCCTCGTATTGCCAACGGCTTACTAAGAAGGGTGCGTGATTTTGCACAGGTACTGAATGATGGCGAAATTGACCTCGGCATTACCCAGCATGGACTCAAAGCCCTCAATGTGGATGAACACGGATTGGATGAAATGGACAACCGCATTTTAGCCGCCATCATTGAGAAATTCAAAGGGGGGCCAGTAGGCTTAACTACCATTGCCACAGCAGTGGGCGAAGAACCTGGCACCATTGAAGAAGTGTATGAACCCTTCTTGATAAAAGAGGGCTTTTTGCAACGAACCCCTAGAGGTCGAGAAGCCACCGAAAAAGCTTACACGCACCTAGGATTGAAACCTTTTGGAGGAAAGCATCCTAATTTATTTGCTCAGTAGGTTGTAGGTGTTTGGTGCTAGGTATTAGGTGTTTGGTTTAAGACGGTAAACTCAAAATAGTAGGTAAATTAGGGTTTACGAAAGCTTTACATACTATAGTTTCAACTTTTATAGGGTTTGAAACCCTATAAAAGTATGCGAAGAATCAGAAAAAACATGCTTACCCCATTGGATACTGTGTTTAAACTGATCATAGAATCTTCTGAGTGACTCGCTTGGACGAAAATTATTCATAGAAATTCTTCAACCTAATAGCTTGAACCAAAAAACCAAAATAATTTCCCTCAAACTACTTGCATAATTGCTACCCATCCTTTTGCTTTTTGCTAATCACAAAAACCCCTTCAGGTTATAGCAACGTGAGGGGGTTTTGATATACTATTACTTATTCGTGCATTTAGGGTAATTCAGGCGCATCGTCTTTTTGCAATCCTATCCTATAAAGCACTAGCCCCATGGCAAGAAAGAAAGCCACACCCATTAGAAAGTAGCCTTCTGGGGTTAACATACGGCTAAAAGTACCTTCCATATCTACTTTTTCCAAGAAAGAATTACCCGATTCGCTGCCACTAATAAAGGCAATAACTACTCCAGCCACTGCACCACCAGCTACCAAGCCTGTTGCAAACAAATTGCCTTTGCCCAATTCTTCTTCCTCTGCGGTTTTGGTACTGGTACTTTTTTGTTCAACAAATCCCCTAATGGCACCACCGATGGCAATGGGCAAAGTGGTACTTAATGGCAAATAAGCACCAACGGCAAAACTGAGTGATTTAATGCCACACAATTCTAACACAATGGACAAAAACACACCTACAAATACATACTGCCAATCCAGGTTTTGGGAGAGGATTCCTTTGATAAAAGTGGCCATCAACGTAGCTTGAGGAGCAGGATATTTTTCTGTACCAATGGCATGATGGATACCTTGTTGCACCATTTCTGATGTTGGTTTATCTAAAAATTTAATGGTAAGTCCAATAACGACGGAGGAAACAATCGCACCAATAAACAAAGCAATCTGTTGGTTGCGGGGTGTAGCACCCACTATGTAGCCACTTTTCAAATCCTGTGAAGTGGCCCCTGCATTGGCGGCAGCAATACAAATCATACCGCCTACTACCAACACCAAGGGTTCAAACTGCACGCCCGTCCAGCCTACACTTAGGAAAATGAGGCTGGTGCCCATCACTGTTGCAATGGTCATTCCACTAATGGGATTATTACTGGAGCCAATTAATCCCACTATTCGCGAAGAAACGGTTACAAACAATGCCCCAAAAATCAATACCAGCACACCTATTAATAGTTTTTGTAAAAAGCTATCACCTGGCACTTGGGGCAATAGCGTAATCAACAACACCAAGGCCAAACTGCCTATACCCACTATTTTAATATCCAAATCTTTATCCGTTCTCAGGATAACCGTTTCATTGTTGCCTTTATTTGCTTTGATGGAACCAATACTACCCTGTATGGACTTTACAATGGTAGGAATGGTCTTTATCAACGTGATAATACCACCTGCTGCAACTGAACCTGCCCCAATTTGTCGGATAAATGCATAATAAATGGCTACGGAATAATCGGAAAAGCTGTGGGTAACTGGATTCCAACCGCCCTTTCCTCCAGCTTGAGCAATATCGTGTAAATACCCAAGTTTGTGCAATTGTGTGGCAATCACATCTGCTGGCACAAGGGTTGCCAATAGGGGAATCAATACCAACCAACTTAAAACACCACCTGCCACCAATACACCAGCTATTCGAGGGCCGATGATGTAGCCTACTCCAAGATATTCGGGGGTAATTTCTCCGCTTATTTTGGCCGAAGGAAAGAATTTATTGGTTTGTTTAGTGAGGTAAAAAGGTGTTTCTGCAATTAGGTGCAGCACTTTTTGTAACAATGCATAGAGGAAAGAAACCCCCAAGCCCCAGAAGGCCGTTTTTGCAAAATCGCCCCCTTTTTCTCCAGCTTTCAATACATCGCCACAAGCTGTACCCTCGGGATAAGGTAGGTTATCATGTTCATTCACAATTAATGCGCGCCGCAATGGCACCATCAAGAGCGTTCCTAATAATCCACCGATGATGGCCAAAATCAAGATGGTGAGGTAATTGAAATATTCTGCACTGTCTGGGGATGAAAGGAATAAAAAACCTGGCAAAGTAAAAGCCACCCCAGCCGCTATGCTTTCGCCAGCAGAGCCAGTAGTTTGAATGATGTTGTTTTCAAGAATGGTGGTCTTTAAAAACTTCCTACCCAAGGTAATGGCTATAACGGCAATAGGTATGGAGGCAGAAACCGTTAGCCCTGCTTTGAGCGCTAAATAAACCGTGGCTGCGCCAAAAATGACCCCAAACAAACTACCAATCAAGATGGACTTGAAGGTTAATTCTTTCATACTTTCTTGCGCACTAATAAAAGGCTTGAAGATTTTTTTCTGTTCCATTTAATTTCTTTACTAACCATGAATTAAAGACCATTTGTAGCACCTATGTGTGATAAAATGACCGTTACACGAACTGCACAATAATAAACTAGAAATCGTATCGGGGAAAGATTTATTACCATCCATCTATCTAGCTCATCTTTGGCACAAAATACCTCACCAACGGCATAGCTAATAATATCAATGGGGTAACTCCTTTTGCACCCTAATAGAATTAACCTATTAACTGAATGTTTTTTTAGATTATTGGTTATAGGAAGACAACTTTTTGCTATTTTAAACTTGCAAGCCTGAAGTCAATTCATTGGTTAGATAAACCTCAACAAGAAAAAATCATTCTCCAATACATACTACAAAATCGCTATCAACCAAATTTTGTTTTCAAAAAAATGGGTCGTGGCACGTGCTACGTACCAGTTTTTTTTTGGAAACCCTATCGTGGCACGTGCTACGTACCAGTTTATTTTAGAAAACCCTATCGTAGCACGTGCTACGTACCATTTTATTTTTGAAAACTGGGTCATAGCACGTGCTACGTACCACTTTATTTTTGAAAACTGGGTCGTGGCACGTGCTACGTACCACTTTATTTTTAAAAACCCTGTCATGGCACGTGCTACGTACCAGTTTTTTTTTTAAACCCTGTCATGGCACGTGCTACGTACCATTTTATTTTAGAAAACTGGGTCATGGCACGTGCTACGTACCAGTTTTTGAAAAAGAAAATTCTCCTTGCAAGCGTATCGTTCTTGATTTATTTTTTCCTTTAGCCCAAACTCATGTATAGAGAGAGAAATTTTTTTAAACAATTAATGTAGCAAGCTTCATCCTCTGTCATTTAATTTTGACGAATTGAAACAAACCCAAAGGTTTAAATATTTATAGCAAAAAACACGAACATTACTTTTGACACTATTGGCATCGTAACTATCACGTTCTACCATTATTGTTTACACATCAAATGCTTTTAGGATGAATTGTAATCCTCGATAGTATTTAGCTGAGGGTATTTATTATACAATTGGCTAGAGTAGAAATAAAAAGACGCTTATGAATGCAGCTCACTCATCATCATGCTAAACTAGAAGACATTGATGCTTCATCTTAACGAAAATTGAAGCCATGCTTATGGAGGTATTTAGTACTTCATAAACTTTTAAAAAAAATACACTACCCGCAGTACACATGTTGGTATTCCGTTTGCATTTACTTAATACCATTTAAAGTAGAATAGACTCCCAACCACCCCATTCTTTTCAATTATTAAACAGTCTATTTATTTTATGTAGCTAATCCGCATATAGCAAAAGGGCAAGTCGGTTGCAGCTATTCTATTTTACAAAACAATACGATATATCAAGTTAGGTAAAGATTGTAGCGCAATCGAAGGTTTCGGTGTAATTGAATCATTTTATGTGTTCAACGTTGCAGAAAGCCATACACGAAAATAAAATGCGAAAAATCTTGCATTTTCCTATTAGCCTAATGGTGTAATCTCCTATTTTCGGGCGGCAACCTAATTAACATTTTATCAACCAATTACCAAAGCATGCCCGAATACGAAAATCGTTTAGCCGCATTGTACCAGCTTAATTTATTGGATAGTGGAAATGAACCCGTTTTCAATAACTTGGTAGCATTGGCTGCTGCTACATGCCAAACGAAACTTGCATTTATCACCCTCATTGATAATCAACGATTATGGTTTAAATCAGCTTTTGGAACAGATGCTACCGAAGTACCCATCAAGGGTAGCTTTTGCGAACAAGCCATTACAATGGAAGGTTTTTTCGAGATACAAGATACGCTAAACTATCCTGAATTTTGTACTAATAGTCTTGTGAAAAATTCGCCTCATGTTCGTTTTTATGCTGGTTACCCTTTGAAAATACATGGCCAAAAAATAATCGGCACACTCTGTGTATTAGACGATCAACCAAAAACTTTATCTGAACCCCAGCTTGCTGCCTTTAAGAATATAATTCAGATTGCAGAAACCCTTTTTGAACAAGAACTTCATACAAAAGCCTCCAAAGCCATTTTCGATACTTACTTAAATAGCACTTCAGAAGCTATGTGTATCGTGGGCAATGACCCCTGTTTTCTGCTTTCGTTCAATCAATTATTTTCCAACACCATTCATACTATTTATGGCGTTTTCCCAAAAACAGGTGAACCCATCAGTACTTATTTTCATGGTTTTAATCTCGATAATTTCCTAGTTGGGGTAAGCAAAGCGTTTGCGGGTGAGCCATCTACTGTAGAACGTTTGGTGAATTTTGAAAAATTCTCCGTTTGGTATTTTATGCAATACCTGCCTATTCGTAACCAAGATGGGCAAGTGATAGCCGTAGCCTTCACTGCAAAAAATGTGAGTAACGAACATAAATATATAGACCTCCTCAATGAAACCAACGAATTGGCCCGTGTGGGTGGATGGGAAATCAATTATATCAATAAGGAAACCGTATGGACAACCGTTACTCGGCAAATCTTTGAGGTTGCGGAGGAATACCAACCAAACCCTTTATCCTTTTTTGATTTTATCAACGATGAAAATCTAAGTAATCTCCTGCGTTTATTGATTGATGAAGCCATTCATAACAAGACGTTATTTAAAATAGAAGTACCCATCATTACGCCTAATAATACCACCAAATGGTTAGTATTACGAGGCAAACCAGCTTTTCAAGACAACCAATGTGTCCGAATATTTGGGGCAGTAGGTGATATAACCAGAGATAAAGAACTGAGAAAATCCCTACTTGAAAGTAGAGAACAGTACAAGGGCATTATTGAGAGTTCCAGCGACATTATTTATGAACTAGATATTGATGGCCTTTTCGCTTTTGTTTCGCCAGTTTGGACAAAATTGCTTGGACATGATACGGAGGAAGTCATTGGAAAAAGCTACATGGAATATATGCACCCTGACGACATTAGGCGATGCCATAAATTTTGTAGAGAACTCTTCGCCACCCGCAAAGCAGATAACCCAATCGAATATCGGCTGCTACATAAAAAAGGGCATTATGAATGGCATGAATCTACTTGCAGCACCATCACTAGAAATGGCAAACTTTACATCATTGGCATTGGCAGGGAAATTACCCAGTGGAAAATTGCCCAAGAGCGACTGCAACACCTCAACAAACAATTACTAGACAATTCAATACAGTTGAAAGACTCTGAGAAACGATATAGTGACTTGTTTAGGTTAAGCCCCCAACCGATGTACATGTTTAGTTTAGAGGATTTTAAAATCACATCGGTAAATGAAGCAGCCATCCAGCATTATGGCTATTCTAGGGACGAATTTCTAGCCAAGACCATTTTGGATATGTTACCAGAACAGATACAATCCGATGCGCGCATTTTCTTACAAACAAAAGCACAGGAAGAAGGCTATTATGCCATGAGAAGTAGCCATGTTAAACAAGACGGAACCATTTTTGATGTGGATGTTTATAGCAGTCAAATAACCATCAATCAGCAAAAATTTAGACTGGTGCTCAGTATTGACATGACCAAAGAACTAATCCGTTCTCGCGCCATCGAAAAACAAAACGAAATGTTTAAAGAAATAGCCTGGATGCAATCTCATGTAGTGCGTGCCCCTCTTGCAAACATTATGGGATTGATTGAGGTAATCAAATCCAAAAAAATCGAAGACGTAAAACGCCTAGATATTGTTCATCACCTGCTTTCCGAGGCAGAAAAATTTGACGAAATCATCAAACTTATTTCGAAGAAAGCCACAGAAGCCAACGTGATTGTTGTTGATGGTATTGACAATAATCTTGACTATAGAGGGTTAAAATAAATGCTGCCATTCCCCCGTCTTTCCCCCCTTTATGAGTGCTGTTATATGGTGCAAATAGTCGTCATTATTGAACTATTACTATTGCAATAATTCCTCCCCCTACTTTTACCCCTATGAAAATTACCCTTTGCAGTATCGGCAAACCACATGACCCTAACCTACAGAAAGCGATAGATGATTTCACTCAACGAATCAGTAATTATTTTCCTGTAGAGTGGCTCATTGTTCCACCCCCAAAAAATGCTGCAGTAATGAATATAGAAGCGGTAAAAAAAGCAGAGGGCAGCGCTGTAATGAACCATATAAGTAAAGAAGATTTTCTGGTATTGCTAGACGAAAGAGGCAAGAACATCAGTTCCCCAGAATTGGCAAATTTGCTACAACAAAAGGCTAATGAAAGTACCAAACGACTAGTGTTTTTAATTGGTGGTGCTTTTGGCGTGGATGATCTGTTGACCAAAAGAGCGCAGTTTACTTGGAGTTTTTCAAAACTGGTTTTTCCTCACATGATTGCCCGATTGGTACTAGCTGAGCAGATATACAGAGCCTGTACTATTCTAAGAAACGAAAAGTACCACCATGTATAAAAGCACGATTGCTTACCCCTACCTCAGAAAATCAGGTGCGCTTCTAGCCACCTAGCTTTTTTTCCATTACGTTTGTGCCATGCACAGTTTTGAAGAATTGGTAAAAGCCTTTGCCACACGTTTTAATACCAACCATTTTCCCAAAGAACCCAATAGCCTTTATGAGCCTGGCAACTACTTTTTAAGCATGGGTGGCAAACGTATTAGACCCGTGATGAGCTTGATGGGTTGCGAATTGTTTGGCGAAATACCAGAAGATGCTTGGAACGTAGCCATTGCCATCGAACTCTTTCACAATTTCACCTTGATTCATGATGACATAATGGATGCCGCTCCCCTACGAAGGGGCATGGAAACTGTACATACCAAATACAACAGCAGCACCGCCTTGCTATGTGGTGATGTAATGATGATTAAGGCTTATCAATACCTTAATAAGATTGGATTGGAACACTTGAAAGCAGTGCTAGAGGTGTTTAACAAAACGGCTGCCGAAGTATGCGAAGGACAACAGCTCGACATGGATTTTGAACAACAATCAAACGTGTTGCTGGACGATTACCTGCACATGATTAGCCTTAAAACTTCTGTATTATTGGCTGCGAGTTTACAACTAGGGGCTATTATTGGTGGAGCGGGCGAGGCAAACTGTAAAAATATTTATGCCTTTGGCTTGCATCTTGGCCTGGCCTTTCAAATTCAAGACGACTATTTGGACGCCTTTGGCGACCCAGAAAAATTTGGGAAAGATGTGGGGGGCGATATTCGTCAAAACAAAAAAACATTCTTGTTATTACACGCCCTCCAAGTGGCAACACCAGCCCAAAAAGCAACAATTGAATCACTCATGCAAACAAACCCTCCTGACAAAGTAGCCCAGATGTTAGCTGTATTTAAAGCTTGCAATGTGGATGCATGGGCAAAAGAACTAAAAGAGCAATACCTCGCCAAAGCATATGAATATTTTGATGAAATTGCAGTAACTGCTGCCAGAAAAACACCTTTAAAAGATTTGGCGTCTTTTCTAATTCAAAGAGATTATTAGTAGGTTCTTGGTACTAAGTTTTAGGATTTAGGTAGGAAGTTGTAGTTGGTAGGTAGCAAACAGCATTGAATCAACCAATTAAATGCAGCGTTAGTTGTGTAAATGCAACTTTAGAAGGGAGTATAACGCCTATTGCCGCTAATTTTATTTGCCATGCTCCAAAGTAGGTTGACGGAGAAATTATGAATTACACTAAGTTCCACAGAGGTTTTCACAAAGTGCCACTGAGGCTTATAGTTCAGTGGTAATACTATATAACCTCCTAACTAAGAGTCCATTTTTAGACACTCTGTCGGTAATTCCCCTCTCGAGGGGTGGCGGAACGCCGGGGTGGTAATTCGCGTAGGTTAAACTGCTAGGAAACATTGGCTCATAATCTCTTACTCTGTGTCTACTCTGTGCAACTAAGTGAAATAACTAAGCGTACAATCATCCTAAAATCAACGATATGCAAATACAGCAAACTTTTTAGCCCCCTTATCCCTTTACTACTGAAAGTACCAATTTAATTTCACCATAGCTGATGTCTTCTGGCAAACTTTCCTTAAGTGATTTCATTGATATTTTATCCCATTGAGCAAGTGCTGCCTCAATTAATGCTTGTTTCTCAGCAGATACTAATTCAGAAAGCTGTAACTCCCCAGAACCCACATAAAAAGCCAAATGCCCTTCTATTGTACTTGTTGTAAAGCCTCTTGCTGTGGCTATTTCAGCTACAGATTTGCCTTCGTTCCACATATCAAATGAAATACGTTTAGAATCATTGTCTTTTTCATTACTACCTTGTTTTCGCTCCCTTTTTGGAGCTTTCAGTTCTACCCTTGTTACCAATTGCTTCTGTTGACAATAAGTTTGTACAACATTTAGAAATGCAGCCCCATATTTCTCCACCTTAAATGCACCAAAGCCCGACATTTTTGCTAAATCAATCGTGTTCAATGGTAAGTAAGTGGCTAAATCCAGCAAAGAACTGTCGCTAAAAATGAGATAGGCGGGAACATTTTGCACTTTAGCAAGCAAGTTGCGTTGCTCTTTTAGTAGCTCAAACAAAGTTTCTTCATATGGATGTTCTTGATAAATAACAGGTTCATTGGTGGTAGGTTGCTCCACTTCAATTGGTGTAGGCAGCATTGCTTTTGCTGATTTAAACAACACCTCCTTTCCTTTTTCCGTTAGCCTCAAAACATTGTAATGGTTGGCATCTTTTAGTAAATACCCCCCATATACCAATTCATTGGCATAATGTGTCCATTCCCCCTTTGGACGATCTTTTCCAATACCATAAACAGACAATAACTTGTGCTCCGCCCATATTTTCTCACTATTACTGCCTTTTATCACGTCCACAATATAATTCAACCCAAATTGTTCCTTCACCCTTGCCACTGTACTCAATATTTTCTGTGCCGTAATGGTTGCATCAACAAGTTGTGGTTTGTTCAAGCAGGTATCACAATTTCCGCAAAAATCTGGTGCCTCCTCACCAAAATATTGGAGTAGAAACTGGCGACGGCATTGTCGCGTTTCGCAAAAAGCGACCATTTGCTGGAGCTTATCCGTAAGAATTTTGGTTTGCTCTGCATTGCCCTCCACCTCAGCAAAACTTTTCAACTTGATGGCATCGCCATAACTGTAATACAGCACTACTTCGCTTGGTAGCCCGTCTCGGCCTGCCCTACCCGTTTCTTGGTAGTAACCCTCAATGTTTTTGGGTAAATCAGCATGAATCACAAATCGAACATTGCTTTTGTTAATGCCCATCCCAAAAGCCACCGTGGCCACGATTACCCTAATTTCATCTCGAAGAAAAAGTTCTTGCCGCTCCTGTCTTGTGAGCGAGTCCAAACCGGCATGATAGGCCATAGCCGAAATACCATCCCTTGCCAAGTCAGCCGCTAAGTTTTCGGTGCCATTGCGGCTAAGGCAGTAAATGATGCCGCTGTCTTTTGCATGTTTTTTCAAATAGGCCAGCAAATCTGGATAATGCCTTTGTTTTGGTTTTACATGGTATTGAATATTGGGTCTATTGAAACTATTTTCAAAAACTGTAGGATTATCCAGGTGCAGTTTATCAATGATATCTCTCTTCGTTTCCCCATCTGCAGTTGCAGTCAAAGCAATAACAGGTTTGGTTGGAAAATGAATTTTTAGTTTATCCAATATCCTGTATTCTGGTCTAAAGTCATGCCCCCATTGGCTTATGCAATGTGCTTCGTCAATGGCAAAAAGACAAACGGGGATGGTAGATAAAAATTTGAAGAAAGAATCTTCGCTACCCACTAATCGCTCAGGAGCTAGATAGAGTAATTTGAGTTCGTTATTTTTTAGTTGTTGGATAATAACAGACTGTTCATAGCTAGAAAGACTACTATTAAGGTAAGCTGCCGATACACCAGATTGTCGAAGGCTATCCACTTGATCCTTCATCAATGCAATCAATGGACTAACCACCACCGCTACACCTTCCATACACAGTGCAGGCACTTGGTAACAAAGACTTTTTCCTCCACCTGTAGGCATTAATACTACGGTGTCTTTTCCATCCAATACCGATTGTACAATCGCAGATTGATTGAACCGAAAATCATCGTACCCAAAAACGGACTGCAATACTTGCAGCGGCTGTGTTTGTTGCAATTTCATGACATTTAACTTTAATTTGCGCAGCGAAAATATTGAATTACTGCACATCTAAACATTCCTGTTTATTTCATCAGTTGGAAATACAAATTTTCTCCCCATCAAAAAAATGGAGTGCAGCAATCTTTGGATGATTTACCAAACCTACTTTTGAATTAAATCTTTTATACCCCATCTAAACACAATAAAACCATTGGGATTTATACCAACCGAAGGGGATTTGCATTTTTGAAACGACAATAGTGGCGCATTTCAGATGGTTATTTTTTGACAGAAATACCTTCAATTAGTAAACAACTTTTATCAAACTTCCCTTTTTTGCTCCAAGTCTTTGCGACTTCTTTGCGTATGAAACTTTGCGCACTTTGCGTGAAAAAACCCTCAGGCTTATTTCTGTAAAGGGTGTTTTAAATTCTAACAATTTAGGATGTTCATATACTAATGCACCATCGACTTAATTTCTTGCAACTTCAGCAGGGCTTCTACCGGCGTTAAACGGTTAATATCAATATGGCTTAGTACCTTTCTTATATCATCAAAAGTTTGGGAATGGGCATCAAAAATGGATAACTGAACCTGTGGTGCTGTTAATCCTTTCACGGCTTTTCGGGTATTTTTAGTAGAAACTACCGTCGCTTGCATCCCTTCGCCTGAAGGACTAGCTTCGGTCGTTTCATTTACATGTTTGGCTTCCAATTGCTTCAAAATATCATTAGCACGATCAATCAGTTGAGGAGGCATACCTGCCATTTTAGCTACATGAATACCAAAGCTGTGTGTACTTCCACCAGGTGCCAGCTTTCGTAAAAAAATAATTTTATTGCCAATTTCTTTGTTAGTCACATGGTAGTTCTTTACCCTGCCTAGCTTCGCTTCTAACTCGTTTAACTCATGGTAATGGGTGGCAAATAGTGTCTTCGGGGCAGCAGTAGCATGGTGCAAAAACTCAACAATGCTCCACGCAATGGAAATTCCATCGTAAGTAGAGGTACCACGACCAATTTCATCGAGCAAAACAAGACTTCTTTCCGAAATATTATTGATGATACTAGCGGTTTCATTCATTTCAACCATAAAGGTACTCTCCCCCCCGCTTAAATTATCGCTTGCCCCTACCCTAGTGAAAATTTTGTCTGTAAGTGGAATTTGTGCGGTTGCAGCAGGTACAAAACTGCCAATATGTGCCATCAATGTAATCAAAGCGGTTTGCCGTAATATGGCACTTTTACCACTCATATTGGGCCCGGTTAAAATAATTATTTGCGTTTCGCTTGGGTCTAAAAATATATCGTTGGTCACATAGGTTTCACCTGGTGGCAAGTGTTGCTCAATCACGGGATGTCTGCTTTCGGTTAACGATAAGGCCAACCCAATGTGCATTGTTGGTTGTACATAATTGTTTCGAACTGCATTTTCAGCAAAACAAAGTAGGCAATCCAAAATGGCCAAAACCTGCGCATTTACCTGTATGGGCGATATATAATCTTGTAAAGCCAATAGTAGTTGATCATATAATTGCTGCTCGATAGCTAAAATTTTATCTTCAGCCCCCATTATTTTTTCCTCATACTCTTTCAATTCTGGGGTAATATATCGTTCCGCATTCGCCAATGTTTGTTTTCGTATCCAATTGGCGGGTACTTTACTTTTATGAATATTGGTTACTTCCAAATAGTACCCAAATACATTGTTGAAACTAATTTTTAAGGAAGAAATGCCTGTGTTTTCTGCCTCACGCTGTTGTATAGACTGCAAATATTCTTTTCCTCCCGAAGCTATTTGTCTTAATTCATCGAGCCTACCATCAACCCCCACGTTAATTACCCCTCCTTTATTCATAGCTACGGGTGTGGCTTCGCTAATTTCTTTCAATATCTTTTCCACAATAAATGAACATGGATTGAGGGAATCACCTATTCGTTTCAAATAATCATTATCGGTAAGTGACAATTGCATTTTTACTTGTTCTGCCAATTGTAGCCCTTTAGCCAACTGTAATACTTCTCTGGGATTTATTTTCTTTAGGGGTAATTTACTCACCAACCGCTCCACATCGCCACATTGCTTGATGGCATTAGCCAATATCTTTCGGATATCGGTTTGAGTCACAAAATAGGCAACTGTAACCAATCTTTCATTGATTTTCACTAAATCTTTTAAGGGCAATACCAACCATCTTTTCAGCATCCTGGCTCCCATCGGACTTACTGTGTTATCTAAAATTTTCAGAAGAGAAGGGCCGTCCCCTAAACCAGTAGAGAGCAATTCCAAGTTACGAATGGTAAATCGATCCATCCAAAGAAAATCCTCTTTTTCCATCCGTTGCAATGTGGTAATATGTTGCAGATTCGGGTGTTCTGTTTCTTTTAAATAATGTAGAATTACCCCGGCTGCAACAATTCCTGCTTGCATGTTTTCAATGCCAAAACCTTTTAAAGAATGCGTTTGAAAGTGTTTGAGCAAACTTTCAGTGGCATAAGCTGCTTCAAATAACCAGCTCTCCATTATATAGGTATAGAATTTGGTGCCGAAATACTCTTTGAATGGTTTCTGAAATCCTCGTTGATAAATTACCTCAGCAGGTTTAAGGCTTTGTAGTAGCTTATCTATGTACTCAAGATTGCCCTCGGCTAAGAAAAACTCACCAGTACTAATATCCAGAAATGCTACCCCAAGCATGGCCTCCGTTTGAAAATGAACAGCCGCTAAAAAATTGTTGCTGCCATGTTCTAATAATTTGTCGTTTGTAGCTACACCAGGTGTTACCAACTCGGTCACCCCTCTTTTCACAATACCCTTCGCTAGTTTTGGATCTTCTAATTGGTCGCAAATGGCCACCCTATACCCTGCTTTCACCAACTTATGCAAATAAGTATCCAAAGCATGATGTGGAAATCCTGCCAATTGACTGCTATTTGCATCGCCATTATTACGCTTTGTAAGCGTAATACCTAATACATTGGCAGCTTTCACCGCATCATCACCAAAAGTTTCGTAAAAATCACCTACTCGAAATAGCAAAATAGCATCAGGATACTTTTGCTTGATGGCTCGATGTTGCTGCATAAGGGGGGTATCTGCGGTTGCTTTTGACATAGAGGCAAATATATGTTCGTCTACTTGGAATTTCTTAGTTACCCAATTAGTTTATCACCAAAAAATGTGGCACTTCAAAGCTTTTCCACTAACCTTTAATCAAACAAGCAAAAAAGCAGAAGTGGTTTTTATTTAATGCAAAATTATAGCCTCCACTAAAAGTTAGATAGAAGTTTGTACATATTGCGGATGAATAAAACGATTAAATAAAATCCTTGTACCTATTTAAATTTCAAAACCAAGCCAAAAAAAGTAAACATGGCTATATTGCGGCCTTACCATTTTTTATATCTCTCATAAAATTTTGTTCAACATGAAAAAGTACAAACCAGGGGTACTCTTCGGAGAAGAATTAGAGGCCCTTTTGCAAGATGCAAAGCAAAATGAATTTGCATTACCTGCGGTTAACACCATTGGTACTAATACCATCAACGCAGTTTTAGAAACAGCGGCTAAAGTGAACTCCCCAGTCATCATTCAGTTCTCTAATGGCGGTGCTCAATTTGTGGCTGGTAAAGGAATGCCCAATGGCAACTATGAAGCAAATATTGCTGGTGGTATTTCAGGTGCACTACATATCCACAATGTAGCCAAATACTATGGTGTGCCAGTTGTATTACACACTGACCATGCTGCAAAGAAATGGTTACCATGGGTAAGTGGTCTAATTGACGCAGGGGAACAATACTTTAAAGAAAAAGGACACCCACTTTTTAGCTCTCATATGCTTGATTTGAGCGAAGAGCCTTTAGAAGAAAACATTCATACCTCAGTAGAGTTCTACAAAAGAATGAAACCATTAGGTATGGCTATTGAAATTGAATTAGGCGTAACCGGAGGTGAAGAAGATGGCGTGGATAACAGTGATGTTGAAAACGATAAGTTATATACCCAACCGCAGCATGTGGCCTATTCTTTTACTGAATTAAGTAAGGTGGGTAATCTATTTACCATCGCAGCAGCATTTGGCAATGTTCATGGGGTTTATAAACCAGGTAACGTGGAGCTTAGACCTGAAATATTGAAAAACAGTCAGGATTATATTGAAAGAGAACTTAAAACAGGTTCAAAACCAGTTTACTTCGTTTTCCATGGAGGAAGCGGTTCGCCGCAAAGTCAAATAAGAGAAGCCATCAGCTATGGTGCTATTAAAATGAATATAGACACCGACTTGCAATGGGCTTTCTGGGATGGTATTCTTCAAAACTATAAAAAGAATGAAGGTTACCTACAAGGTCAGCTTGGTAATCCTGAGGGTGATGATAAACCCAATAAAAAATATTATGACCCTAGAGTTTGGTTGCGTAAAGCAGAAGAAAGCTTTAGCAAAAGATTAGAAATTGCTTTTGAAGATTTGAACTGCATTAACAGAAATGCATAATTATTAGCAGATTCTACTACTTTTCAGACACTCTTTGGATACAAATACGGGTTTAGAATTAACTTACGACTTAATTAAAAAAGAGATAACCCATACAAAATGGTTGTCTCTTTTTTCTTTTACCCACCCCAATAAACTTTCGTAGTATCAATTATCATTACCTTCACCGCTTCCGAAAAGTCTATTTTAAACATGAAAAAAGAGGATTTAGAAGATATGGATAACATTTTTACAGGTTTAGAAGATGCCCAACAAGAGGAAACAGGGCGTAGAAGTTGGTTTACACGTAGAAAAAAAGGAATCCTTACATCCACTGCTGATAAAAAAGAAACCCCAGAGGGTTTATGGAATAAATGTCCTGAATGTAGTTTTATTTCTACTACCACAGATTTAAAAGAAAACTTATTTATTTGTGCGAAGTGTAATTATCATCACCGTATCGGCAGTGCCGAGTATTACGAAATTATTTTTGATGAGCAAAAATTTACCGAACTTTTTGACAATATTAGAAGTATTGACAAGCTGAACTTCACCGATTTAAAAAGCTACCAGAAAAGACTTGATGAGATTCATGCAAAGACAGATTTAAAAGATAGCATGAGAGTAGCTGTTGGCAAAGTCAATGGTGAAGATCTAGTAATAGCTTGTATGGATTTTGAGTTTATTGGTGGAAGTTTAGGTAGTGTGATGGGAGAGAAATTTGCCCGTGCCGTTGACTATTGCATTGAACATAAAATGCCTTACCTAGTAATCAGTAAAAGTGGGGGTGCAAGAATGATGGAAAGTGCGTTTAGCTTGATGCAACTGGCTAAAACTAGTGGTAAACTTTCTCAATTGAGTGATGCAAAGCTTCCTTATTTCTCATTATTGACAGACCCAACTTTTGGTGGGATATCCGCTAGTTTTGGAATGTTAGGTGACTTAAACTTTGCGGAACCTGGAGCTTTAATCGGTTTTGCAGGACCAAGGGTAATTAAAGAAACAATAAAAAAAGATTTACCACCAGGTTTTCAGAAAAGCGAATTTTTAATTGATCACGGTTTTTTAGACTTTATTATAGACCGGAAAAGTTTGAAACTAATACTTTCGCAACTAATTGGATTGTTTAGAAATTAATTAAATCCAACCATTTTACAAATTAATTGGATTTAACAAAGTCATCAATACTAAAAGAAACTTACTAGCATCCATGGCAAAAGAAATGAACAATAGACAGGCATATTTTAATTACGCTATAGAGCAGAAATTAGAAGCTGGAATTGTGTTACTTGGCACAGAGGTAAAAAGTATTAGGGAAGGTAAAGTAAGCTTCAATGATGCATTTTGCCTTTTTGATCGCCATGAATTATGGGTAAGGGGGCTATATATTGCTGAATATAA
Organism: Chitinophagaceae bacterium; assembly: GCA_027486835.1. Classification (GTDB taxonomy): domain Bacteria; phylum Bacteroidota; class Bacteroidia; order Chitinophagales; family Chitinophagaceae; genus Parasediminibacterium. The sequence continues at coordinate 28,817 of JAIXOJ010000050.1, forward strand.
TTTAGGCACCACTAACAACCACATTGCTGTACATGACCGAAAACTCCTGTTACATAAAAGAGAATTGAGCAAATTAGAAGCGAAAATTAAAGAACGTGGTTATAGTATCGTTCCGCTTAAAGTATTTTTTACTGATAAGCAAATGGTAAAAGTTGAAATTGGCTTAGGCCGAGGTAAAAAAGAACACGACAAAAGACAAACAATCAAAGAAAGGGATAGTAGGAAGGAAATAAAACAATATTTACTACGTTAATCTAGTAAGCAATAGCCTTTCAAAGATTTTTATCATTTTATATTAAAACACTGCAAAAAAGTTACATTCCTACAATACAATGAACCTTAATACTGAAAAAAATCGACTGAAATTATGCCTTATCATAACTGGTAAAAGATTTATGTACCTTCTTTAAGATTGTATGTTGGGATCTAAACTACTGGAATATTTGCGGCTAAATTATCCTATACACCAACTCCAAAGAATTTTGCCCGGAAATTATCAACGACACCAAGAAAACAGAAAAAATCCAGAAAAAGCACTTGAAAAAGACCCATTTTTAAAAAAAATTTCGTTAATCCATATTTCTGTACTATCATGCGATTGTTTTTGTTCATTACGTCTTTAAACTTATAAATGGTTATTATGAAAAAGATTGGAATTCTACACGGAAAAGAAAGAAGTTTTCCAGAAGCCCTAATTGAAAAAATTAATAGTAAGAAAGTAAAAGGTATCATTGCTGAACCGGTTCAAATTTCAAAAGTTGTACAAGGAGAACCTACTGGATATGCAGTTATAATTGACAGAATTAGTCAGGATGTCCCATTTTATCGTGCTTATGTTAAAAATGCTGCGTTAACTGGAACTGCTGTAATAAACAATCCATTTTGGTTTAGTGCAGACGAGAAATTTTTCAACAACTGTTTAGCAACAAAAATTGGGGTTCCTGTACCTAACACTGTTATATTACCTTCTCATCAATTACCGGATGATACTTCTGGTGAATCTTTCTCCAACTTAACCTACCCGCTTGATTGGGATGCCATATTCGAATATGTTGGATTTCCTGCTTACATGAAACCTTTTGCTGGCGGTGGATGGAAGAACGTTTATAAAGTGGCAGATAAAGATGACTTTTTCAAAAAACATGCAGAAACAGGGCAATTAGTAATGTTACTTCAAGAAGAAATTGTATTCGAAGAATATTACCGTTGTTATTGCATCGGCAGAAAACATGTACTCATTATGCCTTACGAGCCTAGAAATCCTCACCATTTAAGGTACGAAGCCAGTTTTAAACCTACCCCAGAAAAATTGGAAGAAATGAAGGAGATTGTACTAAAAATCAACAATTATTTAGGGTATGACTTTAACACAGTGGAATTGGCTTTAAGAAACGGAATACCCTTTGCCATAGACTTTTGCAATCCTGCACCTGATGCAGACCGCAAAAGTGTTGGCGATGCCAATTTCGAATGGGTGGTGGAAACCGCAGCCAATTACGCAATTGAAGTGGCAAAGGCTCAAGGGAAAGGTAAGGACAATGCTACATGGGGTGAATTTGTTAAAAAATCAACTACTGGTAAATTGTTGTAATTGTCATATTAATTAAAGGAATTAGAAAATTATCATCAATAAGTTAATTGGTTAATTGTTTTGTATGAGTAGCTTAAACTTGAGTAGTTTTACCCTTGGAATTGAAGAAGAATATATGGTTATTGACCCTCAAACCAGAGAGTTAAAAAGCCATGAGCAAAAGATAGTAATAGAAGGACAGAAGTTATTACGAGATAAAGTAAAAGCAGAAATGCACCAGGCCGTCGTAGAAGTTGGTACTGATATCTGCAAGGATATTGATGAAGCGTTTATTGATGTAGCTGGACTACGTGGTAATATAGCTGAAATCGCGGGAAGTTTGGGATTATGGGTAGGTGCAAGTGGCACCCACCCATTCAGTCATTGGCATAGTCAGTTGATCACTGATAACATTCGTTACCATGAAATTGTAAATGAACTTCAGGAAGCAGCAAGAAGTAACTTAATTTTTGGCCTACATGTTCATGTTGGCATAACAGATAGAAAATTGGCCATTCATATTGCCAATACTGCTAGATATTTCTTACCCCATGTTTATGCACTAAGCACTAACTCTCCCTTTTGGATTGGAAGAACGACTGGTTATAAATCGTATCGATCAAAAGTATTCGATAAGTTTCCAAGAACTGGTATCCCAGAATATTTTGAGAGTATTGAAGCATATGACAATTATGTTAATTTGCTGATCAAAACGAATTGTATTGACAACGCAAAAAAAATATGGTGGGACATACGAGTACATCCCTTTTTTAACACTATTGAATTTAGGGTTTGTGATGTACCCATGACCATCAATGAAACCATGGCAATCGCTGCTTTGTTCCAAGCTATTTGTGCAAAACTGTACAAACTTAGAACGCAAAACCTCAATTTTATTGTTTATCAACGTGCATTGATCAACGAAAACAAGTGGCGAGCTGGTAGATATGGTATTGAAGGTAGCCTTATTGATTTTGGAAAAGAAACAGAAGTACCTACAAGACGGCTGATATTGGAATTACTAGATTTCGTTGATGACGTAATTGATGAATTAGGCAGTCGTCATGTTATTGAAAAAATTCCAGCGTTAATGGATAAGGGCACTGGTGCAGACCGACAACTAAAGGTTTTTGCTGAAACAAACAACCTAGTTAATGTCGTTGATTATATTCACGACCAGTTTTTGACTTCAGTATAAAATCATTAATCGAATACATTTTGTAAAAAATGTTTTGCAATACAATTTTTTAGAAAAGCAGCAAAGGGTATTTAGTGCGTATCATAATACCCGTGAGCTTGATTAAACCACTATATCAATTGTCAGAGTACGAACTCATTAAGGGCTGTTTGGAGGGAAACCAAAACATCCAGCGAATGCTATTCGAGCAATTTGCTGGTAAGTTTATGACAATGTGCCTAAGATATGCTGTTGATTCAATGGAAGCTGAGGATATGCTTCAGGAAGGATTTGTAAGAATTTTTACCCATTTACACCAATTTAAATTCGAGGGTTCTTTCGAAGGATGGATGAGAAGAATTATTGTAAATGTTTGTTTAAAACATTTACAAAAAAGAAAACTTCAATTTAAGGAAATATCAGATGAGCATGCCAATGAAGTACAAATTGCCCCTTACACTTATAGCAGTATTGGAGAAGATGAATTAATGAAGTTAATTAGTCGTTTACCAGATGGCTACAGAACTGTTTTCAATTTAAATGTAATTGAAGGTTATAGTCATGAAGAAATTGCTGTTCTGTTGGGCATTCAGGCAAGTACAAGCCGTAGCCAATTGGTAAAAGCTCGCAAAATGTTGCAAAACCAAATTATCCACCTCGAAAAAATTGCCGTATGATGAGTGATAATCCTTTCGATAGACATATAAAAAATAGCCTTCGTGATTACAAGTCTCCTGTTCCAAATGGAATGTTTGAGAAAATCATGGAAGAGTCAACACGTTTGAAAAAACCTTTGCCCTTTTGGCAAAAAAATAATTTCAAACTATCTGCTGTTTTACTTACTCTATTTGCTATTTACTTGATAAACCACTTCATTGTTGGGAGTAAATTTTCTAATAGCTCTTCAGTTTCTAAGAAAATTGCAAATAATTTTGCTAACTCGAAAACAGATTCTGGTAATGTTTACGGCAAAATAATAAGCAATCAATCTGAATTAAGTTTAGGTGATTCAGTTCAATTTACTAACAAAAGAGAGTATGTTTCTCAGGAGGCTGTATCAAAGGCATCTAGTGACGATAATTTTATAACCAATAAAGAAATAAATAAAGAAATAACTATTGCCATAAAAAAGAAAATGCCTTTATCGTTTGATTCAAATGATAAAGTAAGTTCAACAAAGAATTTGAATAAAAAAGTGGTAACCAAAAAAGACTCTCCATTCTTTTTACCTTCCCAAAGTGAGAAAAAAAACAAACCTTCGATTGTTAGTAAATCCGAAGATAATGCTACATTAGGTTTAGTTACTGATAGTTCATCAACTAGTACTGATATTAAGGAAAAAAATTGGAAATCTCTTGGCTATCAAGATATCATTCGATCGTTTACCCAATTAGAGAATACCAATTTAATCAATAGTAAACCCTTAATGCAAACAAATACTACGACAACAATTTCTTTAAAAGATATAAGAAAAGGTCAGTGGTTTGTGGAGGGATATGGATCATTAGATTTCAACACAAAAAACATTCAAGCTCCTGGATTCAATACAGATTATTTAAGGATGAAAGATAGTTCTCACCAATTAACCACTGGCTACAGTGGGGGTATAAAAATTGGAAAAAGATTTGGCCAATACCTCGCACTTAAAATAGGATTACAATACAAACAAATTAATGAACGCTTTGAATACATTTCTCAAAATGTTTCAAAGTCATCCTCCATCATTACCACAAGAACATTCTTAAACGATATTGGTCAAACACTTTCATTACAAGATACCTCCTATTTAAGTCAATTGGGTTATTCAGTTAAGAAAGTTAATAATTCTTATAAAAACATTGAAATACCCCTAACCGTCGGTTACGAAAAAAAATACAAGAAACTTACGGTTGGTATAAACCTTGGCATAATTGCCAATATTCAATCCTATTATAAAGGTCAAACTTTTGATACTTCTTATCAAATAACTAGTTTAGGTGCAAAAAATGGTACTGGTTTTTACAAAAGCCAAAGCAATTTGAGCCTGTTTGGTAGTGCCCAGTTATTATACCAACTTCCCCACCATATAGAGTTATTTACAGAACCATATCTAAGGATTAGCATTGGTAATAGCAGTATTTCCGATATTGGATATAATCAACGTTTCAATGGAATGGGAATTTCAACGGGGTTGCGTTTTTCTTTTCCAGGTAAAAGCAACAAAAAATAAATTAAGTGCCTCAAAGATGTAACATGAAATTTACTAATCGCATATTGCTAATTATATGTTTTACCGCTACTTTTTTTACTCAGTCTTGTAAAAAAAATAGCGAAGCAGACATTTTTGTAGCTACTCAAAGTATTGCAGATACTACTTGGAGTTTAGATTCCTCGTTACCTTCAAATATTAATCAGTCGATAAAATCGATTGCCGTTATTGATAGTTTCGACTGTACCAATGATTCAAAAATTAAGGTGAATGATCAGGTGGAAGTCAATTTTGGTGAAAAAGGGTGTATGAGTTCCTTGTCGCCAAGTTCTACCATTACAACCCGAGTACATATAAAAGCAGAAATTCAGGCAATAACTAGCAAGGGGGATTTACTTAGAAATGGAATAATACAATATGCAAACGGAATGTTGTTTGATGCGGGTTACATCATTAATATTAAACTAAGCAATAAAGGAAAGGAAGTGTATTGGAATAGCAATATTCCTATTTTCATTACCATCAAAAATCATCCAGTCAAATCTGGAATGCAATTCTATACCATGCAAAAAAACGGTATTGATACAAACGGAATCTGGGTGAATAATAGTTCACTTGGAGCGATAAGTACCAGTACCACAACTGGAAATACCATCATTACTTCTAATACTATTGGCTGGTTTGGCTGTTTTAAGACCATACCTATTTCTTCCCAATTAAAAACTAGGGTGAACGTATCACTACCACTAAATTTTACTAATCGAAATACTGCTGTTTTTGCCATTTTTGATTCCTTCAAAACGGTTCAACGATTATTGCCCTATTCATCTGGCAAAACTTATTTCGCACCTAATATACCCATCAATTCTGCATTAAAAATAGTATCAATAAGCTATATAAACAACAATTATTTTATAGGGGTGCAATCCTTAGTTACTACTGCTCAAACCTCTTCGACATTGTTGAAAATAGTACCGACCCAATACTCCGCTCCTGATTTAGTACAATTTCTGAATAATCTATAAGCAGCAGGAATTATTTCAGTTGATTTCTAGCTCACTTTTCCTTTACAAAATCGAAAAGTGTTGCTGTAAAACTTCCTCGCTCTCTTTTTTTAAATAAGACTGACCAGTTTCCTTTATATCGGAGTGTTTTAGGTACAATAAGCCCTTCAAATTTGGTCATTTCAACTTCCATTTGTACATCAAAATCGTAAATACCTGCATTATAACTTAGGTTATAATTTCGAGCAAGTACTTCCATCGTTTTCATATCAAACCAAGTGATCATTTTGTCAACAACAATCTCATCACTCTTAGAACCTACTTCTCTCTTGGGTAAAATTGAGAACACATAAGCAAATGAACCCTGATATTCGCTAATGTCCAACTTATAATCATAGAGTTCATGGGCTTTATCATCATACAAGTCTAACTTATTGCCTATGAAGGGAATGCCTTGTATTTTTTTTCCAGGATTGAAGAACAACATCTTTAATTGATCTTTATGCTTGTCAATTCCGTGGCTTTGGTTAGGATTAATTTTTGTTCCAGCTACAATGTTCGATTCCCCACAAACCGTACCCTTTGTAAAAAAAAGAGCAGCGTATAATTGTCCGGTCATGTAGTTGCACTCATGCTCGTTAGAGTAGTAATCGCCTTTGACCTGTTCTTCTAAAATTTGCATACTCCTGCAACCATTTGTTCTAGTTTGTTTGGTTTTGCTAAAAAGTCCTGCGCAAATTTGGCCAGATTTATTAAACATATTCACGTCATTATAACTGGTATAACCTAGTACGCGTAAATTCTTGAAAGATTTATAAAATGAGGTATCCTCTTTAATCTGGTTAAGTATTTTCTTATAGTCAGCGTTATTATTTACAACTACCTCGGGAAGTGTGAATTTTTTATTATCAATAATAATGGTAGTATCTTGACTCCTTGTTACCAAAGTAACCAATAAACAAAGAACTGTAGCAACTGACCTCATCGCTTAGGGAAACTCATTTTGTAATCTACTTTTATTTTACCCTTAGCGATGTCATTTAATTTGTTTTGAATGAGTTTTTTTCTCAACGGTTTCAAGTAGTCAATAAATAATTTCCCTTCTATATGATCGTATTCATGTTGGATGATTCTTGCAGAAATGCCCGAGAATGTATCAATCTGTTTCTGGAATGATTCATCATAATATTCCATTTCAACGAATTGTGGACGGAACACATCCTCTCTAATTTTTGGGATAGATAAGCAACCTTCATTGTAACTCCATTCTTCGCCTTTGTAAGCAATTATTCTTGCATTGATGAATACTTTTTTTATTCCAGGTGCATCTAGATACTTCCCTTCGTCTTCTTTTTCTTGATTTTTGAAAATCTGTTCACTATCCATCACGAACAGACGTATCTCTTTATTTATTTGCGGTGCAGCTAAGCCTACTCCATTACTACTATACATGGTTTCCCACATATCTGCAATTAGCTTTTCAAGATTTGGAAAGTTTTGTTCAATTTCAACGGCTGGTTTTCTTAGTACAGGTGTTCCGAAAGAGACGATGGGTAGAATCATAATGTTATAAACGAAAGAGAAAGAGGTTAAAACGTTATAAACGGCAAATATAAGAGAAGCTATCCATGCTGCTTTTAATAGCAATGAAAAGCGAGTTCTTATCAATGGATAAACCTCAAAACCCTACTTGTAATTAATACTGTTAATCAATGAATTAATTCTACCTAAATGCATACTACCAACCCGAATTCATTATTTTAGCCGCATGAAACAGAGTAATACCACTTTTATTTTTGATTTGAATGGTACGATTATCAACGATATGGGCTTTCATGCTGTCGCATGGTCTTACATTATTAATGAAGTACTAAACGGTGGACTATCCTATGAACAGGTAAAGCAAGAGATGTATGGCAAAAATGAAGAGTTGCTTATCCGAATTTTTGGAGCAGAAAAATTTACACCAGCAGAAATGCACGCTTTATCGCTACAAAAAGAGGAATATTACCAAGCAAACTATAAACACCAAATGAAATGTATTGAGGGATTTGAGGATTTTGCCACTCGTGCAAAAGCCCGTTCTATACCTATGGCCATTGGATCTGCGTCTATTACCTCTAATATTAATTTTATCCTCTATGGTTTACATTTAGAAGCCTTCTTCAAAGCTATTGTAAGTGCTGATGATGTTGAAATAAGTAAGCCGCATCCAGAAACATTCCTAAAAGCTGCCGCTCTTCTTGGGGTAAATCCTGCCGACTGCATTGTGTTTGAAGATGCCCCAAAGGGTGTTGAAGCTGCACAAAATGCTGGAATGAAATGCGTTGTAATCACTTCTACGCATGAGCGGCAAGAGTTTGCCCAATACGAAAATGTGTTATTTTTTGTTGAAGATTATACAAATCCTTTACTCCATCAACTTCTATAGGTGTTGGGTAGTAATTCATAGCAAGTGAATACGATAAAGATGTTAACTAACTTAATATCTAATTTGATTCTTGAAATTACTTTTGTAGTTTACATATCCGCTTTAGGGCGATGTTAGATTCCAACTATTTTCCAATATTCCTTTCCTTTGTTTTGATTCCCATAGACATCAATTATTCTTCGGGATACTTAAACGCCCATTTTAAGAACTCTGGGAATGCGCTCCCCCATGTTGGCACATCATGCCTCCCTCCTACCACTTCTAAGTAATTGATGTGGGCGTCGGTATAGCCTTTGTTTTTTAATTCCCAAATTAAATCCAATGTATCATCTATGCTATCAATTACGCCATTGTTGTTACGATCTTCCTGTTCATCCTGTGTGCCACATTCGAAAAAGAACCTTAACCAAGGATAGAAAGTTCCTTTCAATATTTGAAGGTGCATCAATCGATCTTTTTCATCATCATATCCATCATCATAGCCTTTTCGCCTCCACCATAAACTACCACTAAACACACCAATATGCTTGAATTCGTTGGCATGATTCCAAGCGATGTCAAGTGCACAAAGACCACCCAAACTAAAGCCCGCAAAGGATTTATCTTTAAAAGAAGGGGTGTTGTAGGTTTTACGAATAAATGGAAGTAGTTCGTCAAAAACAAACTTATTATACATACCTGCTTTACTGCCCCACCCCTCAAAGTTGGCACTGAATGCTGTACCATATTCTAATTTTCTTTCAGCTCCACAATGGATACCTACACAAACAAGGGGTTCAATCTGATTTGATTCCATTAAATCCGTTAGAATTCGATCAAAAGGCATCTTAGGCAAATCTTGACCATCATTGATTAATAGAAGACTGGGCTGGGCTGGGGTGTTTACATGTACGGGCAAGTAAACGTCAATAATCACCTCCCGCTCAAGATATTCTGAATAAACGGTCAGTTGATCAATGACAACTGAAGTGGCAGCGCTATTTTTCTGTATCAGCATATCGCTCAAAAATATAGTAATGAGCAATACGGTTTACTAATGTATCCATAGATAATTTATCGTAAAGGGTAAAACAAAGCGAAAGCCTGATTGGAATAGGGTGTATCAAATTATTCCATTTAAACCGAGATACTTGGGAGCGGAATTCTGTTTAGTGACTCCTCCTAAAAAAACATGTCAGAAAATGGAGTAAAACCTGGGTAAGATGTCAGATAAAAAAGAAGGTATATAATACACGGCAATAGTTAATGACAGTTTCAAGAAATTGGATAGATATTATACTTAATAATTACCGTTTCAGCAGTGGTTTTTACAAAGAAGCGGGTACTCAATTTTTATATTGGATTGGTTTACAACCTTGGGTTTCAGGGGATTGCTTTTCTTTTAATTCTTTCCTGCTGAGGTTTTTTGTTGTTAGTATTATCCAGGATTGGTTTAAATATTGATCATGTTTGATAGCGTTTACCATCGCACCATTATTGGCAATAAAGGAGATGTTCTATAAGCATCAAATAACCATTGCTTGGATGTAGCAACGCTTTTGGCATGTCCCCTACCCTTTTATCTTTTTAGCCATCTTAAGAACATGTGTTCTTTAATTCGTTTTCAAAAAAATTGGGATTTCCGAATATCAGATCGATATTTTTTACTACACTTTAAGTTAGTAGCAAGCCCCAAAAAAACAGATACGCTTAAGACCACCAAAAGCCCTATCCCACCATCTGGTCTAAAAATTAAAATCCTCCGGTTCCCCCGCTTTCTTTCTACCGGCTAAAATTTTTTCTTTGTGCATCGGTTTATAATCTGCGCTTTCGGGCTTTTCAAATGAAATTCCATTTTCGATGTACATTAAATACTGTTCATAAATAGGGTAAAGTGCCTCTTTGGTTTTCTGAAACTCATAATCGTCCAGTACTTTTTCTAACCCTTTAAGCCAATTTTCATTAGGATGAACGGGTAGAACTTTACCAATACGAGAAAGTGCATTAATTATTTCAGTTGACCCTTCATACAATTCATTTTCATCTAACCATTCACCATCTCCCGCTGCTTCTAAATATTCTCTATAAATGGCCTTGCTTTCACACTGATAAACGAATTTTGAAACAAGTTTATGATTAACTACATGTAAAAAAGGAATTTTTTTATTGTCCCGTATTTCAAATTCATTATCCTCACTGTCATCCTCTTCTGTATCATCTTCATCTTCTTCTTCATCTTCTTCCTCCGCATCTTCTTCTAATGCATCATATTCTTCCTCATCCTCTTCCAGATGCATTGATGAAGTCGAATCTTCTTCCGATTGATTGGTTTCCGCTTCATTTATATTAGGTACCGGGTCAATAGAATCTGCAAGATTCTCATAGTATTTTTCCTTATCCCCTCTAATATCTGGCAACACCCTAAAACTGGAATCCCCAGTCATTAAGTCGTAGTAATAGAACCAAGCAGGATAAGGAAGCAACATGTATATCGAAAAAGGTTTGTCGATATTTTCAAGAAATAATTTATACCCAGCATACAATTGCCACATATAACCTGGCATGTAAGTATTTACTCCTTTACAATACTCGCTGTTCATGTAATTTATAAATAAGCTCAACTCATCTTCTGTTACTGGCGGAATTAATGTACAGTTTAAAATATCCTCAGCAGCTACTAAAAAATCTTCACTAGTTTCTATACCGGGTAAAGTAACCAACTCTGCCCTCCATTGGCATTGCAACGTAAACAACTTTTTCTGCTGAATTTGTTTGAAACATTCTTTTGCTAGTTCAAAATGTTTTTGGTCTTCGCCTTCTTTCCTTTTAATATAGTTGGGTGTCCAATCTAGTACATTCAATTTTTCTCTTGCATGATCAGCAAGCATTTTTTCCACACTTTCTTGATCATAATCTTTGTAAAATTCTTTTATCTTAGGGTTGTTGCATAACTCCTCATAAATTTTTTGATAAAGTACTGCTTGCTGTGCCGCTTTTTCGCCTTCATTTCTATATTCATCTATCGTACTGTCGCTCATTCTATTAATGGTTAATGGTTAATGGTAAATTGATGTTGGTGTATTATTTTAGAAAGTCAAGATTGGCTGGTTCTCCTACTAATTTTCTTCCTTCTATCATTTCAAAAACAGCTTCTTCTCTTATTTTAAAATAATAGCTTGGTTTTACTCCCCAATCTTCAAAACTATCATTGGCTGCAAGCTTGTTTTTATACTCTTGATACACGCCCCAGATTAAATAGATGGTCATTTCCCGATGATATTTTTCACAGGCAATTTTTACGCCCTCCCGCCAGTCGTCATGGTATTCTATAGGGATTAATTCCTTGGCTTCGGTTAAATAAATAGCATCCATTTCAATTGAATCAGCAAACCAAAAACCTTCGTGCATCTCTTTATAAGAGCGATATAATTCTTTGGTTTCTTTATCCTCAAATAGCTCGAAAAGTTTCTCTTTTTCTGAGTGGTAGAATATTTTAGGTTTTGCTTCCTGCGTAACTGATTTGGGCGCTTGCGCATTTTTCCAGTCTCTATAAATCCATATATATCGCTGCTCTTCATTCATTCTTGTGCCTGGCAAATCTTTATAAAAACGGGTATTGTAGTAATGATCATAAAATCTAAACCATGGGCCAAAAAAACTATCATCTGCCAATTCGCCTTCCCACCTTAATGCGCCAAATTCTTGTTCTGTATCCTCAAAAGAAAAAAGATCGACAGAATAATGATTATCAGTTACTGAAAAATCGAAATCGGCTTGCTGTAAAAACTGGATATACACTTCAATATCTTCTTTGGATATGGGGCTAATATGCGGACAATTGATTGGATTCCTTGTCCAATACCCCCAATCATAACTCACTTCTATGCCTGCTACATCTAATTGTTTACTGGCCCAAAGCGAAATGGCATTGAATAATTTTCGGTCTTGAATTCGCTTTAAAGCAATTTGGCAATATTCGAAATAGCGATTGTCTAAACGATCTCTAAAAGCGCTGTGGCTGTTTTTATTAAAATGCCAATATACTCGCTGCCTTGCATAATCTTTTTTAAATTCTTCCACTCTTTCCCGTGGAAAGGGCTTTAAAAAGTGAGCATACCGCTCTTCTGTATTTAGTTCATGCAATACCTGAAGGTAGTATGCCTCTTTCTCTTTTGCTTCAACAATATCTTTTTTAAGTTGATTTTTTAGGTAATCATTTTCATCTAAAGCCATAAATCAGTTTCATTTATCGGTACGATTGCAATAAAATAAAAAAAACGATTAAACGCAGATTTCCTAAAAAAAGTGGTGCGATAATGTAATTATCTTGGTAGAATTAGCCAAAATGGCTATTTGCAAATACAGCGGCGTATGATAAATACGAACGCCGATCGGGTTAACCCAGAAAGCTTGGAAATGGGATTTGGAAATCCCAATTATCTGTTTAGGCGAGATGCGCTTCGCTAATAGCTCGCCCAGTAAGTGTTTGTAATCCCGCTTTTGTTCGTGGCAGTGTATTATCATAGCGAAGCGGCACGCGTGCGGGAGCGGCGAGTTGGTTTGACGTACGCTAGTGGAGCAACGAAAACCTAGTTATTGGTGGCAGTTGTTCTCTCCTACTTTTTCTTATTCATGATCGTTTTCCAATCAAATTTATTTTTATCTGCTGTGTTACGTTTGGCTAAGTCTGTAAGCATTGCATTAAGTTTAGTTTCGTCCAACCAATTTCCATTTACAAATACTCCTGCAATTTTACGAGTGTTATTTATGTCAGTTAATGGGTTTTCGTCAAGTAAAACAAGGTCTGCAAATTTACCTGCTTCTATGCTCCCAATTTGTTTATCAATACCAAGCCATTGTGCAGACAGTAATGTTGCTGAATTTAATGCTTCTTGTGTGGTTAGTCCTGCTTGAACCAAAAGTTCTAATTCGTCGTGTATTGAAAAGCCTGCAACAACTCCTGAAACTCCTGCATCTGTTCCTGCAACTATAGGAACTCCTGCATCTTTAAATGCCTTAACTAATAGAAAATGAAACTTTACCATATTGTCAAAATAGGTTGCATTTTCAGGTGAAGCGTTCTTAACATAGTTGTTGGCCGTTAGCCATTTGCTCTGTAAAAGTGGATGAACATATTTGAGTGAAGGCAGATTTTTGATGCTATCAATAGAGTGGGTTTGTTTTGCTATCCACACCATTGTTGTTAAAGTTGGCGAGAACCAAGTTCCGTTGTCTTTTGAGAGTTTTGCAAATTTTATTGCGTCTTGAACACTAAAACTATCAGAGTTTTTCGAAAATTCTTCGGCGTGAGCTACCATTCCAAAATGTGGTATAAATGCCTGTTCCAATTTTCCTTGAAAAGCATTTGGTATATGTCCAATAGTTTTCAGTCCTTGTTTATTTGCTTCGTGAACAATAGCAATGTAAGTTTCAATATTTAATTTAGAATACACTTTTATAAAATCGTAACCTTCTGCTTTTGCATTTCTTACCATTATTCGTCCTTCTTCTGCTGTGTTGGCAATTCTGCCTTGTCCGTTGCCACCATTTATCAATGCTGCAAGTGCAATACGAGGGCCAATGATATAACCTTTTTCAATGGCTTTTTTTTGCCCAAAAGTTTCCATTTTAGAATCAAGGTCTAAAACAGTTGTAACACCATTGGCAATAATTGGTGTCATAATATCTTGTGTATTGAAACTCAAGTCTGGAGTTTGAGTTGGAAGCTTTTGTCCAAAATAAGCATCAACAGGTAAATGAACGTGCGCATCTATAAGCCCTGGCATTAACCACTTTTCTTTGCCATTAATGATTTTAGCAGTTTTGGGGATTACGCCGTTTATGGATTGAATAACATTGTTAACAACAACTACTGTTGCATTTTCTACAACTGTATTTGAAGATGCCATTGTAATTACATTCACATTTTTAATGGCATAAATTGTTTCATTTGCTTTAGCAGTTTGAGTTTGGTTTGTCTTTTGAGAAACTCCTTTATTGAGGGATAATAAAAGCAATAAAAAAAGAGGGTACTGAAAAAATAATTTTTTCATAATAAATACGATTGTTTAAATGTTAAGTTATTTTTTGTAAAAATAAGAGTAAGCAATTTGGTCAATAAAATTTTCTGGTGATGCTCCATGTAAATTTGTTCAAACAATCAGGGAAAAATTTTCATCAGGATAAAAAAAAATTGCTGACCGACCACCGCCAACCAATGCCACAGCAGGATGCGCCACGCTAACAGGTAAACCAGCTGGGGCTGGAAAACAGAAGTGTTTGTAATTCCGCTTTTGTTCTTGGCAGTGTATTATCATAGCAAAGTCACACGCAGCATGCGTTCGGGAACAGCGAATTGATTTGACGTGCGCCAGCAGAGCATAACTAGGTTGTTATGAAGCATAACTAGGTTGTTATGAAGCATAACTAGGTTGTTATGAAGCATAACTGGGTTGTTATGAAGCATAACTAGGTTGTTATGAAGCATAACTGGGTTGTTATGAAGCATAACTGGGTTGTTATGAAGCATAACTAGGTTGTTATGAAGCATAACTAGGTTGTTATGTAGCATAACTAGGTTGTTATGAAGCATAACTAGGTTTTATGAAGCATAACTGGGTTGTCATGAAGCATAACTAGGTTGTTTTCGAATTTAACTAACAAAAAGTGGAAGTCAAGCAGAAATGAGTTGACTATAGTTTTGTTACTTTATCCTCAAGATATAGACATTTGAAAGACAGTATTACTACTACCAATTTTTAATCTTAAAATTATACTAGGCAACTTTAAAGTAAGGAAGAAAGTCTCAAGGATGAATTGATGCAAAAAAATGAGAAAAAAGAATAAAATAGAAACTAATTGTAGGAAAAAAACGATGACAATCTATATGTAATGTACGTAGTTTACTTTCGTAAAAAAAAAACCAACAAAAAAATCGATTTGAATTCATTTCCCTTATTTTCGCATGCGAAGGGCGTAGGTAATAATGAATAAGAACTTTTTAAAAATAGAATTAAAGGCTAAACCTGCGTGTATTACCGAGTTGTGTGTAATTTGACAACACTAAATTAATTATGAGTACTGAAAATATCAAACCAGAGAGAATAACCAAGCCAATCCAATTATTAGCAGCTTGGCTCTTGGGGCTAATCCTAATAAATGCTTCTTTTTTGACAGCTGCATCTCAAATTCATCAACCTGGCTGGGCTTCAGGGATGCTACTAATTGCAACAGTAGCGAATGTCCCAATTTTTTTAATAAGCTTATTTCTATTGCAAACAAAATTTAGACCTGAAATGCAAGAGGATACCTTTTATTCAAAATATCTTGAAAGAAAGTATAATAGCACACCTACGGAAGTTGAGATTAAAAAGTTACAAATAGACGAAGAGAAGGAAGTTAAAACAACAGCACAATTAATAACTAAACAAATAGCAGTTAACAATAACCAAGGAGAGATAGAAAACATACTTAAAGAGCGTGATAAACTAAGAATTCAAAGACGAATTGGAGACTCAAGGGCTCTTTCTGAATTATTTTTAAAACCAGATGAATGGAAATCTTTAGTAGATAGATGGAACGATTCTTCTGAATTTAAACGTGACATTGAAGAATTGTTCTTTTATAAAGTTATTGATGGGGATTTATCAAATCCCTTGTCACTTAGACTTACAGACCTTGGTAAGGAAATTGCTGAAACACAATCTCGTGCTGGCTTACTTTGGAATCAAACTAGACCTGACAGAAAACTATAAAAAACTACATACAATAACTAGGTTTTCGTTGCGTCCGAAGGACTTGCAATGAAAACCTAGTTGAACGAAACCTATTCTACTACGCAAGCAAATACTGTATGGAGTTATCGATTTTTTGTGTTGGCTGTTAAGATGTGTTTTTTGGGATATTATGCTTGGTGTTGCTTGCTTTATGATTTTTTGTTCGTTTTGCTGTTGATTTTTTATTGCTGTTGCGTATACCTTCCCCTACCCAATATTGCTAATGGTTGCAGTTTGATTGTCCCGCAATGTGTTTTTCTGGCGGTCCTCTTTTCCCAATTATTTCAATGGTTATCATCGTTCCCGTTTTGCAGCAAGGGCATTTGCGCAACTTTGTATTCATTACAACTACTGGTGGTGGTACTTTCAGCTTTTGCTGTAAGTCTTGTAGTTTACCCCGTTTCCAACTGCTACTCAGTATGCCATAGTGCCTTATTCTTATAAACCTTTGCGGCTCCCAGCTGGTGCGAGCGTGTCGCTCGTACCCTTCGCTAAGTTCTTTGCTACATTCTCCACTCAGCTGGACGACATTTTCCTTAAGGTAAGTCGTCTGAGCAAATAATAGAGATTCCCAAATACCAGTCCTCCGCTGGACAACATGTTTCGCAGGGCATGTCGCTTGCATAGATAAATGCGTATTTCCAAATCTAAATTCCCATTTGGACTTGATGAACCTAAAGGCTTATCGCGAATGCAAAAAATTAGGATTTACTAACATTTTTGTTTTTCTTGTCTGCTTCAATCCAAGTATAAGGTATGCATAAAATTGTAGCAATATTTACATCTTTTGGCTTCGGTTATGGAATAATGTAATTCTAATTTACCAACAAACACCAACCCTTTTGCTTTAAACTTTATCTAAAGAAAAACAGCAACAACAAACTATTAGGCCAAAAACTCAGAAAATAATTGTTTATTTGGGTTATCTCATTTGTTTAGCATACAACAACATGAAAGCAAAATATTTAGACCCATTTACAGACTTTGGTTTTAAAAAAATCTTTGGCGAGGAAACTAGTAAGCCTCTACTACTCGATTTCTTAAATGCTTTATTGCCTCAAGCCGACAAAATTGTTGATTTGACCCTAAAGAATAACGAACAACTTGGACAAACGGATATGGACAGAAAAGCCATATACGACATCTATTGTGAGAACGAAAAAGGCGAAAAATTTATAGTGGAACTTCAAAAAGCAAAACAAAATTATTTCAAAGAAAGAACCATCTACTACGCTACTTTCCCCATTAGAGAACAAGCCGAAAGAGGTGAATGGAATTATCAATTGAAAGCGGTGTATTGCATTGGAATTTTAGATTTTACGTTCAACGACTATGAAACCGAATTGGAAAAAAACGAAGTGGTACATACCATAAAACTAAAAAACCAACATGGCAAAACATTCTACGATAAATTGACTTTCATTTACCTTGAAATGCC
>JAIXOJ010000020.1 GCA_027486835.1 Chitinophagaceae bacterium
CTAGACCTACGCCCCATCTATCATAAGACAGATAAGGCATCAATGGCACACCTACACTTAGGGTTACTCGCCTATTGGGTAGTCAACACCATCAGGTATCAATTAAAACAAAAAGGTGGCAACAAAGAATGGAAAGAAATCGTGCGCATTATGAACACTCAAAAATTGGTGACCACCACCATGAAAGGGCAAGATAACCAAGCCATCAAAGTTGTTCAATGCAGTAAGCCAAGTCAAGAAGCACAAATGATATACGAAATGCTGAAATACAAAAGCACCCCAGTGAAGAAAAGAAAATTTGTAGTCCCCCCAAACAAACCCCGAAACTCGCAAACCCATGACCGGCATAGATTTACAGTTACTTAGCTGCAATGTGGGATAAGCACGGGGGGGTATTACTAATCGGAAAACAGGATGGTTGCAAAATGTTCCAGAGTTTTTAATCACTAAATAAGTGCATCGGATTTGCGCGTAACAAAATATTGGGGGGAAAGCTGAATTATGGAATATAAAGAAGGTAATTGGGACAGAACGTGCTGTCCGACATAGGTCATTGATTTGTATTTACGAGTGGTATATGCAAACAAACATAAAGTGAGTTAACAGCCCTCTTTTAGTAATTTATATCCGAAATTAGCAGTTTTAATATTGTATCAGGAGAGACTAAAACATAGATTTTGCATATGCGAAAACCAGATGTTTTGAAAGGGGCTAAATTTTTTTTGCTATTTCATTTGATATGCTAAAGTCAATCAATACCCAAAAAAATAGCTGTAATTTTATTAATAAAAAAACTTTTCGGGTGTAATATTGTATTTTGTTAAGTTATTTAAGCAGCCTACTTAAGAAAATAAGTGTTTACTTATTTAACGCTTTCCAAAAATTGGATTATCATTTGCGAACTTTTGGTGAATCCCTAGACCACCCGGATGAACCTTCTGACCGCACGGGAAAACCTTCAGACTATGCGGGTGATCCTTACGACTTTGAGAGTGGACTTTCCGACCGAACGGGAGAACCTTCCGACTAATAGAACGGACAATCTGACTGACGGTTTGAACCTTTCGATGCTTGTGGTAATCATTTTGACTCTTGGGTGGACTATCTCTGACATTTTTTTTGTGTATCCAGTGTCTAGCTTTCTACATCTGATGCTTCGGACGCTCCATCAGGTGCTTTTGTATCAATAATCTTATGGTTGGTAAGTGTTACCATGCAATCTGATCTTTTATGGAATGTGTCTTTTTATTAGCCAAGTTGCCAATATGGTAATTCTGGAGGACGGTGTTATACACAATTGGCACAAAACCATTGGCGGAAAAAGTTTTCCGAGTCATTTTTAATTTACTTTTCTAGAACGGAGATACTTGAAAAGCATTTTGTTTTCGATGCAACGAATACTAATGAACCCTTTATTGGGGGTAAACCGTTTGTTTTGCGCCAAACTTTTCTTTTTTCCTAGCAAGAAAGATGGCAAGGAAAAACAAGTATAAATTATAGCGATAGGAATTGCGGTGGTTGATAATCTATAAACATTTAGAAACAGTTCTTTATGCTTGCCCCACAAAAGAATATTTATGATAATGAATGCCATTTTAGTTTAAGCAATAAAACAATAAACGTTTTATTTTATAGTAGGTTTTGATCTAAAAAATAGAAATAAGGAGGCTGAGGTATAACGGTTTAATATCAAAATAATGCGCTTGGCATTACATTGTAGTACATTTCAGAATAGTCAATGGTCTAACTATTTGCTGTTACTCTACTTTAGCGCCAATTAATTGTTGCGTATGGTTATGAAATGGGTTAAGTGTTGTTTTGGGATTCGAAGAAATGAGATTATTTGTCACTTGATGAAACAAAAATACCTTTAAAATGAAAATAATAGTAGTTGTTTTATTTAATTTTTTTTTACCTCTTCAATCAGACAAGTACCAAAATTTCCAACAACATCGTACGCTAGACTCCAAGGATTAAAAATCAAATTGCCTTTTGTAACCTATTATGGCAAGGACGGCAGGCTTATTGTTTTTGGGAGCAACCATACCAATGATTATAAAGACCCGCAAATAAAAATGATTCGCGATCTTATCTGTTCAAGTAAACCCTCTGTAGTGCTTTATGAGGGGGATGGTATAGCCACTGAAAAAACACAAGAAGAAACAGTCGGAACATATTTTGAAATGGGGCTTGCTAAATACATTGCCGACAGCCTAAAAATCCATGCTGCTAACATTGAACCAAAGACAGAGGAAAAGTATAAATTCTTATTATCAACCTTCAAGATAGAGGATATAATGCTTGCTACTTTGGGGCTTCAAATAACAATGCTACAATATAATAATGAAAATTTCGAGACCCGTTTTCCTATCATGATAAATAGTCTTTTGGATGAAGGACTAAAGCTGAACAAAAAACAGCAGACACTTCCCTACTTTTATAAACTATATAAAACAAAGTTTGGCAAACCATTTCATATGACAATTTTACGCAAGTGAATTCCAGTCCAAAAACAATAAAACGATCTACAATGTATCAATCAAAGGGCAAATGAGTTCAGGGACCAGCATATTATTAAGATTACGAAAAGTTTCCTCGACAATAAAGAAAGGGTATTCCTCATAGAAGGCGGTTGGCATGCCATTGTTTGTAAACCAGCCTACAAGATGATTTCCCAATGATTCCCGTTGCTGTGATATACAATGAAAAAGACAAGCCGATGTTCGTTGAAATTCGTTTTTTTAATATTTCCGGCATTGCGGTAATTCATGGGGAGGATGCTTTGTCATCTTGGGTTTATTACTGGTTTTGTCCATTTGAATGAGAAGTATAGATAATTAAAAAAATAAGTATGAAAAAAATAGCTATCGTCGGGGCAACAGGCATGTTGGGACAACCTGTTGCAAAAGAATTCCTGAAAGCAGGTTTTGAAGTAACGTTGTTTGCAAGAAACCCCGAAAAAGCAATCGGATTGTTTGGGCCTAATGTCCGCATTGTGCAAGGCGACCTTGCAGACGTAAATAGCATCATCCAACTTTTAGAAGGACAGGACGGACTTTATTTAAACCTATCGGTTGAACAAAAAAGCGGGAAATATGACTTTCAACCAGAAAGAGACGGGCTTGATAACATTATCAAAGTCGTTAAAAATTCAAGCGTAAAAAGAATTGGTTATTTGTCTTCCTTGGTTCATTTGTATCAAGGACAAAACGATTTTTATTGGTGGGCTTTCGAGATCAAACAGAGTGCGGTTTTGAAGATCAAATACTGCGGACTTCACCATTCTATTTTTTATCCTTCAACTTTTATGGAATGTTTTGACAAAGGTGCTTATCGCCAAGGAGACTATATCGCACTTGCTGGGAAATCCAACCATAAAATGCATTTAATTTCGGGCAGCGACTATGGCAAACAAGTTGTAAAAGCATTTCAGTTGGATAATGGGAATAATGAGTACGTTGTACAAGGTCCCGAAGGCTACACGGCCGATGATGCCGCCGAATTTTATGTAAGGAACTACACAAAAAAGAAAGTGAAAATTATGAAAGCTCCCATTGGTCTAATGAAATTGCTCGGAGGGTTTACCAATAAGTTCAATTATGGAGCAAATATTTGCGAAGCATTGAACAATTATCCAGAGGAATTTAGGGCGAGCAAAACTTGGAATGAATTGGGAAAGCCGGAAACGAAATTCTCGGACTACATACATCAATCGATGTAAAAAATCAATTGTCTATAAATAATTTTTGAAATATAGTACTCCGAACAGTTAATAAAACAAATTAAATTGTACACTAGGGAATATATAGAAGTTAAGTAAAGAAAACTTGTCTAAACATTGTGAACGACTGGAAGTTGAGGGACAAAAGACTCCAAAAAAAATAACCTATTTACTTAACTTGAAAAATGCTTAGTAATTTATGAAGATTCTTATAGCAGATCCTAATAGAGAAGAATCAAAGGAGGACTCAATTTCAATTAAAAATAAATTAGAAAATATTGAAAATATTGCTTTGATTTTGTTTCGTAAAGGTCATATTCCTTTGATTGGAGAATGGGTTGCTTTATCAATATTGAACTCAGAAGGTTCAAATGAGATTGAAAACAGTATTTTATATCCTTTTGCTAATCAAAGTCTTGGAAAGTGTGACGCTGTATTTCGGATTGAGGGAGCATCAAATGTAGCAGATAATGACATAAAAATTGCAAAAGAAAGTGGATTGAAAATTTATTATAGTCTGGACGAACTCCCCAACCTGACACAGAAATAAACTGTCTATCATTAAATGAACTTTAGAATTTATTAAATAATAAAAATTTATTGTGATATACTTTGAAAATTATATAATCAGACCATTGGAAATAAGTGATCTAAAGCCATATTTCGATTTGGTAGAAAGAAACAGAAGAAGATTGGAAGATTTTTTTGTAGGGACAGTTTCAAGGACATCTAACCTTTCTGAAACTGATTTTTTTTTAACTGAATTAATATCTAAAAGAGCAGCTAAACAATATTATCCATTTGTCTTAATAGACAATTCAGTAGATGAATTTGCAGCGTTCATTGATTTAAAAAATCTGGATTGGACAATTCCTAAAACTGAAATTGGTTTTTTTACAGATGAAAAATTTACGGGAAAAGGTCTGACAAAAAAAGCTTTGAATTTTTTTCTTGACTATTGCTTTGAAACTTTTGAATTTAAAAAAATTTTTCTTAGGACACATTATACTAATAAACCAACACAGGCTATTGCAGAGAAATGTGGTTTTGTAAAAGAAGGAATTATAAGAATGGATTATAAGACAACATCAGGGGAAATTGTAGACTTAATTTATTATGGAATACTAAATAACAAGTAATTCCTCAGGTAATAACTATGATTGGGAATAATGGAGTATAACGAATATTTTCTCAAAATTTGTACATATGTATGCTCTAATTTAGGATTAGGCATAAAAATTTGAATAATGAATAAAAATAAACAATGTTATAGTGTAGTATTTAGGGTATTTTCGGATATATATCAAGTTGCCTACTATTGTATGTTGTATCAAAATGAACAAACAAAATAAAAATTGAAATGAAAAATTGGACAATAGCCATAGATAGCGTTACGGAACAAGTTGTGCATGAATTTGGTAGATTGACAAGTGAACAATTGAATTGGAAGCCCAATTCGAGTACTTGGAGCATTGCACAAAATTTAAATCATTTGATAGTAGTTAATGAAACTTATTTTCCTGTATTTTCATCCATTAAAATAGGGGGATATAAAAAACCTTTCATTACCAGAATTAATTTTATAGTTAGATTTTTTGGAAACACAATTTTGAATGCAGTAAATCCGAACAGACAGAAAAAAATGAAGACATTTCCTATCTGGGAGCCAACCAATATCAAATTAATTGATGGGATTATTGAAAAGTTTGAAATTCACCAAAGAAAACTCAAACAAAAAATAAATGATGCAAAAGAACTCGTTGGGAAAGGAATTGTAATTTCATCACCAGCCAATAGATATATAGTTTACAATTTAGAAACTGCATTCGACATAATTGTATCACACGAACAAAGACACTTTGAACAAGCAAAAGAGCTTTTAGCGCAAATGGAAAAATAGCTTTTGAATTTAAAAAAGGGATTTTGCGTTAGGCTACGATACGACTTAGAACTATTACCTTTTACAAATCAGTCAAAGTTGATTGGGATTATGCTAAGAACCCCAGAATATATTTTAGCATGTAAATTTTTAAAGTCAAAATAAAATGACTAGTGAAATATGATAGAGAATTTAAAAATAATAGACACCCAAGTCCTTTCTTACAATTGGTAAGTGCTGCGCAAAATAACCTATGAATACTCCAAAAAAGACGGCACCATAATCACACAAAGCAGAGAAGTGTACGATAGGGGTAATGGGGCAACTATCTTACTCTACAACAAAATTCAGCAAACAGTGATTCTTACAAGACAGTTTCGGATGCCTACATTCATCAATGGTAATGAATCAGGAATGTTGATTGAAGCTTGTGCGGGACTGTTGGACAAAGACAATGCAGAAGATTGTATCAGAAGAGAAACAGAGGAGGAGACAGGCTACAAAATATCTGATGTGCGAAAAATATTTGAAGCCTACATGTCTCCTGGTTCGGTATCAGAAATGCTCTATTTCTTCATTGCCGAATATGCAAAAGAAATGAAAGTAACAGAGGGTGGTGGAGTAGAACACGAAGAAGAAAATATTGAAGTACTCGAAATCGGAATAGATGAAGCGATGAACATGATAAATAATGGAGCAATTAAAGACGGAAAAACAATCATGCTTCTACAATACATCAAACTCAACAACATACTATAACTCAAAATATCTTACAACTATGATGATTCTTATTGCTGGTCCCTACAGAGGGGGGACCAATGACGACCCGGTTTTGATAAAGAAAAATTTGGACAACCTTGAGTCTGTTGCTTTGCCATTGTTTCGTAAGGGACATATCCCAATGATCGGGGAATGGGTTGCGTTGCCTTTAATGCACTTGGCGGGATCGACAAAAATTGGCGATAGTATTTGGGACGAAATACAATATCCTGTTGCGCATCGGCTTCTTGAAAAGTGTGACGCGGTTCTTCGATTAGAAGGAGCTTCGATTGGAGCGGACAATGATGTGAAAATTGCTAAAGAACGTGGACTTCCAATTTATTATCGGTTGGAAGATGTTCCTGATTTGAAATAGAATAAATTAAATTAATTTTCGAATAATGTGAGACTGAAATGCAATTTCTCAGACTTAAAATTTTGTTTTTTATATTATTCAATATGATTCTAAAATTATAGTCATATAATTAATTGAGTCTGTACAAGCCCCTTGAGTGAATTTATTAACAATCAAATAATATTAATAAGATTTAATGAGTATATTTTTTGTTTTAATGGTATTTGTTTTATCCCTTTTTTAGAAATTATTGGACAAAAATGCAACTGTGTGGAGGAATACAAATGGATAAAAGATGTGTTTGAAAAAAATGATGCCGGCTATCCCTTTTACCTTGAAAAATATGGGCAGGAAGCAATTGATATGCATAATAAAAAATGGGAAAAAGAATTTGACAAAACCAAAGATGTATTTCAATGCTTTGATTATCTGAATTTATGGATTAAATTTTACAGAAAAGGGCATTTAGCAGTAGCAATGACCGACCAAAAAAAAACGCCCTACTGCAACAAAAACAGACAGCGTAGGTACCATTACTTCTACAATATCCAAACTGATTATTGATATTGATTCATTTCAAACAGCTGTTAAAAGTTTAAAAGAAGCCACATTTGAAGGAATTTGGACAAATGGAAATTATAATGTAGGCATAAAAAAGGTTCATAATGAGTATGTAGCTTTTGTGATTACTTCAAAAAATGAACTATGGAAATTGGGTCAAATTAAATTCTCATTTCCTGTCGAAAAAAATTCTTCTAAAAAAGGCGTTTATTTTATAGGAGATCATACAATTGCGGAGCAACAATTTGAACCATCCTATTTAATTCGAAACACTTTCTTGTATGCTTTTGGCATCTATTGGAAAAGAATAAGTCCATATTTTGAAACAGATGTGGATTTAGAAGAAAAGCTTGCCTTATTAAACTCACCCAGTCCTGTTATCAAAAAAATAGATTCAACAACTATAGTATTTCGCATTCCATCGTTTGAAAATAACTTTATTACTATAATTGATAGTCTTGTAAATTCTAATCGCCAATTGTTTCTTTCTACAAAAAATCTAGTAATTGATATTCGGGGGAATGGAGGGGGGGCTGACAGATGCTATACGTCAATTACTCCCTTATTATACACGAACCCAATACGTTCTATGTGGATAACCTATTTATCGACCCCTTTAAACAATGCTAGATATAACTGGATAATCAACCTACCTGGGTTTTCTGAAAAGGAAAAACAGGGTTTTAGAGACATGCAAAACAAATTAAATGCCAATTTGGGACACTTTGTAAACCTAAATGAAGCTAAGCAAATGGTTGTAATTGATTCATTAACTGAAGTTCTTCCCAATCCACAACAAGTAGCAATATTGATTGATGGACGTAATGCAAGTACAGCTGAACAGTTTACTTTAATGGCAAAACAAAGTAAAAAAGTTAAACTATTTGGGCAAAAAACTACAGGTGCTTTGGACTTTTCTAATTTAAATAATGTTACAAGTCCTAGCAATCACTTCACCTTATTTTACGCCACTTCAAAAAGTTTTAGAATACCCAAATTAGCAATTGATGATTACGGCCTTCAGCCGGACTTCTTCATTGATGAAAGTGTTCCATCCTATAAATGGCTGGAATTTGCATTGGAAGTAATAAATACAAAATAGGAATCTAATTAGGATGGGTTATAATAATCAGTAAATCTAGTGCCACAACTTCAGAAAAATGCTTATTACATGAATGGGAACAATTTATTCAAAGTAAAAAGCACTACACCAACTACCCACGGGAGTAATGTATAAAGTATCAAAAATAGTGGCAGTATTAGATTATAGCAACTTTATACATCCAATTACCGTATGCTTAAAACATAAGCGATATTGATTGCTACATATTTGTGGAGTAGCTCGTTAGGGTAAATAATTTATCAGTACCCTGCTTTCAGCTACAACTCCATGCAAAAACTACTTATTCAACTACCATATATCAAGCTTTAGTGTACACAAAGAAGACTTATCGTATTTGGTAGCATCCATATGTAAAAATTTCTACAATGTTCGAATTATACAAATTCTCGACTCCATTTTCTTTTTTAACCCTATAGTAATACTTTACGAAGGAGACGGTGTTGCAATAGAAAAAAGCAAAAGCATATGAAACTCTATAAAGGTTGAAATAAATGGATAGCCCCTAGACTCAAAGTTTATAACCCTAAACTCAAGTTTTATGACCCTAAACTCAAAGTTTATGACCCTAAACTCAAGTTTTATGACCCTAAACTCAAAGTTTATGACCCTAAACTCAAGTTTTATGACCCTAAACTCAAGTTTTATGACCCTAAACTCAAAGTTTATGACTCTAAACTCAAGTTTTATGACCCTAAACTCAAGTTTTATGACCCTAAACTCAAGTTTTATGACCCTAAACTCAAGTTTTATGACCCTAAACTCAAAGTTTATGA
>JAIXOJ010000131.1 GCA_027486835.1 Chitinophagaceae bacterium
GGTCAGGCACCACAAGGAAACGCTATGTGTCCACTCAAAAATGGTCAGGCACCACAAGGAAATGCTATGTGTCCACTCAAAAATGGTCGGGGACCACAAGGAAATGCTCGGGAACCAGGTTCTCTGTCTTAAAACATTGTTCTTGAACTATTTTCTACCATGCCAATTACTTGATTATTCCATTACCCTTCAATTTCAGGGAGTTACTTGCTTATTTGTCTTGGATAATTAGCTGCTTTTTTTGGTGATCGATGGTTATTGAGAGAGACTTGTTGTATTAATGGGGGCATCAACAAAAAGCCCCGACTAACTTACCAATTAGTAGGGGCTTTGTATTTGGAAGAAAAGGTGCTGGAATGCAATGCCTTTTCTATTTGGTGTAGTGATGAATGTTTAGCGTTCTAGCCAACCCAATTTTTCTCTCAACTGTGGCACAGACCTCAAAGCAATAGTGCCAATTGTTTTAAATTCACTATACCATTCGTCCAATTCATCGTAGGCTTTATCCCGCACTTTGGTTGACATCTGTGCTTCACCTCCTTCCTTCTTTTTCTTTCTGTTTAAAGCAGCCAATTTAGTGTAAGCATCAAAGCCTTCAGAAATCTCTGCTTGGGTAACACCCCTTTTGGCAATCTCTGCTTTGTAAGCAGCATTACCATTTAAAACGTTATAAAAATCCAATGCTTCCGTTAAATAACCAATGATGCTTTTTTTGCGTTTGTTGCCCAAATGCAATTCTTTTTGGGCTACTACATTGTTCTTAAACACGATGCGCGCAATATCTAAATGGTCAATGTAAATGGGGTGGGCTATTGCTTTTTCATCATCAAAATCTTTATACACTTGATTGGCTTCCCCCTGCTCTTTTGATTGTGCTTGGTTAAGAGCAGTTAATTGGTCTAGTTTAACCTTAGCTGCTTGCAACTCTTTGTCCGTATAGCCCCTGGCTGCAAGGTACGGCTGAATGTTAGCTTCTTGACCATTGATTACGGCTGTAGAAGCTTTGGAAATAAACTCTTGGATGTCGATGTAATGTTTATCGCCGCCCCCGTCGTTGGGCTGGGTAGGAAGATTCTTGTTGTTATCACTCATACTTGAAATGTTTTAAATAGTAGTTTAAAATAAATAAAGCGTAAAATATATAGAGCAATAATAGAAAATTTCTACTTACGGGCTAAAAAAAAATTGGGAGCATAAAAGTTTTTCGTTTTGCCCCTCGCATTTTGGAGAGGGGTTGGGGTGAGGTTTAACTAATGACTGCGAAAATCTTTTTTGCACTCAAAAAATTGGGAAATGGTAGTTACAATGTTTACAGCCAATATTTTAGTATGGTAATGGTGGGGTTGTTTCCTGCCGTGGCGGGGTATGATTTTCTACTAACTGCTCTACAATTAATCGGTGATTCAATTATCCTATCATGAATTTAATACAGGGTTTTGTCTTATGTGGAGTTTTATTTCTACACACTATGCCACCCAAAACTTATCACCTACCATTCCTTTAGCCCCAAAAACCGCTTTTGTACAAATTCCTACCGTTGCCAATCTAAAAATGGTCAAAATGCCCTACGAAAATGGTCAAAATGCCCCCCCTCTGCCATTTGCCAACCCCCCATTTTTGCAACTAGAAATATTTCCAATCCAATGGTCAATTAATCCTCTATTATATGCTGTTAAAAACACCAACCCCACACCCCCTAGAAACAGGGCATACCCTGTTTCTACAAAACCTGCGACCCTAACAACTAATAACTATTCCCCCTTGCTTTCACCAATCGACCAAAAATTTTTACATCAACTAGACCAAGACATTCTTAGTCAAGTGAGTAATAGCAACATTTCCATTGAGGAATTGGCTACCAAGCACACCATGAGCCGGACTACATTTTACCGAAAAATAAAAGAGCTCACCAATTTATCGCCCGTGCAATATATCCGCACGCGCCGCATAGAAATTGCCCATCATCTCCTCCAAACCCAGCCCCACTTAATGGTAAACGAAGTGATGAGCCAAGTGGGCATTAGCGACCGAAAGCATTTTAATTTCTGGTTCAAAGAACGCTACGTCATCTCGCCTTCGGAAGTAAGAAAAGAAAAGGGTTAGTGGCTAGTGGTTAGTTGTAAGTGGTTAGTGATTATATCATCTTTTTTGTCGGGGCGCAAATGATTTGTTTAGCTACCTATTTTATGGGTTTATGAAGCAGATGATAATTGTAGAGACAAGGCATGCCCTGTCTATTTCCTAGCGGAATGATTCTGATATGAAAGTAGTTAATCACAAGTGGTAATGGTTATTTCATCTTTTTTTGAAAGGGTTAAAAATGAATTCATGATACTGTGATTGGTAATGGTACTAATCCATTGCAAAGAGGTTGATGCATAGAGATACATGAATGTGTGATTCTAGATTGTTATCAAAAATGTAGTTCGATACAATCAGTAATTTGGTGGTTGGTTGTAGAGACATTTCATGCAAAGTCTCTACCATTCCCATTTCGCAACGAAAGCAAGAATAATCCGATGATGGATGTATCCGTTCGGTCTATTTTTCGTCCTGTAGAGAGGTTGCGTGCAACGTCCCTACAAAATGATTCATTCGTGCATTCGTGGCAACCACCAAAATGATCCATTCGTGCATTCGTGGCAACCACCCATCATGTAGGGCATATTGGTCAAACTGGCAAAAAAGGTCAAAATGCCCTACGAAAATGGTCAATATGCCCCCTATGCTCCAATATAAATCCCTACATTTTTGCACCACCATTCCAAGCTGGCGATTATAGGTCGCTGTTTTGGTCAAAATGCCCCACTAACCACACGTTTTTTTAGACCTCTTACTATGGTATGAATAGAACAATCGTGCATTACTCAACAATCAATACGCTGCTTGACTTTGTCGAGCAAAAATGCCAAAACTCAATGGCACTGAAATTAGGTTTCATCTCTTTAATTACTCTTTACCATAAATAATAATAAGGTTCTTTATGTACCAACCAAACGCTGTTTTTGATTCTTCCTGAGCTAGTAATAGCCATTGCTATTTCACGTTTTTCAGTGATTCATTTTACACCTTAAAGTTTCTAACTAAATTATCAATTCAAGTATGTCAAAGCAATTTCGCTTTCTTCTATTTTTCATCTGTGGCTTGCTCGTTATTGGAACGCAGGCGCAGAACAAGCTCGATAAGGCTGGGCTTTCTAATGACGTAGCAACCACAGCTTACAGTCTTCGCCAATTGAGCAGCACCTACACGGGCCCATTGGTGCGTATCAATATTGGGGGCACTGGCTACGATGTGTGGCCCGAAGCTTTCAATGGCATTATCAGCACCAGTTCAATTATCTCTAGTGCCAATCCTTCCGGCACGCCGGGCAGTAAAAACGGTACAACCACGCTCGGAAGTATCCTCAACGGTAGTACCAATGCTTCCGTGTCTATCTGGTATGACCAAAGTGGCAGTGGCTACAACCTTACCCAAAGCAACAGCGGTTCGCAACCCTCTCTTATCAGTAATGGAAGCATCAATACGGTTTCTGGCTCTGGCAGGCCTTCGCTCTATTTCGGAGCGGCTAATCTGGCTACGGTAAAAGCCACTTTGTTTCCATCGGGCACTTGGATGTCGGGCGTAGCAAAAGGCAATAGCGGCACATCTTCTTCTTTCGTTACCAAATCTGGCACTTCTTCCGGGAGCAACACGAATTATCCAAGTCCTTTCGATTTCACCAACAGTAGTGGTATGCTCTATGCAGGAAGTGCTGCCAGCCAGTCGCTTTCGGGCATCGGTCTAAACACCACCAATCCTCGTTCTGATATAAGTAGTGCAGTGGCCGCATCGGTGTATAGCTTCGTACTCAATCCTGGTCAGGGCATGTATTCCTTCCTGAATGGTTCCAACATTGGCGGTGCTGGCTTAGGGTCTGGTGTTTATTTTGATGGGGGCAACGCCATGATGGTGGGCAACAGGAACGACGGCGGCGGTTCTGGCAACTTTTGGACACCTGAATTGATTCTTTTCAACAACAACACAACATCTTCTGCCAATTTGCAAACATTGGTAAGCAACCAAAAAGGTTATTTTTTCAATTATCAAATCACGATCACTGGGCAACCTGCCGCGACCGCTCAATCTGTTGTTCAGGACGGAAGTGCCACGGCATTGTCTGTTTCGGCCTCTAACGCAACGAGCTATCAATGGTATGCTAACACAACAGCCAGCAACACGGGCGGCACCT
Source organism: Chitinophagaceae bacterium (assembly GCA_027486835.1). Classification (GTDB taxonomy): domain Bacteria; phylum Bacteroidota; class Bacteroidia; order Chitinophagales; family Chitinophagaceae; genus Parasediminibacterium. Next base: position 4,232 of record JAIXOJ010000131.1, read on the forward strand.
TGATCAGTGGTGCTACCAACGCTAACTATACGCCATCCACCAGCACCGCAGGCACGCTCTATTACTATTGTGTGGTTTCTAACGGCTATAACAATGTGGCCAGCAACGTATCTGGCGCAGTAAAAGTGACCGCAAATTCAACAATTACAGGCGTTTCGGCATCTCAAACCATTGTTTATGGAACAGCAACGATTATCCTTTCGGGTAGCATCAACGCTGGTTCTACAAGTGTTCCAAATGGGGAAACGGTATCCGTATCTATTAATGGCGCAACAAGCACCACCACCACCACCGGTGGCAATGGGGCTTTTTCCGTTAGCTTCAATACAAGCACAATTCTTTATTCGGCTACGCCTTATACCATTACTTATGCTTATGCAGGTAATGCCCTCATTAATGCTGCAAGCAATAACACAACGACTACACTGACCGTAACCAAGGTTACCCCAACCATTGGCACGCTTAGTTTGCCTGCTGTTAATAATGCTGATGCACCATTCACTATCACCAATCCTACTTCTAACAGCAGTGGGGCGTTTACCTATAGTAGCAGCAACACTGCGGTAGCCACCGTAAGTGGCAATACCGTTACGATAGTTGCAGCAGGAACTGCCACAATCACGGCTACGCAAGCAGCGAGCGGCATTTACACGAGTGGCACTGCAGCCGCTACCTTAACCGTGACTACGCTTAACAAGCCTGGCAAATTCTCTTACACCACCCCTAGCAGTTTTACCGTAGGAACAGCTATAGCCTCGCTTACTCCACAAATAGTTCCAGAAGGCACGGTTACTACGTTGGGGTCGGGCTTTAATACTGCCAATGGGCTAACCGTGGATGCCAATGGCACTGTATATGTGGCAGATACTTACAATCAAGTTGTGAAGAAAATAGCTACGGATGGCACAATCACCACCATCGCAACTGGCTTTAATAATCCTTATGGTTTGGCGCAAGATGCTGCGGGCAATATTTATGTGGCGGATAGGTATAACCATGCGCTTAAGAAAATTGCGATCAATGGCACTGTAAGCACTCTAAAAGACATGACAAGTCTTAATCTGAGCCCTGTTGGTATTGTAGTAGATGCAGCAGGAACTACCATTTATTTTACGGAATCGACTAACAATACACTCCAAAAGTTTGCTAATGGTACGCTAACCACCATAGTTGGTACAGGTAATTTCACCAGACCATTTGCTTTAGCTTTAGATGGCAGCGGAAATTTCTATGTGGCAGATAATGGTAGCCACGCTATCTTAAAAGTGGCTAGCAATGGCACTATTACTACGCTCGCATCCGGAATAAATTTCCTTACTGGCATTACGGTAGATGCTGCTGGCAATGTTTACTATGTCAATAGTGCTTACCAAGCCGAGGTTAAAAAAATTGATAAATATGGAGTTACCACTACGGTAGCCAAAGGGTTCGATTGGGCAACTGCTTTGTCTATTGATGCTGCTGGAAATTTATATGTTGGTAATGCCAATGTGAGTGCTATTGCAGCAGCACCAGGAGCAGTAAGTAGCTATAGCATTTCGCCAAGCCTACCAAGTGGTTTAGTGTTTAACACTACTTCAGGCGTTATCACTGGTACACCTACCCGTTACAGTGCTGCGACTAATTACACCGTCACAGCCACTAACCTTTCAGGTACTGCAACTGCTACAATCAATATTGGGGTTGCATGCGGTGCTAATGCCACAAGCACAACCAACAAAGATGTTGCAACAGCTAGCTATGTTTGGAACGGCACAACATATACCACGGGAGGCACTTACACCAAAACTTTTGTAGCAGGCAGCAGTGCCGGATGCGACAGCGTGGCTACATTGCACTTAAACTTTATTGCCCCGGGCAATTTTAGCTATACCACCCCCAATACCTTTTCAATAGGAACAAGCATTGCACCACTAAGCCCCAAAGCGGCGGCAGTGGCAGGAACCGTTAGTTCAATTGGGACAGGGTTTAACTATCCTTATGGAGTCGCTGTTGACACAAAAGGAAATGTATATGTGGCAGACAATGGAAACAATGCGATCAAGAAAATTGCAACTGATGGCACTGTAACCACACTTGGTGGCGGTTTTAATAGACCTGCCAGTGTTGCTGTTGATGCCTCGGGAATTGTTTATGTAGCAGATTATTTAGGTAATGCGCTTAAAAAAATTGCTACTGATGGAACTGTCACTACCCTCATTGATTTCAAACCGCACAATTTTGGAAACCCAAGAGGCGTAGCCGTAGATGCTGCTGGTATAGTTTATTGTACAGATGCTGAAAATAATCGAATTTACACTTATAACAATGGAGTGATTGCTTACGGACAATTCAATTTCAATACTTCTACGATTGCAATAGATGCTGTGGGTAATAAATATGTAAGTAGCACCAATGGTATTGTAAGAAAAATAGCTACCAATGGAAATATTTCCATTATTGCTTCTGGACTACTTGCTGGTGGTGGTGTCGCGGTAGATGCAGCAGGCAATATCTATTATTCCGATGGTGGTGGAGTCAATGTGGGCATTACTAAATTGGCAACTGATGGTTCTACCAGCACATTGGGTTCTGGGTTTTTATATCCCTCTGATATTGCGTTTGATGCTGATGGCAATATATACGTGGCTGACCAAGGGAACAATGCAGTAAAGAAAATTAGTACCGCAGGTGGCGGTGCAGTTACCAACTATAGCATTTCGCCTGCTCTACCTACAGGTTTAAGCATCGATGCAAATACGGGTACCATCAGTGGTACGCCCACCGTTGTTAGTGCAGCTAAAAATTATACGGTAACTGCCACCAATGCAGGCGGTACTGCAACCTCTATCCTAAGCATTGTGGTAAACTGTGTGCCTACAAGCAGCAGCACAACCCATAGTGCTTGCGGCAGCTACACATGGAATGGCACTACCTATACTACTAGTGGCACTTACACCAAAACGGGTTTAACAAACGCAACAGGTTGCGATAGTACGGCTACTTTGGTGTTGACGATTATTGCCAATGCACCAACAATTGGTACACTCTCTTTGCCTTCGGTTAGTACACAATCAGCACCTTTCACTTTAACTGCACCCACTTCAAACAGTACGGGAGTCTTCACCTACACGAGTAGCAATACTTCGGTAGCTACGGTGAGTGGCAGCACACTAACCATAATTGGTGCAGGTACCGCTACCATTACCGCTTCGCAAGCAGCCAATGGTTGTTATGCAAGTGGTAGTGTGTCGGCTACATTGACCGTAGTGCCATGTGTTACAACTTACACACCAAGCGATATAGAAGTGTCTTCTGTAATTTTTTCAGGCACTTACAAACCCAACGGAACTCACAATGGAGTTCAACAATGGTATAGGGCTCAAAACAATTTTTATTTAAGGTGGACAGGAAGTAGTTGGAATGTCATGCAGTCCGAAATCATTGATGGTGATTTAATTGAACAAGTTATTTATTCTTCCAACGATGGAAGTGCCACCTATTTCCCAACAACAGGTTGGAGTAATCATCCATATTTTGGCACCCCAACTTTCTCTGGGGGCGTAGGTAATATTGGTAATATTTCATTAGTTAATCCAACCATCTCTGGCACAACAACAGGTTGCGACAACGTAACCCTAACCGCAACAGGCGGCAATAGCTATAGTTGGACTGGTGGCAACACCCCAACAACGGCAGCTAACACCTTTGCCACAAGCGGCAGCTACACCGTAACTGCCACCAATGCAATCGGCTGTACAGGAACTGCCACTGCAAACGTGACGGTAAATAAACCAAGCGCGGGTACATCTACAGTTAGCAATTGCGGCAGCTATGTTTGGAACGGTACTACTTACACCACAAGCGGTACTTACACCAAAACTTTGGTAAACGCAGGTGGTTGTGATAGCACGGCTACTTTGGTATTGACGATTAATCAACCAAGTACCAGTACCACAAACGTAACTTCCAACACCAGCAGCTATGTTTGGAACGGAACTACTTATACTACTCCTGGCACTTACACCAAAACCTTTGTTGGCGGCAACAGTACTGGCTGCGACAGTGTGGCTACCCTACAGCTAAGCTTTGCCCCGCCAAGCCAATTCTCTTATACAACGCCGAACACGTTTAACCAATTTACAGCAATAAGTCCTTTAACGCCAATTGTTTCAAATACACCTACTGTTGTTGCGTCAGGATTATCGATGCCTTATAACCAAGCAGTTGATGCAAATGGAAATGTATATGTTGCCGATGGCTCACTCACACTTAAAAAGATAGCTCCAAATGGAATGGTCTCGGAAATCTTAGTGAATGATATAATGAGTCCAACTATCAGCGCAGTGACTGTTGATGGTAGAGACAATCTATTTGTTATCGCTCAAATAGGATCGAATTACATTTTTAAATTAGCGCAAGATGGTAGTTATACAATTATTGGTTTAATAGGGGATGATTTTTATACTGATATTGAAGCTGACGCTTATGGAAATTTATTTGTTGTTGACTTCTATAATGGCGTAATCAAATTTGCTGCGAATGGTTCAAAATCATATATAGGTTCAGGCATAAGACGTCCTAAAGGTGTTGGTGTTGATGCAACTGGTAATGTATATGTAACAAATCGGTTTGGAAGTCTTTATAAAATTGATTTAGCTGGAAATACCACCACCATTGCTAGTGGACTTAAAAACCCTACAGACGTAGTTGTAGATGCTTCCGGTAATATATATGTAGCAGAATCAGGCGGTGGCGATGGTGACACAAATGGTACGATTAAAAAGATTGCACCAGACGGTTCTATTTCTATTATTTATAATTCCACATCATTCGGGGTCCGTGCAGGATTAGCAAAAGATAAAAATGGGGCTGTTTACTTTAATGAGGATTATAATGGTATCATTTACAAAATAACCCCTACGGTACTTGCAACCAATTACAGCATTGCCCCTGCATTACCTACAGGTTTAAGCATTGATGCCAACACTGGTATCATAAGCGGTACACCTTCAGTACCAAGCGCGGTAGCTACCTACACAGTTTCAGGCAGCAACGCTGGCGGTAGCGCAAGTACTACTTTAGATATTACTGTGATTTCAAGTTGTGTACCTACAACCAGCAGCACCACGGAATCTGCCTGTGGCAGCTATACTTGGAATGGCACTACGTACACCACAAGTGGCACCTACACCAAAACTTTGGTCAACGCAGGTGGTTGTGATAGTACAGCTACTTTGGAATTGACCATTAACCAACCCACAACAAGCAGCACCACGGCAAGCAATTGCGGCAGCTATGTTTGGAACGGTACTACTTACTCTACAAGCGGTACTTACACCAAAACTTTGGTTAACGCCGGTGGATGTGATAGCACGGCAACCTTGGTATTGACCATAACCCCTTGCACCAACACTTGGACGGGCGTTACCTCCACCGATTGGAACACGGCAAGCAACTGGAGTTCTGCTGTAGTACCTACAGCTTCTACAGATGCCATCATTGCCAATACCGCTCGCAAGCCAGTGATCAGTGGCACGGCCAATGTGAAAAACCTGACCATCGGAATCGGGGCTTCGCTCACTGTTAGCGGTACGCTCAACGTATCGGGCAATTGGGTAAACAATGGAGTTCCTGCCCTCACCGGCAATGGCACCGTGGTATTGCAAAGCAGCAGTGCGGCCACTTTAAGTGGTTACACCCTGTTCAACAACTTGGAGGTAGCTGGCAATCATTCCGTAGGGCCATTAGCGGCAGATAATATCTTGGTAGATAGCATTGCGGTTACCGGTATCTTGAAAAAAACCAGCGGTACTTTAACCACCAACGGCAAAGTGACGTTGAAATCAACCGCCAGCAAAACGGCCTTGATTCAAGAAAACGGAGGTGCATTAACTGGAAAAATTAATGTAGAAAGATACATTGGCGGTGCCAGCGGTTACCACCACATTAGCAGCCCAGTAACCAACAACACGGTAGGCAACTGGGGTAAATATTTCTCCATTACAGGTGTAAATAACATTGCGGCTAGTGCAGCAGGAATCGGCAAAATAGCCACCCTGCAAGAGTATCGAGAGAGTGCCAATAAGAAATCTATCCTTGATTCCGGTTTCTACCAATTTACCCTACCATCTGCTGTAACCACTAGTGGTAAAGGATTTACGGCTTGGTTCATTAAATCAACTACCACTTTGGTTAGTACAGGTACACCAGCCAATGGCAACATCAACGTACCAGTAACTTTTGCTGGTACAAATGCCACTACCAAAGGCTGGAATTTAATTGGTAATCCTTATCCATCACCCATTAGTTGGAGTGCCTTACGCAGCTCAAACCCAGGCGTTTGGGGCGACCAAGCTTGCTATATCTGGAAAGCTACTAATGGTGTAAATGGTCAATGGCAGACTTATAACGGTACGGTAGGTACTAATGGTGTAGGAAATGTTATTGCTTCTAGCCAAGCATTCTTTGTATTGGTCAATCAATCCACCAACCTCACTTTCAACAACAGTATCCGCACCACCGATGTAAACCCTACGTTCTTCGGCACCGCACAGCTTAAACAGTTGCGTTTGCAAATCGTAAACCCAGCCAACTTAGCGGAAACAGACGAAGTGGTGGCCTACACCAAAGCGGGTATTGCTACACCAGTTGCATCAGTAAAACCTCCAATGCCAGCAGAAGCTACCAATGCCAGTTTGTCTTTCGTGTACGAAGGCAAGCAAGCAGCCATCGAGGCGGTAGCAGACTTTAAAGCAGGTGATGAGTTGGCTTTAAATATCAGCACCCCAATTGCAGGTGTTTATCTATTAAAAGTGGGCGAGTACAATAATAGCCTTCCTGCTTACTTAAAAGATGCCAAAACGGGCAGCTTTACCGAGTTGAAAGCTGGTACAGAAATAGCCGTTGCTACCGAAGCAACTACTAGCAACACACGCTACAGTGTAGTATTTGGCAGACCAGCCGCAGCAGTGGCAGCCGCCAACAACACCTTTAAAGTGTTTGCAGCTAAAAAAGCCATCCAAGTAACCAATGCAGTTGCAGTGAGCAATGCCAAAGTGGTGTTATATAACACCCTAGGCCAGCAAATCGCTACAGCTACGATGAACGGTACCAGCTTAACCATCCCATTAAATGCGCAAACCAATGCTACTTATTTGGTGAAGATTGCTGGGGAAACAGTGGCTAAAGTGATAGTACCTTAATAGCCCAACTTGCTCTTTCAAACCTATAAGGTTTCAAAAACCTTATAGGTTTATTTACTTCAACCCTCCCTTGTTTGTGTAACCCCACTGCAACCAAAACACCCCTCAGCTCCCTCCCCTCCGCAACACAACTTAGGCGTGCGGAGACTTGGGCAAGGGCGGTGTTTGGAAGGTGAGGTAAGGAGGCTTAAACAATTCTTTCAAACCTATAAGTTTTTCAAAACCTTATAGGTTTAACCCTACAAACCCCAAGTAGGACATTCATTTATAACCATCCGCATTAAGGGGAAAAGCGGACAAAAAATAAAAAGACCATGAAAAAGAATTTGGTTCAAATGATGACAATGACCGTAGTGTTGTTCTTAGCTGCTACCGCCGTTTATGCAGGCCCTCCCGGTAGCGGTGGCGGCGGTACACCAGCACCTATTGATGGTGGTATCTCTTTGTTGTTAGCAGCTGGTGCTTCTTATGGCGTTAAGAAGCTGTACAGAAACAAAAAGAAATAACAACTTCTAGTTTTTTCAAGAAAAGGTCATCAGCTTTTGCTTGTGGCCTTTTTTGTTGGGGGGGTACACTTGTCAGTACTATAAGACCGACCAACATCCCCACCCATCCTTACAAATAACCAGTACGAATCAATTGGAGATTGCTATCAAATTGGTATTGTTTCGGTACACCAGTAGGAATATTGAGCAAAACGATGTCTTTTTTACTGGTGTGTTCGAGGTACATCATCAAAGCCCGCAAGCTATTGCCGTGAGCCACTATCAATATATTGTTGCCTGTCAATAGTTTGGGTGCAATCTCTCTAATGAAATAAGGGACTGCCCTGTTATACGTATCCTCCAAACTTTCCCCGCTTGGTGGGCGAACATCAAAGCTCCTTCTCCACAAAAGCACCTGTGCCTCCCCATACTTTATGGCTGTTTTAGCTTTGTTGAGCCCTTGTAGGTCGCCATAACGCCTTTCGTTCAATGCAGCACTTCGCTCAATGGGTAGGTTACTTTGTCCTATTTCCTGTAGAATAATTTGCAAGGTTGCTTCAGCTCTTACCAAAACAGAGGTATATGCCTTGTCAAATACAAACTGCTGTAGTTTTTTACCCGCAGCGTGGGCTTCCTCCCTGCCAAAAGGTGTTAAAGGCACATCCACATCGCCAGTAAAACGATTCTCCAAATTGTAGGTGGATTGCCCATGCCGAACTAGTGTACACTGCATAGATATTGGGGTTTTAGTTAGGGTGCATTAAAGTTTTCAAACCTATTCTTAGGCGCCATTTGCCAAAGTAGCGAAACCGTAAAATCATTTATTACACAGAGTCCCACAGAGATTTCACAGAGTGAGAGATTGGGAGCCAATGTTTCTTAGTTATATAACTTGCGTCACGACTCTCGCAGCTAAGATCATTTGTGTTATTGAGTTTGAACTCATCACAGAGTTTGATTCTGACCA
>JAIXOJ010000079.1 GCA_027486835.1 Chitinophagaceae bacterium
AGGTACAGAGCCGAAAAAACTTTTTTTGAGCCTGTCCCAGTGATACAGAGCCGAAAAAACTTTTTTTGAGCCTGTCCCAGTGATACAGAGCCGAAAAAACTTTTTTTGAGCCTGTCCCAGTGATACAGAGCTGAAAAATCTTTTTTTGAGGCTGTCCCAGTGGTACAGATCTGAATAATCTTTTTTTGAGCCTGTCGCCGGGGTACAGAGCCGAAAAAACTTTTTTTAAGCCTGTCGCCGGGGTACAGAACTGAATAATCTTTTTTGGAAGTGGCGGAAAATTCCAATTATTCAGAAAACAGGTTGTCAACTTCAAACTTTTTAAAGTGGATGCAGTGGTAATTGTTTGTCAAATGATTATGCTTCAATGGCATTATGTTATTGGCACTAATGGGTAAAATACTTGATACACGTTGTCACTTTTTCAAATAGCCCAGAATCCTTCTATTATTTTGGATCATTCAACCATTCGTGCCATTAGAGCGAATGCGACTAATACCAATGCTTATAGCATTCGACTTGTCTAAATCACCATTCGTGCATTCGTGGCAATAACCCCTTAAGGATTATTTAGCGAGTGGGAATAAGTAAATGCTCAACCAAAAAAGTGGTTACATTCTGCGAAGCTGCGGAAAAGGAATCGCTATGGGGATGGGTGCAACGCATATCAAATAGGCTTGGTTCTTCCTTTTCAGCAACCGCTCATCAATCATTTTGAAGGCAAAATGGATTAATTGTGCAAAAACCAATATTTTGAGCCACATCAAATTTTTATTATGAAAAGAAATCAACTACTTGGGGCTGCTTGTATATGCCTTCTTGGTTTTGGTGCCTGTAAACAAAAGGAAGAGGCGTCGAAGCATTTTATTGAAACGGCTAACATGGACAGCACCGTGCGTCCTGCCGACAATTTTTACTTGTTTGTAAACGGTAAATGGATTAAAAACACCGAAATACCTGCTACAGAAAGTGGCATCGGCGCGTTTTTAGACTTGTATAACCGTACTAAAAACAATATCAAAGGTATTTTAGAAGAAGTGGCCAAGGGTGGTCAAGCGGCTGGTAGTATCGAACAAAAAGTAGGCGATTTGTACGCTTCGGGTCTGGATTCTGTTGCTATTGACAAACGTGGTTATGAACCTATTAAGCCTGCCCTACAAGAGGTGGATGGATTGAAAGATGCAAAAGACATCGCTCATTTTATAGCTGTTAAACAATCGGAGAATACAACATTGCTCTATCAATTGTACGTAGGTGCCGATGATAAAAACAGCAGCATGAATATCTTGGCTTGTATGCAATCGGGTCTTGGTTTGCCCGACCGTGATTATTTTTTTAAAACCGATCCTGCTACAGTTGCCATACAAACGGCCTATAAGCAGTATTTGAAAAAACTATTTACCCTAACGGGTACCGATTCTGTAGCGGCAGAAAAAAATGCACTCACCGTTTATGAACTAGAAAAACAATTAGCCGGAAGCCACCGCACCAATGTAGAACTGAGAGACCCTCAAAAAAACTACAACAAACTTGCCGTGGCTACCCTGCAAAAAGAACAACCTGTATTTGACTGGGTGGGTTTGTTTAATACCCTTGGCGTAAAAGTAGATTCGGTAAACGTAGGCCAACCTGCCTTTTATGCTAAAGTGAATGAACTGTTGAAATCCGTTCCATTGGATACCTGGAAGCTATACCTAAAAGCACACTTGATAGACAATGCTGCCAATGCCCTAAGCAGCAGTTTTGTGGATGCTAATTTTGATTACTACCGTGCCATTACTGGACAACAAAAAATTAAGCCACGCTGGGAGCGGATTTACCAAGTGGTAGATGGTTCTCTTGGCGATGCACTTGGGCAACTGTATGTGAAAAAATATTTTACTGAAGAAGCCAAAACGCGTATGGCAGAATTGGTAAACAACCTAAGCGCTGCATTTGAAGCAAGAATTAATAAGCTAGACTGGATGAGCGATAGCACCAAAACCACCGCTAAAGAAAAATTACACAGCTTCTTAAAGAAAATAGGCTATACCGAAAAATGGCGCGACTATAGTAAAGTAACCATTGACCGCAATAAATATTACGAGAACTTAGTTTCTTGCTCCAAAAACGATTTTGCGTATCAAATGGGCAAAGTGGGCAAACCAGTGGATAAAACCGAATGGGGCATGACACCGCCGACCATCAATGCGTATTACAACCCTACGTTTAACGAAATTGTGTTTCCTGCGGGCATTTTACAGTTTCCGTTTTTCGACCCAGCGGCGGATGATGCCATTAACTACGGCGGCATAGGCATGGTAATAGGGCATGAAATGACCCACGGTTTTGACGACCAAGGGGCGCAATACAACAAAGATGGTAACCTAAAAAACTGGTGGGCTCCTGCCGACAGTGCCAAGTTTGTGGCTAAGTCAAAACAAGTAATTGATTTGTACAGCACATTCACGGTTTTAGATAGCCTGCACGTAAACGGTCAATTAACCACTGGCGAAAACATGGCAGATATTGGGGGTATTGCCATAGCTTATGATGCGTTTAAAATGACCAAGCAAGGTCAAGATACCAACCGCATTGATGGATTTACACCCGACCAACGCTTCTTTATTTCCTTTGCCCAAATATGGCGCAGCAAAATGAAGGAACAAAAAACACGTCAGCGCATCAATACCGATCCACATTCACCACCCATTTGGCGCGTAGTAGGTCCATTGATGAACTTCACCCCTTTCTACACCGCATTTGACGTGAAAGAAGGCGACAAAATGTTTAAACCAGAAAAAGATAGAATTAAAATCTGGTAGTTATTTTGGGGTTAGGGATAAGTGAATTAAATTGGGATAAGACCCCGTGCATTCACTCAACAAAGCTTAAATCTATGTATTCCCGCTCGGGAAATAAGCCAATCTTGGGTTAATGCCACGAATGCACGAATGGCGATTTAGACCTGTCAAATGCTACATAGTCGCGTTCGCTCCAATGGCTCGAATCGTTGGATATTCCGAAATAATTGTAGGATTCTAAGCTCTTTGAAAAAGTGACAATCTGCTATAATTTTTTTAATCCATTAGCACCTATTCACTTACATCTAATCACTAACCAAAAAAAAGCCCCCACCAATCAATTAAAAAATGGTGGGGGCTTTTTTATGTTATGCACTGATGTTGCCATCAATTATTGCACGAATAATTATACCAAGCTAATATCGAAGCTGCTCAACTGAACAAACTGTTGGATTCTTTCTTGAATTTCTTCTTTGGTTAAGCTGCGCAAACGCTCCGTGCCAAATTTTTCCACACAAAAACTAGCCAAGGCACTACCTACCACAATGGCAGTCTTCATGTTATCGAAACTGATGTCTTTGGTTTTAGCAAGATGCGCAATAAAGCCACCCGCAAACGTATCGCCCGCACCAGTTGGGTCAAAAACCTCCTCTAACGGCAAGGCCGGAGCAGAGAAAACCTGGTTTTCGTGAAACAACAAAGCACCGTGTTCTCCTTTTTTAATAATGATATACTTAGGCCCCATGGTAGCAATTTTTTGAGCGGCTCTCACCAGCGAGTAATCGCCACTCAATTGCCTTGCTTCGCTATCATTTACCATCAGCACATCCACCATGCTCAATGTTTTTTTCAAATCGTCAAGGGCAATGTCCATCCAAAAGTTCATGGTGTCCATCACAATGAGCTTGGGTTTATGGGTCAATTGTTCAATCACGCTGCTTTGTACAGAAGGTGCCAAATTGCCCAACATCAAGAACTCACAATCTTGGTAACTATCTGGTACCACCGGTTGAAAACTTCCCAATACATTTAATTCGGTAACCAAAGTGTCTCTAGTGTTCATATCCATGTGGTAGCGACCACTCCAGAAAAATGTTTTCTCATCTTTCTTTATTTGAACACCTTCCAATGAAACCCCTCTTTCGGTTAATGCGTCTAATTCTGCTTGAGGAAAATCGCCCCCCACCACAGAAATTTGTTTTACACCAGTGAAATTACTGGCACACCAAGCTATGAAGGTACCCGCACCTCCAATAATTTTATCACTCTTGCCAAATGGCGTTTCGATGGCATCAAAAGCCATAGAACCTACAACAACTAAAGACATGCGCTATATAATTTATTATTATTTGCGGACGAAACTAACGGATTCGCCTTACCAAGTGAGGTTCTAGTAAATAAGATACAGTAATACTGGCTTTGAAAGTAAACAGAATCTGTGGGGAAAAACTGCCCAAGCCGCAGCCCTCATTAGCTGGTTCAGAAATTTTTTAAAAGAATCCATTGGCTTTTCCACCATTATCTAGTGAACCGTGTGTAGCGCAACAATTAAGTGATTAATAGCAACTAAATGGGATTTTTTAGGCAAATTGCAGCATTTAATGATTGGCACAATTTGAACATGAATAAGTATTCTACGGTTAAAAAAGATCTGCAAATGAATACTGCTACTAAATAAAACAGTTAATGGAAAATACCTCATACCCCACCACCCCACCCCATATTTTACAGCCTACTCAACCCACTACCGTGCAAGCACATCCTGCGTCAACATCCCCAGTCAATGCTTTGGAACTCATCCAGCATATTCATTTTATTGGGGTTGCAGGTACAGGCATGAGCGCCATTGCACAATACCTTGCAGGGCAGGGAAAAAGCATCACAGGTAGCGACCGTTATTTTCTGCCAGACGGCATTAACCATACCCAACAGCAACTGACAACCGCAGGTATTCGTTGTTTTTTGCAAGATGGTAGTGGCATCAATGCAGCTACCCAGTTGGTAGTCATTTCCACAGCAATTGAAAACACCAATCCAGAAATGGCCCAAGCCCAAGCCCTGAATATTCCAATAGTGAAAAGGGCAGAACTCTTGAGTTGGATAGTTGCAGAAAAAAAGGGAATTGCCATTGCAGGCACTAGCGGCAAAAGCACTACCACGGCCATGCTCTTTGATATTTTAGCTTATGCCGGGCTGTACCCAAGTATTATAAGTGGTGCGGGTCTCGTCAGATTACAAGAACAAGGGCTTATAGGTAATGCCCAAGTAGGAAAAAGCGACTACCTAGTAATAGAGGCCGATGAAAGCGATGGATCAATCGTGCATTACCATCCTTATTTAGGCATATTACTAAACATTGACAAAGACCACAAAGAATTAGATGAGTTGCAACAGCTTTTTCAAACATTCCAATCTAATTGTCAACACTTCATCACAAATGCTAGCCATCCTTTTGCAGCCCCATTTACCATTAACCCACAGCAAGACTTTGGGTTAGAGGATACTCAGGTAGGTTATAAAGCCAGCCAATTTGAACAAGACGGATTACATATTCGGTTTTGTATCAACAATCAACCCTTTACCCTACAAGCCATCGGCCAACACAATATGGAAAATGCAGTGGCGGCAGTGGCAGCAGCGGCCATGTTGGGGGTAAGCTTAGAAACTTGCAGCCAAGCCCTTGCTCAATACAAAGGCATTTACCGCCGCAACCAAGTGTTAGGCAATAAAAAAGGGGTATGGGTAATAGATGATTATGCCCACAACCCAGCAAAAGTGGCAGCGGCAATCAAAGGTGTGCAACCATTGGCAGAAAAAGTAATCGCTTGGTTTCAGCCACATGGCTATGGCCCCACCCGTTTTCTAAGAAAAGATTTTGTAGAAGCTATTACTGCCGCACTTAGGCCACAAGACCAAATATGGATGAGTGAAATTTTCTACGCTGGCGGAACCGCAGTTAAAGACATTAGTGCAAAAGATTTGATAGACGATATACTTGCAGTAACCCCAAATCAACACGCTTTCTTTATTGAAAACCGCAGCGATTTGCTTGCAGCTATTCGTCCTTCGCTAACGCCCAATACGGTATTGCTATTAATGGGCGCAAGAGATCCCAGCCTCGATGCATTTGCCCATTCGGTGTTTCAAGAACTATAGCATTTCTTAGAATTTTATTTTAGGATGAATAGGCAAATACCTACACTAACCTTCCTGATACATCCATTTAGGCAAAGCTCCTGCTTACTGTAAATGGATGTATTGTTTAAGGGTATTACCAATGCAACCCCAATTAATTTCTATAATCCCAAAATCACCATTTCTGTTCTTCGGTTCATGGCTCTGCCTTCCTCCGTGGTATTTTCAGCTATAGGTACAGTAGCCCCCAATCCTTTAAACTGCAAGCGAGCAGCGCTTATGTTATTGCTAATTAAATAATCCATCACCGCTTTTGCACGATTAGCAGACAGTTTTATGTTTTCTTCAGGCTTGCCCACATTATCTGTATGTCCTTGTATTTCAATACGTAAAGAAGGATTTTCTACCAGAATTTGAACCAATTTGTTCAATTCTATTTTGCTAATTTCTTTTAAGTGAAAGTCGTTCAGTTCAAACAAAATGTTTTTAAGAATCATTTTGTTGTTCAAGGCTATGGGTTGTAAGTAAATGTTTTGTGCATAAGTACTATCCGCTTCTTTAGTGGATAGATCGTAGCGTTTGCTATGAAACAAATACCCTTTTCTGTTTACGTTAAAAGTAAAATCCTTGCCCACGGGAAGCGTTATAAAATAATAACCCGTTTCATTGGTTTGTACCAACATCAAGGGCGTTCCAGTGCTGTTATCGATTAATTCTACATTGCTCGGAATACCTTTTTGGGTAACTCTGTCAAACACATACCCTTTCAAGTAGATGGTTTTAGCTGGCCGAACATCTTTCCTTAGCTCAAAGTGATATAGATCTAACCCTCCACGACTGTCGCTACGATCGCTGGCATAGTAGGCATCAATGCTGTTAGGCGCCACAGCAAGACTACCTTCATTTTCAATCGTATTGATTGGATAGCCAAGGTTTTCCGGCTGACTCCAACCACCAGAGGGATGTTTTCGAATCACAAACAAATCACTTCCTCCATAACCTGGAAGGCCATTTGAAGTGTAATACAGTGTTTGGTTGTCTGCGTGTATAAAGGGAGCCTGCTCATCGCCAATACTGTTAATCTCTTTTCCCATATTGATGGCTTCGCCCCATTTGCCTTTTAAGTCTCTGTAACTCACGTATAAATCTGCGCCCCCAATTCCGCCCTCACGTTTGCTAGTAAAATACAATGCCCGCTTGTCTGGACTAAGGCTTGGCGCACTTTCCCATGCTTCACTATTGATATTTTCGCCTAAATTCTGTGGTTCGCTCCATCCTGTTTGCGTAGCATAGCATATGTATAAATCATAGTTGCCGTAGGTTTTGCCATCAATATTGGCAGCAAAAACCATCCATTCGCCGTCGGCAGAAACAGAAATAGCCCCTTTGAAAACTTCTTCATTCAAATCGCCTGGTATCAATCTAGCTCTTTCAAAAAACTTTGCAGAGCGCAAGTGGCTTTGATAGAAATATTCACCATTGCCATTCCTGCGGGTAAATACCATGAGGCTATCATCCATGCTAAACGTGGGTAAGTATTCCGAAAAGGGAGTATTGATACTGTCGCCTAGGTTAAAAGGGTTAAATTGATATTGACTATTAGGATGGGCTGACTGGTAGTTGGTTGCGAATTGATAGCAATCTCTCCGGTAAAGGGCACTTCTTGTAGTAATTGGGTCAATGTTGGGTATAGACAAGTAGGTGTTTACGTTGTTTTTGGCGCTATCAAAGCGGCCAAGACCAGCCAAATTGATAGAATAAGGCAATTGATAATGAGAAAAATAAATGGGATTCCTTTTTTGAACCTTTTCGTACAAGGAAACAGATCGTTGATACTGCTTCAATTCGCCATACACGCCCGCTAGTGATAAATAGGCATCCAAATAGTTGCTATCGGTAGCAATCGCTTTTTCTAATAGTGGAATAGCTTCTACAAACTGGTCATCTCTCAGCTTAATCAATGCTTTGTTGTAAAAACCAACAGCTTTTGATTTTACTTTTTGGGGGTCGTAGGGTTGACTCATGAGTGTGTTGGCAAACAAAATCAATAGACACCCAAGAAAATATTTCATAACTAGAATAGTTGTGTGAGAGGTAATAATTGTACGCTTAAGAAATGGGTTTTACTACGATATTTTATTCATACGCAGAGGATTCTCAAAGGGGATTTTAATTAATCTAGCAGTAGAATATAACGCTTCAATTCTTTGCGGACAGCTAGCATGTTCTATCACAACGAAGCGTTTAAGAGGGTAATGCCGATAAACGAATCACCCACCAAAAAGCATCCTCGGTTAAAATAATCATTAATTCCTGCCACTTCTTGGTTTGCTAGCACCCGATCCAGTACTGTTGTAACCACCGCTTCTTCCTCCAGCAGCAGAATTGGAGGGAGTGTACACTCTTGCTGGTCTATCCACATTGTTTCTAGGTATGTAAGTATTCGGGGTAGGCTTATTGTTATTGTTAGGTGAGTTGGAATTATTGTAATTGTTGTTTTTGTAAGTGGCTAGATTACTTCCAGACGTGTGCGGTACGTTTTGCGCTTGTTGATGTTGTTGGTAACCTATAATAGTATAAACCGGACTGTTGTATCCTCCCCAACCGTAACCCGATGGTGTATAGTTATAATACCCCCAATAGTTACTGGATTGTGGGCTATTGCTTAGATACCAACCCGATCCACTATAGCTGTTGTAATAATTATTGTACCCATAGCCATTGCTGTACATACCACTACCGCCATAGTAATTGCCACTGTAGCAATTGCAGGCATTATAATCGTATCTGCTATCATTCCAATAACTGTAGTCATCCAAACTTTCCCACCTATTGCGGTTGGCTGCTTTCATTCGGAGGTACTTATCATCTCTGTTAATAATCGTTTGATAGTTATCTGTTTTGTTATAGCTTGATACTTCTTCTTGTTCCTGATTTGCGTTTTGAGTCGTCTTGTTTTGACTATTCAAAGAAGTTGATGGAGGGGTATAATACAAATCGTCGGGCGTTTGAGCGGTTTGATAAACCGACGAACAACTGAATAATGTCACTGAAAGCAATAGGGCAAAAATGGAGTAGTTACTTTTCATCATGCGCAGTTTTACGTTTTACGAGGGTGTGAAGTTATTACTTTTACGCCGGTGTGGCTTTTGCAGAATCGTTAATAAGAATTTGCCAAACAGCTTTCTACCTTTTTTTGCCCTTCTTGGTCAAAAAATTATACAATTTAATTGAAAAATAGCTAATCGATGAGTAAAGAAATTACGTCTAGGGCACAGGATTATTCGCAGTGGTACAATGATTTAGTGATTAAAGGAGGTTTAGCCGATTATTCTTCTGTAAGAGGCTGCATGGTAATCAAACCTTATGGATTTGCCCTTTGGGAAAACATGCGTGATGTGTTGGACAAAATGTTTAAAGACACAGGGCATCAAAATGCTTACTTCCCCTTGTTTGTACCCAAAAGTTTGTTTGAAGCAGAAGAAAAAAACGCAGAAGGCTTTGCAAAAGAATGTGCTGTAGTAACACATTATCGACTTAAAACAGACCCTAATAATAAAGGGAAACTAATAGTAGATCCAGAAGCCAAGCTCGAAGAAGAACTTATTGTTCGCCCCACCAGCGAAGCCATTATATGGAATACTTACAAAGGATGGATTCAGAGTTATCGCGATTTACCCATTCTTATTAACCAATGGGCCAATGTGGTAAGATGGGAAATGAGAACCCGATTGTTCTTGCGCACAGCAGAATTTCTGTGGCAAGAAGGCCATACCGCCCATGCTACTAAACAAGAAGCAATTGAAGAAGCAGAAAAAATGCTAGAAGTTTATGCCGATTTCGCAGAAAATTATATGGCATTGCCCGTTATAAAAGGTATTAAAAGCCCCAACGAACGTTTTGCTGGTGCAGAAGAAACTTATTGTATTGAGGCTTTGATGCAAGATGGGAAAGCACTTCAAGCAGGTACATCTCATTTTCTCGGACAAAACTTTGCCAAGGCTTTTGATGTGAAGTTTGCTGACAAAGAAAACAAATTAGATTATGTATGGGCTACAAGCTGGGGAGTAAGTACCCGCCTAATCGGTGCCTTGGTAATGGCACATAGCGATGATGAGGGGCTAGTACTACCTCCTAAAATTGCGCCATTGCAAGTGGTAATTGTTCCAATTTTTAAAGGCGAGGAACAAAAGGGATTGATCGACAATAAAGTGACAAGCATTATTGCAGAACTAAAAAACCTTGGCATAAAGGTCAAGTACGATGACAACGATCAAACTAGACCCGGTTGGAAATTTGCTCAATATGAAATGCAGGGCGTACCGGTTAGATTGGCTATTGGCGCAAGAGATTTGCAAAACAATGTGGTAGAAGTGGCTAGAAGAGATACAAAGGCAAAAACAACGGTTGACTTAAATGGAATTGCCTTTTACGTGAAGGAATTGCTGGATGAAATTCAACTTCATATGTACAATAAAGCCAAAACATTTACCAATGAACACATTACCCCTGCCAACACTTGGGACGAATTTGTAGATCTTTTGGACAATAAAGGCGGATTTATCTCTGCTCATTGGGACGGCACCCCCGAAACAGAAGAAAAAATTAAAGAGTTAACCAAGGCAACCATTAGGTGTATCCCTCTTAATAATATACTTGATAACGGCACTTGTATTTACTCTGGCAATGCTTCTACTCAAAGGGTATTATTTGCTAGGGCTTACTAATCCATGAAACATTCTTAGCTATATAAGCTTACTATTTCAAAAAATAAATCAATAATTAACGGTTACGCCAACAAATGGTGTGACCGTTTTTTTTGTACGAATCTTCCGTCAATAAACACAGCAACCATTTGAAGATTCCAATACATTATGTATCCACCGCATACTACCTACCACTTTCTACTTACAACTTACCAAGCAGGTTTACTTGCTTCCCATAACTAATCATTATTATTGCGCTGTTCAACACCATTTAATACATGAAACATTTACCCCTTGATTCTACGTTGTTTATCAACAATCGCAAGCGTTTTGCCCAAGAGATGGTCAATAACAGTATTGCCATATTTGTTGGAAACGACGAAATGCCTACAAATGGTGATGCACTAATGAAATATAAGCAGAATAGCAGCTTATATTGGCTTACTGGTATAGATCAAGAAGATTCCATGCTCCTTTTATTTCCTTCCCTTTATGACGAAACGTATAGAGAAGTATTGGTTTTGGTACGCCCAAATGAAGCCAAAGAAAAATGGGATGGAAAAAGATTAAGAGCCGAAGAGGCTACAGCCATTTCTGGTATTAAAACAATTGTTTGGCTAGATACTTTGGATGCTCAATTGCAAGTTTGGATTCATTTGGCAGACCACATTTATTTGAATACCAATGAAAACGACAGAAAATCAAACACTATTCGCACAAGAGAATATCGATTTATTGATGAACTTAAGGCGCAATATCCACTGCATCAATACCACCGATCAGCAAAAATTTTAAAGAAATTAAGGGGTGTGAAAACCCCTGAAGAGGTAAACGTTTTGCAAACCGCCATAGACATTACCAAAAAAACCTTCGATCGTGTTTGTCAGTTTGTACAGCCAGGTGTGATGGAATATGAAATTGAAGCGGAGATAGTACACGAATTTTTGCGTAACAGAGCTAAAGGGGAAGCTTATGGAAGTATAGTAGCCAGTGGCGACCGTGCTAGAACCTTGCACTACGTAAGTAATAACCAAGTTTGCAAAGATGGTGAGTTGATTTTGCTCGATTTTGGTGCAGAGTATGGGGGCTATTGTGCAGACCTCACCAGAACGATTCCTGTAAATGGGAAGTTTACCGAAAGGCAAAAGGAAGTGTATAACGCCTGCTTACATCTGCACAATTATGCAAAAAGCATCCTAAAACCTGGCATTTCTGTATTGGACTACACCGAAAAAGTGGGCGATGAGGCCACCAAACAATTTTTAGCAATAGGGTTGCTAACCGAGGCGGATGTTAAAAATGAATCCAAAGACAATAGGGCCTACCGAAAATATTTATACCACGGCATTTCACATCATTTAGGTATAGATGTACACGATTTGGGTACACGACATGAGCCTTTAGAAGCGGGTATGTTACTAACCGTAGAACCCGGTATTTACATTGAAGCAGAACAAATGGGCATTAGAATCGAAAACAATGTTTGGCTTACAGAAGATGGTAATATTGACCTAATGAGCCATATACCCATTACCGTAGAAGAGATAGAAGCGGCCATGAAAAAGCACTAGTTGAAGCTTTGCTATCCTTCACTTAAATTACGAATGGAGTATTAAGAACTAATCACTAAATCCTTCCATTCATTTCTCTGAAAAATATGAATCAAAAAGAAACAGGCTTTATAGCCCAAATACCGAACTTATTTACCTTGTGCAATCTGTTTTTGGGTTGTTTGGCCATCATTTATGCCGTGCAAACGGGGCTAACACTCACCGAAGACTCCACTGGAGAGAGCTTGGTAATTATTCCTGAAAACATTTACTGGGCAAGTATTTGCATTGTATTAGCTGCGGTGGTTGATTTTTTAGATGGCTTTGTAGCCCGACTATTGAAAGCATCTTCAGATATGGGTAAACAACTCGATAGTTTAGCCGATGTGGTCAGTTTTGGTGTTGCACCGGGTATGATTATTTACCAGTTTTTGCGCCTAAGTTTTGCGCAGCAACCGGATGGACTGGACATTTCTACCTTCTGGCTTATGCCCGCATTTTTACTGCCTTGTGCTGGTGCTTATCGGTTAGCTAGGTTCAATATTGATACTACCCAGAGCGAAGGTTTTAAGGGAGTACCGATACCTGCTGTGGGAATAATCGTTGCCTCATTTCCTTTGATTTATTGGTACAATAATGCGCCTTGGGCAGTTCATTTGCTGGGCAATTATTGGTTTTGGTATGCACTCATAGCTGTGCTGAGCTATTTAATGGTTTCCACCTTGCCCATGCTAGCACTAAAATTTAAGCAGCCAAGTTTAGCTAGTTTTCTTCCCTTTATTATTGTTTTAGTAGTAGCCATAGGTGCTTCCTTTTTCCTTAAATGGTTTGCTGTATCTGTGGCTTTTATTACCTACGTTATTGTTTCGCTACTTTTTAAAAAAAATAAATGATGCTATTTACGATTCATCTTCATGTGATGCCCCTCAAAAATTTATTAGATCCTCAGGGCAAGGCCGTTCTTTCTGGATTACACAATCTGGGTTTGCAAAGTGTGCAAGACGTGCGTGTAGGTAAAAGAATAACCCTACAGATTGAGGCCGAAAATTCAGAAGCCGCCGTTGCCATCGCCAAAGAAGCG
Organism: Chitinophagaceae bacterium; assembly: GCA_027486835.1. Classification (GTDB taxonomy): domain Bacteria; phylum Bacteroidota; class Bacteroidia; order Chitinophagales; family Chitinophagaceae; genus Parasediminibacterium. Next base: position 13,256 of record JAIXOJ010000079.1, read on the forward strand.
GGTGAAAAACTCTTAGCGAATGCCGTAATGGAATACTTTGAAATTGAAATTGATTAGTTAATTCTATATAGTTAGCATTCTATTGTTTCCGCTTGGGGAAGGCCAGATAGGTGATAATTCCCTGTTTGGTACAAATGATTATGTGCCTTTTCTTTTTTCAGGAATATAGGTTTCTATCAATCGCCCCTTTCAGACCATTATTGCTTGATTCAGTTGGTTGTCCTTTTTTTATTTTAGTAGTAAAGGATTAATTGGCCTGCCGATACATGGAACAATGCACATAAAAAGTATTCACCGCTTTTTGTTGCATTTATATTTAAATACTTATGCTCTACCTTGTTCCTACGCCATTGGGCAATTTAAAAGACATCACCTTTAGGGCAATTGAAGTGCTGCAAAATGTAGAGGTGATTTTATGTGAAGACACCAGAACATCATCAAAGCTGTTGCAACACTATCAAATTCAAAAACCACTATCCCCCTATCACCAACACAACGAGCATAAAATAGTAGATCACTTAGTTACCCAAATGCAGGCAGGAAAAACCTTTGCCCTCATTACCGATGCGGGCACCCCCGCCATTAGCGACCCCGCTTTTCTTCTTGTGAGGGCTTGTGTGGCGCAGGGTGTTAAGGTAGAATGCTTGCCTGGGGCCACCGCCTTTGTACCCGCATTGGTAAACAGTGGTTTGCCCACTAATAGTTTTGTGTTTGAAGGATTTCTGCCTCTCAAAAAAGGAAGGCATACCAAGTTGACCGAACTAGCCCAAGAAACCCGCACCATCATTGTTTATGAAAGCCCCATGCGCCTAGTAAAATCATTGGAAGAATGGGCAACGTATTTTGGCGCAGAAAGGCTTTGCTGCGTGAGCCGCGAACTAACCAAACTCTTTGAAGAAAACAAAAGAGGCACATTAACGGAAGTAGCCGCCTACTTTAAAAGCAAAACCGTGAAAGGTGAAATTGTAGTGGTAATACAGGGGAAGGAAAAGTGAAGGATTACCACTAATGAAATCATACTAACCAGTACAAATCTTAACCGGAATATCAATAAATCTAGCAGTAAGGTTCATTTTATATTTACTGTCTGTGTTTCTTACTATCCTAAACAATCGGCTATTTTTATCTTTTTGGCATTTTTTCCAAAGCAACTTGCATTTGATTAACCAAAATTTCGTGTTTAATCATAAAGAACCATACCTAGTGTATGCAGTCCAATACTCCAAAATTTAAGTAGAAATAGCGATTGAAAGAATCAGCGCAATATTTTTGTGGTTGAGTTAAAACCTAGGATAAGCCCACCAAATACATCAGAAAGCTAATCCTGGGCTATTTTTTAACCTGCAATAACAACCATAATACTAAAGGAAAACAATAATATTAAAACTTTTAAAAAGGATAAAAATGACAGAAATTCCTGGTTTAACAATTAACGAAGCAGAGTATCCATTAGAAAATGGTGAAAAAGGGAAAATCGCTGTGTTTATCTATGGCGGAAAATCTGATCCTAGTAAAGTATTGGACCTTGCTGTTCAACAGTATGTTGAAAACAATGGTTACAATGAATTGATTGATGCCAATTTGGATAACCCGTGGATGCGTATAGTTATTAGCGACATAAATAGCATGCATCAAGAGCAATATGATTCTAAAAGTCATAAACTAAAGCAAAAAAATAATTAGAACCCATGGCAAATAAAACAGACGAACTATTTAATGCCATTGTAGAAGCAGTGAGCTATTGGCTGGGTTACCAGTTTAAAATAGGGCGTGAAAAACTCATTCATGAAGCAAGTCTTCGTTATCCAATAGCTGATACTATAACTGCTAAAGGAATTGCAATTCATAGGATAGTGCTAGAAAAACTACATCCTGTTTTCATTAGCAAAAAAATAGACTTAGTAATTTATTCTGAGAGCGTACTAGAGCCTGAAGCAGAATTGGATGATGCTAATTTGCTTCAGGCTTATGAGTTTAAATTAGCGAAAAAGAAATCAAGCGATGAATATGGTGATGAACATCAGAGGGTTTTTGACGATGTTGTTAGACTAGCTTACTATAACCTGTGGTTTAGTAAAGATTGCTATTTCGTAATGTGCGGCAGTTATGGGGATTTTAAAAATTACTTTATAGGGCAAATTAATCCGGTGGTGCCTGTATCTGGGAAAAATACTGTACTTCAACGACAAGGAAACATCGAAACAGACTCGGAATGGAAGTCAAATGGACTATATAAGGATTGGTTTGGTTTCAGTTTAGGTGAAGTGAAAGAAAAGGAGTTTATTGAAATTGATGGATTGGGTACCAAGGGCGATTGGGGGTTAAAATCTTTCAAGAAAAACTATGAAATAAGAAAAGAGGTAACAAAAAAATACACTGATAAAATTTTAGTTAAAACCCAATGTGTGGCCATAACTCCTGTCGGACTTGAAAAAACAAGAACTCATGCTGCTGGAATTTGGAAAATCGAAGGAAATAACTAATTGAGGGTAATACATTTTTACTAAGAAATTTTCAGAAGTTATGGAAGATGTTAAGCAACTACCAGAAAGTAAACAGAAAGACCAGATTATACATTACATACTTAAAGCGATGGAATGCAGGGTAGATGAAATCAAAAATGAAATTGATTTCAGTAATCAAATGCACCCACTTGGTATAGAAACCGACTTGATTGCTACGCTAAACAATTTGGTTCAAGACCCCTTATCTCATTTAATAGGCTTTAAAAATGAGCTTAATAATACCATAAGCGCAGTAGTTATCCTGATTTTGAAAGAATATTTCAAAGCGAAAAACGATATTGTTAACAAAGTATATCACTGCGATAATGGCAACAACAATAACATGCTTTTTGCTATTGTCTTAACAGAAGATACCTATGAAAACAGAACGGATATTTTCTCCTTTTTAAGAGATTATAAGGCCTCCAATCTTTGGGAGGCTTTGCCCATATCTTTTCAAATTATCCCTGCTAAAATTGAGGATAAATTATCTATCAAAACCGAAATATTCCCTGCAAAATGAACCCCTCCATTGAGCAAGTAAAACACAATGAAAGTTTTCATCAAGATTTGTGCGATAAATTCAAAGAACAATACTTTGACTGGAAAATTACTTGCCTCTTTTACATAGCATACCACTTAATAAAATCACTTTCACAACACTGGAAAGTGGAAATTGGCGATAGGCATTCGGATATTCTAAGGAATCTAAACCCTAAGAATCCGAACAGAACCATGAAAGTTAAAAAAGAAGTGTTTGAAGCCTACGATACGTTATTTGAATATTCTTGGACATCTCGCTACGACGGCTTTACTGATTTTGAAACTTTTCAACTATTGAAAAAATTGGACTATACAGACGCTTTAAAGAGATGTGACTATATAAAGAGTTACCTTATTTCAAACGGGGTATCGCTATAAATTGATACCACAAATAAGCCACTCTTAGCTTTTCTTGAAAGCATAAGGGTAAAAAAATTCTTTCCCCCCTAAAGTCAATTTTTTCACAGATTTTCCAAAAGGCTTCTTATTTTTACCGCACCCATAGAATAGATATTTTTAGGTGATTAAAATTTGTACGGTCTTGCCATTCTTGGCGAGACCGTTTTTTTTTGCACCTTACTGCCATTACAACTATTTCATACCGCCAGTTTATCCCTTTTTAATCAGGTCTTTTAGCAACTGATTTTCTTTTTCCAATTCGGCAATTCTGGCCATTAGGGCGGCTTTTTCAGCTTCCAATTGTTGCTCCGCTCTGGTTTTGCGTACATCATCGGGCAAGGAATGGAGCATCGGCTCAAAGAGGTTTACATCTAGGTGCATACTCATGCAAAGCAGCAGCTCAAGGTCAATTCCATCCTCAAACAAGCGTCTGGAAAGAAAATTGTCGGGCTTGCCTATCATTGAACTTACTTTCATTAGCGAGAGCTTTTTCTCTGCTACGTAATACTTAATTGTGGAAGGGTAATCTATTTTTTTTAGCAACGCTTGTGCGTCCTTCCATTGAAAAAATCCTGCCATTGCGGGTAGTTATTTTTGAAATGAACGAATGAAATTAGATGGAAAAAGTGCCATTATTCCCCACATCAACAGTAAAATGAATATCCCAAATGTTAATCCATTTAAACATGAACCTATAATGGGGCAATTATACCTTGCATTAGCACCTATTAACCAAAGATCCGCTGGTGTTTAGCTCAATTTTTACTTCACAAATCATCATTTACAAACCCAAATTGCTAGAAAAATTAGACATCTAAACTATCTGGACATACTTTTTCTTAAACCAGTTACAAGTTTATGTAAAAAAACAACGCACGAATTCTATTCAGAGCCCCAAAAACCGAATTATTTGATAACGAGGGCTTGTTTTGACACTAATAGCCCTCAAAAAAATACAATTACCCAACGCAGCTGTACAATTATCCAATATGGTAGTACATTTTTCCAATCTAACGGTACACTTATCGAATGTAGCAGTACACTTATCCAATATCGACGTACATTTATCGAATGTAATTGTACACTTTTCGAATGTGATAGTACAAAAATCAAATGAAATAGCAAAAAAATGACCTCTTGGACTAAAATAATTGAATGTATAGTCAAACTAAAACGCCAAATCGATAGCTAAACAGCGATTCAGGAATAGTTAATAAGCGGTGGGGGAAAATTTATAACATGGGGATGGAAGAATTGCTGGCGCAAATGCAGCAAACAGCAGAAAGGGATGCTTGAATGGGATGGATGTACCTCTCTTCTCAATAGGGTTATTAATAAAATGATAGGCGACTTTTGCAAGGATTCATTACCACTTTAATCTCCATTTGCCAATGGTTAAAAAACTGGTGTTTTCTAGGTAAAGGGCATCTGCATTCTCGGCTATCTCGCCCAAAGTGGTGTTTAAAGTATCATTTGCTGGTAATAAAACGAGCTGGCCCAATGGATTTCCCTTGAGGTACAATTGTAAACCGATGGTGGTATTGCCGATATTTTCCAATTGAATAGCAGTGTCTGGCTCAAAAACGAGGTTATTAATTTTTTTCTGCTCTCCCTCTTTTAAGAAGCCTTCCAGTACATGATTACCCACGCTTTTTTTCCCACCATCATGGTTGATGATGGTATCGTAGGCTTCGAAAATGGTGAAAAATGTAGGATTGGTTTGGCGAAAGGTGCGCATTTTTCGGCGCAGCTTTTCTAGGATGGTCTGCATTTCCTGCAAATATTTGTCCACCTTGTTGCCCGCAATTTTAGAAACGGCAATCGCTTCTTGAGGGGCTGTCAATAGCAATAAGAAATCTTCTGTGGCAGTTGCCAACAAGGCAGTTTCACCTTTGGGGTAATTATGGTTGGTTTCTAACTGTTGCTGCAAGTCAGGTAATTCCAATTTTTTCAATACATAGTGGGCTAACTGTATTAATCGCCCTTGGCTAAAGCCATTAATGGCAGAAATGGGATAGTCCAGCATGGCAGCCAGCACTACATCTTCTTGGTCGTCGGCATAGGAAAGAAGGGCGGCAACTGCCACATCAATATGTTTCACCAGCCTTTCTCGGGCTTTCGTTTTTGTTTCGGTAGTTCCTGTATTGTTTTGCCAAGAAACACTATCATCCTGGTAAGTCTGCGCCAACAACTGTTTCATTTTGGGCAAGTATTCACTACCAATAATGGGGATGGGTGCTAAATCGTCCATATATTTCTCACAGAAAGAGACGATCTTTTCAAAATGCACCAAAGAATTGCCTTGTGGATTATTCATTTGTTAATTGTTTTTTGGGGTAATGCCTACTTGGTTTTATGGCTCCAACGGTTGGAAAGCTTGGCAAAAAAAGGATAATTCGGTGAAAATATACTGCGTGGGCTAAATGGTTAAACCCACCTTTTAGTGCAAAATTTAAGGTAAGGAACATGATGTGCAGTAATGAATTGGTGCAAAATAGTGGCTATTAGAAGGGGGGCAAAAATAATAAGTGCCCTGTTTAATTGTGGTGGTATTAGAACTGAATACCCTCTTATTTCTTGAGGAAAAGCATGACCCAGCCAATTATTATCCCCAATTTTCAAGTGAATGCCACTAATCTATTATTATTGAGCACGATTTTGCCATCACAGAAAACAGAAACGATTATGAATAATTTGTCTAGGAGAAAATTTTTGGCTGCCGCAAGTTTGGCCACTATTGCAGTAGGAGCTTCAGGATCTAACCAATCGAAGCTGGTAAAAAAACAAAGCCTTGCACATACCGTGTATTATTGGCTAAAAAATCCCACTAATGAAGCGGAAAAACAAAGGTTGATAGATGGGTTGCATGAATTGGTAACAGTTAAGCAAATAAAATATCATCATGTAGGCGTTCCCCAAGTGTATAAAGAAGATGACCCCTTGAAGGGATACCATGTTTCGTTGCTCATGGTTTTTGACGAACCGGGGGATATTGATGTATATCACAAAGACCCCATCCACGATAAGTTTGTGAAGGAATGCAGTGGGTTGTGGGTTAAAACAATCAAGTTTGATTCGTTGGGGGTGTAGGGAGTAAACAGAAATTGGAAAAGTTTTTGGAAATAAAGATTGGAGATGAAAAGGAGAGAAAGTGGTAATTCGTGAAGACATCCTTGAAAGTAAATGCCGCAAAAAAGGAGCAGAAAAAGGGAACAATGGCCAAAATTTCTGAGCTCTCCAATATTCAAGGGGGCAACGCTTGAGCTTATAGATTTATGGAATAGTAATTCTTCAATCATCATAGAGTCAATTTAGTTGGTAAAAGGGCTACCATACCGACAATACGCCAAAAGTTATTAGATAAAAAATACAATTAAAACATGGACACAAATAAAATATGGTTTACTTCTGACCACCATTTTGGACACAAGAATATCATTGAATTTTCCAAAAGACCTTTTACGAGTGCTGAGGAAATGAATGCAGAGTTGGTAAAGCGTTGGAATGAAAAAGTGGGCCCGGACGATTTGGTGTACCACTTGGGCGACTTTGCATTAATGTCAGCAGGAAAAGTTAAACAATTGAGATGGCAACTTAACGGAAGAATCTGCTTGATAACAGGAAATCATGAAAGTTCTGCGCTGGCATGCGCTGACTGTTTTGAGTGGATAAAAGATTATTATGAACTGATCGTTTCCGACAGTGAAGCCCATAATGGTGAAAGATTAATTGTATTATTTCACTACGCAATGAGAGTATGGAATGCCAGTCATTTTGGAACTTGGCATTTGTATGGACATTCTCACGGAAATTTACCTGACGATGAAACTTCCTTGTCATTTGATATTGGTGTTGACAGCCACAATTTTTATCCTTTGTCCTACCAAGAGGTAAAGAACATAATGGCAAATAAGAAATGGAAACCACCTTTTGAGCAAAGAAATAAATAGATAGGAAAGGTAAAATGAGATGTTTTTTATTAATAACATTTTTGGTGATTGCCAATATTTCATTTGGACAAAGCAGTATTACTACGATTGACTTTGTAAAAATCAAGCATAATAAGCGAGCGGAAGCGCTGTATTTCTATGAAAACAACTGGAAAGTGTTTAGAGACATTGCGTTGAAAAATGATTTCATAAAATCATACAAGTTGTTGACAACTGTGGCAGATTCCGCTGCTAATTTCGATTTGATGCTTATTACCGAATATGCAGACAGTACACAGTATAAATTAAATGAAGAACGGTTTCAGCAAATAATCAAAGCAACAAGACCCGATGGGTTAAAACTGCTAAACGAATTAAAACCCAACGACTTTAGACAAATCGTATTTTTTAAGAGGACAGAGACCTTGTTCAGTGCAGAAAGCACAAAAGGAAAACGGAGGAAAAAAGGGTTTGAGTGATAGGGCGACCAGATCCTAATACCCTACCGTAACTAGGCTGTTTCCTTTGACTGCAAGTGACTTTACATTATCGGTTATTATAACAAACTGAAAAAAAGTGCATCTCCATCCATATTTTCTATACTTCGTTTATTATAGAAACTTACATTTGGCTTCAAAGGAATAGCAACCAACATTTCAATTAATCGGCAGGATGGATGCTAAAATCCCAATTATTACTCGGAGTATATCACTAAATAAAATTATCATGGAAGCTACTACAAATCAAAATACCCAGAGCAACACAGTTGTTTTAGATGAATGGTTCGGAAACTTTATTGATAGTATTAAAACTGACCATTTTTTAATAACTGAAGATATTGCACCTGTTGAAAAGAAGCGTCTTTATAATGACTTAATATTTGGTAATCAAAGGTCTCTTGTTTCCAAAATGAGAGAAACAAGCACCATGTATTTTATTACTGAAATAATAACAGAATACGTTAAAGAGATAAAAAATCAGCATAAACATCCATTAAAATTAGCGCTAGCACTTTCGGACTCAAAGATTTTAGTATGGTCTGTTATTAATGACAATGATGAGGAAACAGAGGATGCCCTTTTAATTGCAGAAGCAAAAATTAATGGCAAATACCACCAAAATGGTTTTTATCTTAATTCTACAATTTTAGAGAAATCTGACAACGCTGAAGTTCCCGCTCATTATCAAATTATCATTGGTTAGTTGGCTACGTTTGAAGAACATATCAATCAGGCAAGATGGAATCTCACTTTTCTAGGTGAAACCAACCTAAAAAGTCAACATTACTGGGATTGGCAAGTAACTATTTGTTTCTATGTAGCCGTACATTTAGTAAATGCACACCTAGCTAAATGTGCTAATCTGCATTATAGGACACACGAAGACGTAAAGAATGCGATAAACCCACACAATCCATTATCGATATGCAAGGTTGATATAGGTATTTATTTAAGCTATGCCAAGATAGAAGGATTATCCCGAAGGGCAAGATATTTATGCCATGATGATTCAAAGAACTTTTCTCAAGAGAGTCATTTTACGCACGATAAACATTTTGCAAAAGCCATAAGAAAATTAGACACCATTATAAGCTACTTCGCTAAACGCTACCAAGTAAATTTTACTCCGATTTCTATTGCTTGTACTGATTTATCAAATAATGATAATCTTAAAAACTTTAGCCTTCAAAATGCGGGATAATTAATTATTCCCAGGATTTTATAAACGGGTACAATCTGGTTAATACTAAAAAACTAAAGCCACCTACTCTTCTAGGTATAAGCACATGGTTTATTTATGATTGACACATTTCCACATGATTTAAATAGTAGCATTTAGGGCTACAGATTATTGGCTTTGGCAACCTTCCAATTATTCCTAAATGACCGAATGTAGGCGGGATGCTTTTATAGCGGTTTCGTTAAAATTGATAATCCCTTTTTCCATCTATTTATCATTGCGCCTATGATGGCGATAAAATCATTCTCAGTGCTGAGGCTTTCTGTAGCGATTTCATTTGTTTTTTTGATGGTAGCCTGTGGCAAAAAAAAGGCTGTACCAGATGTTTCCAACATAAAAGTGGAGCTGCAACCTATTCGGTTTGAGCAAGACTTTTTTGCTTTAGATACCAACCACCTTGATGCAGGATTGCAAGGATTGTATGAAAAACACAAGGGTTTTTCGCAAGATTTTTTGTACAACATTTTAGGTATCCCCCCACAACCGGATTCGGTAATGGCCAATGCCAAATTATTTTTGACCACCTATAGTAACATTTACAAGGCTACTACCCAGCCATTTGCCAATATTTCCCTGCCTTTAGCAGATGTGAAAAAAGGATTACAATACGTTCATTATTATTTTCCAAAATATCCATTGCCCCAAAAGTTGATCACTTTCGTGGGCCCATTCAATAGTTATTCCAGCATCATAACCCCAGATAATTCTTTGGCAGTGGGGCTTCAATTGTATTTAGGCAAGCAATACCCAGTATATCAATCAGAAGAATTACAGGTAATGTACCCTTCATTTATTGCCCGCCGGTTTGAACAACCATACATTGCCATTAACTGCATGAAAAATATTGTGGATGATTTGTTTGGCAGTTTACAATCCAAGAAAAAAGGAGAACAATTAATTGAGCAGATGATTGAGCAAGGCAAACGTTTATATGTGCTGGATGCATTAATGCCCAATGCAGCCGACAGCTTAAAAACTGGTTACACCCAGGAACAGCTTGATGGCTGTATTGCTAATGAAAAAAATATTTGGGCGTTTTTTTTACAGGGCGATTTATTGTACCAAACTGATCCTGCCATTATTAGTAGCTATGTAACGGATGGCCCCAAAACCAGCGAACTTGGGGATGCCTGCCCAGGCGATATTGGCCAATTTGTAGGCTGGCAAATTGTAAAACACTGGATGGAAAAAACCAAACAAACCAACCTAGATGCTACTGTTTTGGCAAAACTCATAGCGATTCCTGCTAAAACATTGTTTGAAGAAGCGAAGTATAAACCTAAGTAGGAAGCTTCATGAGGTAAGAAGGGAATGGGTAAATCACACTCATTCTATGCATTCTATGGCTTGCTTGGCCTTTGCTGCTTTGTCCAGCAACTGCTCGTGTATAGCAATAATTTGGGGAATCAATAACTGTTGATCGTCGTTTACCACCACAAAATCGCAGAGTTTCATTTTAATGGATTGGTCAATTTGTTTGTTCATCCTTGCCAGTACGTCTTGCCTAGTCATCCCATCTCGTAGCATCACCCTTCTGATGCGCAAAGCCTCTGGGGCAGCAACACCAATGATATAGTCCAAACCGCCACCAGTACCCGCTTCAAACAACAGTGCAGCCTCTTTTATACAGTAAGGGGTGGTTTGTTGGTTCATCCATTCTTGTGCTGCAAGAATGGTAGCCGGGTGTGTTAGGTTGTTTAATAAGTTTAATTGGTAAGCATCTTTAAAAACAATGTTAGCCATATATTTTCTGTTAAGCAGCCCTTTGTCATAAGCGGCTTCGCCAAAAGCTGCTTTAATGCCCGCAACAAGCGAAGGATTGTTTTCCATTAACAACTTAGCAGTTTTGTCGGCATCAAAAACAGGGATACCTATAGTGGCAAAAAAAGCAGCCACCGTGCTTTTACCGCTTCCGATACCGCCTGTAAGCCCTACTTTGATCATGCTAAAAATATTGACTGGATAAAAGATACCACTAATGCATCTTAATAATTGCCCATTCGCTTAAAACTTCAACACCGCAGAAAGAGACAGCCCACTTCCTCTACCCACACTTCTACCAGCAATATCGGTGTACAATCCGCCCCAAATGGAGACATTATCATTGATTACCCTACCTGCATTTGCCGCAATCCTTATGAAATCGAATGATTTATTGTAGTTATAAAAAGCGGTTGTTCCTGCTACTGCGGAGCTAATGGAATTTACCCCGCTTAGTGTGCCGCTTAATTTCCAATCATCGCTAACGGGTACGCCTCCAGTGATGTTAGCAAACAATTGTGTAGGCCCTCCATCGCTAAAAAATTGCCTTACCCCAAACTCGATATCGTAATACGGATTTCTAAAACCGCCGGTAGCGCTACCTGCAAAACCCAATTTTACTTCTGCTCCAAATGATTGAAAGCCAATATAAGGTTTGGTGGCATTAGCATACAATGGCACAATCAAAGACCCCGTTAATGATACATGGTGGTTGTTATCAAAATCATTAAAATAATAACTGAGTCCAACACTTGCATCTCCCAAGCCTACCGTTGTTGCCAATTTATTGTCTCCAGAAGTATTGTTATCTACTTGTGCAACAAAAGGTAAGTTGTACATGAAATTTACCCTTCTACCCACGCCGTATCCGCCATATATGCCGAAAAAGTGGGAAGAAAAACTACCAGAGGGGTAAGGATTGTAGGCACGATTGCCATCCCAATAGCCCCTTGCCGTATAGTAGTTATAACCAGGAATTACTAAATACCTACCGTAACCAATAGGAAATCCAGCTCTTGAAAAGGGCAACATGGTAACTAACAGTACTAATAAACAAACAATTTTTTTCATCTTCAGTGGGGTTATGATTCTTTTTGTAGCTATTGATAATAAAAGCTACAATCGTAGGATTTCTTTAATCCAATTATTTTCAAAAGTATAGAATGATTCATCAATTCCGGTTTCATTATCTGGGCAGCTATAAATCTCGCGCTTGCTGCTCAATACTTGGTTGTAAAAATTATACGCACATTGTGGCGGGCTGATATTGCTTTTTAATGATGTGCCTACTAAGGTTGGGCATTTGATAAGGGCCGCAAAACTTAGCGCATCGAAGTAATCCCAAGTTTTAAAAAAATTATCAATACTCATTTTGCTAAAATTAAAATACCCCTTGAGCGTAGGGATGGGCCAAGGAATATTGGGCTTTATTTCGCCAATGGCAAATACGGTACGCATATCCATCAGGGTGGGTCGCTCCACCACTAGCCCCTTGATTCTATCGTCAAGACCAGCCACCATTGCTGCTAGGGAAGCACCTTGACCCACACCCACAGCAATGATTTTACTGCCGTCTAGTTTAAGGTCGGGGTTCTTTACAATAAAGTCAACGCCACGCAAACAATCCATAAGCAAGCCTCTATAAACGTAATATTTTTTATCGGTGATGCCTTGTAAGAGATAACTGTTGAAATCTAGTTTCAGCAGGTCGGCACTATTGCCTACACCGCGAGCATCCAATGAAAAAACGGCCATATCGTTTCTTGATTCGGGGGCGGCATTGGTCACAAAATCGGGGAGGCGATAGAGTACGGCATTTTTATTTCGCTTTTTGGGTACACTCAACCATCCCCTTACGGTAAGATTGTCAATCGATTGAAACTCGATGAGGTACACATCATTTTTTTGGGTGGACACATCGCCGCGCCTCACGATTTTATAGGCCGGATTAATGTTGGCTAATTCATTTCGGGCATTGTCCCAAAAACTGGTGAAGTCTATGGGGCGTATGCCAGTGGGTTTAATTTTCTCGGGTTCCACGGCAAAAACGTAATTCAGCATTTGCTTGTAATGATTGGTACTGATGTTGAAATTAATGCTGTAGAAGCCAGTGGGCAATTTGGCAATGTCAATATCCACCTCTTTCACGTAGGTGCCGCCGGGCTTGATAAACATGCTTACATCTTCATGATAGACCGATTGGCGGAGGTCGTTAAAAACCTCCACATAAATATTCCCCTTTTGATTATCGTTGATATTGTTTTTTAGCTTGAGCAGGTAAGCCACTTTACTGTCAGTAGGGCCATAGATGCCATTGTCCTGATAGCTTCTTACTTTATAGCTGATGGAACTATTGTCTTGGGCGGAAACAGGATTTATGCCAATGCATATCGCACAAAATACCCAAAGGAACACCGCACTAAAGCGATGCCCACAATTGTTTATATGTACGAAAGGATGCTGCATCCAGACTGTAATGATGGGTTAATTGAAATGAAACCATAATTGGCCTAAGTGGGCAATATAGCCTTATCGCTTGCGAATAATAATACGTTGGGGATATTTTTAACCTATTTTAAGTGCTTTTTCCTTCAAAAACTTGTGATAGTTAATAACATAACGCAGTTCGGCATAGGTATATCCTTCGCCAAGCTGTTGCATCATGGCGGCTGCTTGATCGGTTTGTGCGGTGTTGATGGTGTCTAAAATGGTGGCAATTTTTTCTTTGGGCAGCAATTTATAGATGTCCGCTTCGCCTGATTTTACCATTTGGGCTAGGTGTCCTTCGATGGTGCTAACTGATAGGTTTCTTTCTGCCGCTATCTTTTCTATGCTCACGCCTTTGTTAAACAATTCGAGGGTAAGCGTAGTGGTTTTTCCTGTTTTGCTGTCGGTTTTTTCTGTAGTTGGTTTTACTGCGGAGGTTGGTTTATTTTTTTCATGAATGAGCGAAGTCAGCCCTTTTTCTTTGGCATATTCGGTTATGAGGTGTAAAAACTGCGCCCCATATTTTTCCACTTTTGGTTCGCCAAATCCTGTTATTTGTTTCAGTTCTTCGGGTGTGTGGGGAAGGTATTTGGCCATTTCGTCCACGGCGGCACTACCTGCTACGTAGTAAATAGGCAGATTTTGGGCTTCGCAAATTTGGTCGCGTAAATCGCGCAATTGCTTGTGAAGCGTGGGGTGTGCACTGGTTGATTTTTTATTTAATTGGCTACCCACAAAAGCATTTACGCCTAAATGTGGCACATTCATCAACGATTTTTGTTGCTGGTATGCATGGGTGTCAAATCCATTCTTGCAGGTGCCTATGAGTTCATTTTTCCTATACAAACCACCGTACAGAATTTTTAAATCGTCATTATATTCTTTCGTAAAAGTGCGGCTATCGGTTTGCGTTGGCGATTTGGGTATTTCCACCACCAACTTACCCAATTGCTCGGTAAAATAAGCAGTGGCTTTGATGATTCTATCGGTAGAGGCCGAGTAATCGTTACGTCCAAACAATTGATTCAATTGCGCTTGGAATTTAGTAGCTACTTGCTGTAATCCTTTCACCCTATCGAAAATTTGGGTAACCCACTCTAGGCCTTCCTCATTAAAATTCGCCTTATTGTCTGTTAACAACTGTACCAATGAATCGCAAATGCCTGCTTCTTTATCGAAATTAAACAGCTCAACAATTGTTTTTTCTTGAAACATTTGTTTGCAGAAAAACAAATTGTTTTCCAATGCTTGAGCATTGCTTTTTGCTAGGTCAAACTCTAGTATTCTTTCATCGGTAATGAGGCTTTGGCTGGTAATGAGACTTTGCAGCACCAAGCCTTCCAAGGAAGTGCAACGGCTTAAGGCCACATATACCTGACCGGGCGCAAAGGCACTGCCCGCATCTACCACTGCTTTTTCAAAGGTTAAGCCTTGGCTTTTATGGATGGTAATGGCCCAAGCCAACCTTAAGGGAAACTGCTGGAATGAACCAATAACTGCTTCCTCAATTTTTTGGGTGGTTTGGTTAAAGGTGTATTTGATGTTTTCCCATTTCTCCTGCATCACGGGTATGTCTGATTCGCCCTTGCAGGATACGTACACCGCTAGCTCGTCCATTTTGGATACCACCCCAATCTTTCCATTATAGTATCGGCGCACTTTTTCTTTGTCATTCTTAATAAACATGACCTGTGCCCCCACTTTCAGTTGTAGGTTTTCTTCGGCGGGGTAGGCTTTGTCGCTAAACTCTCCTTCTACTATGGCTTTGTACATTTTAGGTTCGGTGGTTAGGTTGGCCAAACCTGTTTGGTTCATGGTAAATGCTTTGCTGTTGTGGGTGGTAAGGGTGATGTAGCCATCGTTTTCTTTGGTGGAAAAGGAGGGGTTGTACCGGCTTTTCAAAACGTCCATAGCGGCATTATCCATCTTGTGGTTGCGCACTTTGTTCAGCACATCAATAAACGTGGGATCGCTTTGACGATATATTTTCTCCAATTCAATAAAGATGGGCGGCTGTTGTTCGGCCACTTTGCTGCTGAAGAAATAAGGGCTACTATAAAACTGGCTCAATATTTCCCATTCTTCGTTGGGAATTACGGGCGGCAACTGGTGCATATCGCCAATAAACAGCAATTGCGCTCCGCCAAATGGCTCGTGGTAGCGGTATCTATAGTGCCGCATTACGGTATCAATGGCGTCAAGTGTATCGCAACGTACCATGCTCACCTCATCAATTATCAGCAATTCCACCTCTCGAATCAACGCAATTTTTTCCCTGTTTAGTTTTAACCGTCCAAGCAAATGGTGCTTGTCCACCATTTTGTCGTCTTGTTCCTGCACTTTGCGCATGTCGAACTCAGTTCTAATGGGGCCTGGAATAAAAGGGGTAAACGGTAATTGGAAAAAGGAATGGATAGTGGTGCCACCCGCATTGATGGCTGCTACGCCAGTGGGGGCAATAACTGCAGTTTGTTTGCCGCTATGTTCTCGGATATAGCGTAGAAAAGTGGTTTTACCTGTTCCCGCTTTTCCTGTGAGGAAAATGCTTTCGTTGGTAAACTGCACATAGTCTGCCGCCAGTTTAAATATGGTATTGTGTTCTGTAGCCATGCAATGATTAAAACAATAGGTGATGGGGTAAAAATAAAGGTTATTGCCTTGTTAGTTGTTAGTTGTTAGTTGTTAGTTGTTAGTGGTTAGTGGTTAGTTTTTGCCATAATGAACTACCCAATTGAAATTTCCCTACAAGCCATAACAGGTTGATAACCATACTATTTATAACATGCTGATCTTGTTGTTTTGTTATTTAGTGCCCAACGTTGAATAATGGGAATACTGAAGCATCAAACACACACACCACTTTAAGCGTGTTAGCCACAATCAATAGTTTTCGAGACTACATGGAGAAATTTTGACACAAACTATTTCTAATTTGGGCTAATGCTTTCTTGTAATATGGCATCATAAAGCGGCTTTAAATCTTCGTACACTTCTTTTGCTTTTTCGTTGCCTTCGGCGGCTAGTTTTTTTACGTGTTCATAAAATACATTGGATTGTCGACTTAAACTTTCTCCAAGCACAAACTGCATGTCTGATACTGACTGAAGCAGTAACTGAATTTTAGGATACATTTCTTTTAAGTATGCTAAATCTTCGGGTGTTTTTTCTGCTTTATTCAAAATGGGGATTATATCCTCCTGAATAATACGTACTTCTTCGTCTAAGTCCTCTTTGTGATGGGTCAAAAACTCCCTTGTTTTTGCAAGGGTTTCTTGGTATCGTTCTTCCCAGTCTCTCGTTTCTTTATCGTTGTAAAACATACGGTTTATTTTATTAAATAAATGATACTGTTACTAATTATACTACTTGCGTAACGGGAGTAAAAATAATAGCTTTTGTGGTTTGGCGAATGGGGATTTAAAAATCTCTTTTTTCTGGTTGGCTGCTTGTGCTGCGGAAGAGGTTGACCAGCGAGATAAACTATACTACCAATGCCCCAGCTATATTAGGGTTATTGGGGTTTACCGTGATTTTTAACTGTGCAGGATGAATGACCAAATCCATGTCTTCGATTGGTATTGCACCTAACAAGACCATTTCGCCTAGTACTAATGCACCCGTTAAACACATTCTATTGAGGTAATTTATTTTGATTGGCCCCACATATGGGACTAGCTTTTTAGAACCGTCTGCGACTGTAACCTCGCGTTTTTCAAACTCTTTTAATTGCAATTGTATGGCAATGTGCTGTGGAATGCACAAAAACAAGGCACCTGTATCTACTAGTGCATTTGCAGCTATTGGCTGCAATGCATCTATTGAAGGATTTGATAAAAAGATATCTGCATAGATTGAGTCCATACTTTTAAAATTTGTTCAAATGTTTTTGGTTTCTTTTTGTGCTACATCCTATGTTTTTGATACTGACTGACCTATTTCGGTGGTTATGCAACTTCCTTTAACATTAGGTAAAATTCTCACTTTCGTGTGCTATTTTGAAATCCCTTTTATCTGTTTAGGCGAGATGCCCAGTGAAATATTTACACGCCAAACGGGAGCTTGGCAAACACTCGGGCGTAGTTTGGAAACTACGCCCAGCCTAGTGGACGTTTAGAATCCTTTATGAGAATTAAAAAAGTATTTTATTAAAAAGAAGCTTTAAAAGATCCTGTGACTGTTTTTGTTAAAAGCCCAAATCCTCCATTTGAATTGTACACTGTACCACTATAAGTACCTGAAATAGAAGTATTTGTTAGTGTCAAAATATTTACAGTACAAAGTCCAGGCAACACACTAGTTGATGTGGCACCACCTGTATAGTAGAGATTTTGGTATTGAACACCTTGAATAAGATTGGTAAGGGTTGCTTGATCTGAAGTATAAGTACCAACTTTTAATGCACTACCTGCAGAAGTTAACAAAATTACTGAGTAATTAATAGTTGTCCTATCACCAATCGAAACACTATTAAAAGCAAGGGTATCAAATGTATTGCTGTTTGTGATTATCAAAGAATCTCTAAGACTAGATGAGAAAACTTTAGAAATACCGTTCAATTTAATTGTAGTTCCGTCAATTGTCATGCTTGGATTATTCGGATCATTTTGAATGCCACTTGGAGCAGTATCATTTTTTTTACAAGAAAACAAACTACTAATAAAAATCGCTAAAAAAAGAAAGCCAACTAATTTTTTCATTTTGTACATTTTAAACTGATAATCCATCTTTTAACGGCTACTCTATTTCGTTTTCAGTATCCCGTAGCTTGTTTTAATAAAGTGAAAGCCGCACTTTGTAATTTTTTTATTGTCAATGTTATTGCGTAATATTTATTCTTAAAAAAAGCAATTAAACTAAGGAGGATGGGTTGGGTTATTAAAATAGATGCGTTTTTACTTTAGCCAATTAGCCAAAGTTAGTTCGCTAGTTAGTTGTTTTATTAACATTTCAATTCCTTATTTTATTCACAAATTACTTATTCCATCCGTTTGGCTTGGGCATCTTGCCTTCCTAACTTGGCGATTAACGTATCAACTTTTACCCTTTCACCAAATCAAAGTTCTGAATTAGCTTTTCACCTTGGTTAATGGTGATTTCGGTGCTGAGGGGCGGCTGGCCTTTGGCGGTGATGGTGAGGATGTATTTGCCGGGGACGATGCTGTCTATTTGGTAGAGGCCAGTGGCTTTGGTTTTGCCTACTCGGCGGTAGCCACGATCGACGGGCTGTAACTCTATAGATACTTTGCCTAGGGGCTTGCCGTCGGCGGTGATGAGGCCGTGGACATCGTTGAGGGCTAGGTCTCTTTTTACTTTGGCTATTAGCTGTGACATGGTGTATTGTGGCACTTTGCTGGGGTCGGTGCTTTTGAATACACGTTTGCCTTTGTCGCAGAGGTACACCATGTCGTCCCATAGGGCGTTGATGACTTCGTGGTTGTCGTCGACAAGGGCAGTTTTTTCGTTATTTACCGTTACTCTGGATTGGTAGAGGGTTTCTAAACTGTCTTTGATGGCTGTGTAGCTATCGGTTTGGGTCTTTTTGAGCCCTACGCTGGTGAGAATGGGATTGTTTTGTTTGTCGGTTATGGCGGTGATGAGGGTGGATAAGTTTGCAACAATTTGGGGTACATTACCTGCATAGAGGGCTTTGCGTATTTCGCCTATGCCGAAATATTTGGCTTCGTACTTAAGACCAATGGCATTTCTATCTGTTATGTGCCCTTCGGTTACGCGTAAATCGTCGGGTAGCTGGCCGAATATTTTGTAAATATTTTGACTGATGGAGGCACTTTGTCC
>JAIXOJ010000013.1 GCA_027486835.1 Chitinophagaceae bacterium
ATGGAACGTTTTGTATTTTTTGCTCACCGCACCATTATGCGCTGAAAGTGGCTGCTGTTGTGCATTTTTTGCACTTTTTTTAATACGTTGTTAATGAACGGTTTGTGATTGCCCCCTTAGTAAAGAAGTAAAATTTGCCAACACCACTTCAAAAGATACTAGCTTCCATTACTTAGCAATGGGCTGGGGCGATAAAGGCTTTTATTTGGAAACGCCACAATGGAAAGACTTAAAAACATCAGTAGCTTTTAAAGCAGCTTTTGCTTTGGGACAAACGGCCATACACACCACTTTCTACAAAGCAATGAAAGTGAGCGAAAGCTGCAGACCCATTGTAATTAGTAATGATCAATACAAAAGACTAATCAGCTATGTAACCAATAGTTTTCAACAGGACAAAAGCGGCCATTTTATACCTATTGCCACCAATGCAGTGTATGGCAAAAACGATGCTTTTTATGAAGCCAATGGAAGCTATAGCATGTTACACACCTGCAACACCTGGGCGAATGGTGGTCTAAAAACATGTGGACAAAAGTGCTGCTTATGGACACCTTTTGACAAAGGCATTTTTCAAAAACATCAAGAGAAATGACCTAAAATAATTTATGGGGTTTCATGATAAACAAACTTTCCTAAAATGTGCTACCCTCCTCCTACTACTCAATTACTTGAAAAAGAACCGCACTTCGAGGGGGGACAATAGCCGAAATGCCATCACCGCCAAATAGTGCTTTTAAGGTTTTAGTAGTTTCAAGGGGCTGAGAGGAATATGAAAAATTAACAGCATGAACAAATCGTTTACCTTTTGTACGGAGTTCTGTAATGTCAACCAATTTATCCTTCGCTCTACAAACTGGTTCTATTCCCGAGGCATCAAGCAGACGCGCCGTTAATCGTTCAATCATCTCATCATTTGGTACAGTTCCTATGTAGAATACTTGTCCTTTGCCTACTTTGTTAGCAGTAAGTGCAGGACTTCCTTGTAGGAATCTGCTGCCGTAAGTGGCTAAGGTATTTGCAGTGGTGGTTTTAAACAAATCGAACCAAAGGCTTGAAGTGTAGTTTTTATCTTCAAATACTAATTGAGTAGTTTCTTGCTTCAATAGGGAGTATTGAGATTCCATAGAAATACCAGCCAATTTTTCTATGGAAGGATGTACAAGTCCATTGAATGATTGTTGACTAAGGTCACGCAAACCCGTCATGCAAGTGATCAAAACAATAGAGCCAGTTTTTGCAGCAGCTTCAAGTTTTGCAGAAAGACGAGGATCAAAGGAAACCTGAGCAGGAACAATTATTAGTTTGTAGGTTGAAAAGTCAGCATCAGGGGAAATGATGTCCGTGGTGGTTCCTTTCTCCCGCAACGCCTTATAATAAGCATAGAGGTGGCGCATGTAGCGGAAATCTGCACTAAACCGACCATCTTCAAAAGACCAATCTGCATGAAAATCACGAATGATGGCGGCTTTAGCGTCTGGGAACGCATTGCCCAAAATCGATTTTATCTTGGTAATTTCCGTTGAGGTTGTTGCTACTTCCGAAGCTCTTAGTCGCATTACCCCATCAACATCGTAAATGCCTGCAATTAGATGTTCATGCGCATTTGGAAAAGTCTTGAATGGAAAATAGAAAATACCCGTTGCTCCATGGGATATTTCTTGGTGCGACCAAAGCTTTACATCGCCAGGTACCACCAGCCTGCGTTGCCTTCCTGCTGTTCTGCCCACTTGCGCTTCAGCTACAATAAACGGTTTTTGCTTTGAGCCCCTAATCTGAGACAAGGCTAAGGAAGCCATAGCAGGATGTAACTCAATAGCATCCGTGGGGCCATACTCATTTTCTAAAGTCCAAGTGCTGGGATAGTTGTCTATGCTTAGAAAATCGGCAGATTTACCCAATGTATACTGGTCTAATCGATACAAAAAACCACTTGAACAAATATTATGAGTAACCTTAAAAGCAGGATCTACCGACTGAATGGCAGCTTTTTGCAAATTGAAATAACCAACGGTAACATCGGAATAGTATGCTTGAAAATCAACGAAACAACCAGGGTTATCGCCCTTCCTTGGCAGAAAAACCTGATCAAAGTTTTCAAGTTTTTCGCTCCAGAACCCAAGTCCCCAGGTTTTATTTAAGCTATCAATGGTGCTATATTTTTGCTTCAACCATTGTCCAAAACCTTTCCTACAGGTTTCGCAATAACAGAATGGGTCTTCGGCCATAAGCTCATTATCAATTTGAAAGCCAATCACGTTGGTATCACCAGCAAATGCTTTTGCCAATTGAAGTGCTAATTTTTCCGAAAATGAACGGTAAGTTACGTTGTTCAAACAAGCATGCCTTCTTTTTCCATAGGGTTTTTGACCACCAGTTTCAGTGGTCTGCATAATATCAGGATATTGATCGAACATCCATTTAGGAATGGCTGCTGTAGGTGTAGCCAACAGTGTTTTAATACTCGATTTTCCTAAAGAATCAACAATAGACCGAAGCCATCCAAAGGAATAGTTGTTTTCAGTAGGCTGCATATAAACCCAAGCAAAATCACCCATCCTCACGGCATTGAGTCCCGCAGCTTTCATCAAAGGGATGTCCCGCTGAACTTGCCCAGAAGGAAATTGTTCTGGATAATAAGCCGCACCAATGATTGGACTTTGAGCAAATCCCCCCATCAACCATATCGAAAAGGCAAATGAGAGGATAAATTGTTTTTTCAAGATAACTTTTTTCATAACCACAAATAGAACGTTAACCACAATGAAGAAGGAAAAGCATTTATCACAAATGAATAGTTTGCGTCAAATGCTGTTTATTCTGACATAAGCAATATTTCCAACACTTATATCAATAGTTATCCAATACACATAACTATAGTAATTAATTACCCCTATCTAATACAGCTTGATTTAATGACATCGAGTTATCCCCATTGCTAAATCGATCGATGGAAGCATCTGTGGGTAAACTTTTTCGATAGGCATCTTTGAATAAGCCTATTTTATCCATCGGTATTGGTTTAAAATTGGGTAAATCTGTAAAAACCTTTGAATTTGGTGTTAATCTAAAATCCATTTTACCTGCATTCACAAAACCCGGATCCTCGTTATAGGCAATGTTCTTTCCATTAGCAACGGTTGAATCCTGTTTTATTTCCTTGCCAGTGGCATTCACATATTTATACTCAAACGGCACTTTACAACGATACGTGATATTATCTTTCCAGTTATTGGCAGTGGTATCGATGGTTACGAACTCAAAACCATAACCACAGTTAATAGCAATATTGTTGTAACAATCTAAGGGGTAATGATTTTTAGCAAGCGTACCGTGTTTAAACAAAAAAGCAGTACCCCTTTTGCCACCACGGCTGTTAAGTGCCAACACATTTCCATAAACGTGCATTTCTCTATGGTCATGGTCAAAATAAATTCCATCGCCATCATCGCTATTGTGTATAAAATTGTATGCAAACGTGTTGTTGCCAGAACGTTCATACAAATCATAAGAATAAAATGCACCCAAATCGTTTGACACTTGGCACATTCTAAAAATTTCATTGTACTCAAACACATTATCCCAACTACCATAGATAATTGCACCGTGTGGCGTATCGTGAATTAGGTTATGGGCTACGTAATTACCAACAGAAGTATGATGGCCACCACCTCCACCGCCAGTAAATCCTGCATTCACTGCTGGCGTATAGATATGCACCAACTGACTAAAATGATGGATATGATTGTTCACAACCCTGTGTCTAGTTGCAACCCTTGGTGTAACAGACTCATCGCCACCACTCAGCCATACCCCACCTTCACCTAAGTTGTATAAGTCGCAACTGAGTACTTCATGATGCGTACCACCGGTGATTTTTACAGCATATTTATTTACATTTTTAATGGTACAACCAGCAATTAAGTTATGTCTACCTCCTGTAATTGAAATCCCTTCTAGTACACTCTGTTCAATAGTAATGCCTTTGATGGCAATGTTGGAAGCATTATTCAGCACAATAACCGCAGATTTGTTATCCCCTATGGTTATGCTCCCCTGTTTTAAAGGTGTAGGTGGATAGAAATACAGTTTGTTATCTTTAAAATCAACTGCCCATTCGCCAGGTTCATCAATTTCTTCTAATAGATTCAACAACCAATATTGTTCTCCTCCATTGCCTTCAGGACGAGTATATTTATTTCCGATGCCGCCAGGAACTGGTTTCTTTAAAGTAATGGTATGCAACAATGTATCAATAGCCGCAACCCTTACACACTCATTTTGCCATGGAATGCGCCAGTAGCCTTTTAACCAAACTCCTCTATCCAATTGGTTAACCCAACGGCTAGTACGGCTATCTCTGTATTCAAAAACACCAGGCCTTGGTACTTTTTTTTCTTTTGCACCAGCCGCATAATAGTTAGCCCAATCATCATTTTTCGTTTCCTGCCCTCCCCCATTGATGAGGACTTTTTTCATGGCCATGTAGCTTTTGTTGGGGTACCTGGAGAGCGGCATTCGTTCACCATGCACAAACAAGCCCAATAAACCACCATCATCGTTAAACAAATCTGGCAAAATGTTACGATGGTTTAGATTAAGGGAGGATAAATCTAGTGACACCAATTTACTCTTTAGTTCAGGTTGAATTCTATTTAATGTGGCGGCATCGGAAATAGGTACAAAAAGTTTGTTAGGTATTTCAGTTGCCCCAGTAAATATGACTTCCTCGCCAGATACTGCCGCATAAGTAACTGGTTTTAATTCAGTACCGCCATCAGCATTGGTTAATTCAAGTGCATTCGCAAACCGATAAGTTCCCCCCTTTATATAAATAGTAGTTCCTGATTTTTTATCACCTAATAAACGAGTTGCATCCCTAGCTTTTTCAATGGTAGCAAAAGGCTTTTCTTTTGTTCCAGGATTTTGGTCACTGCCTTTGGTACTTACATAAAAAGTAGTTTGTCCATAAATGTAATTCACCATTATTATGGATAAAAAGGCAAAAAGTATCTGTTTCATGAAATTCAATCTAATTATTTATGAAGTAATAAAACAACAAAGGCAGTATTTATAGTAAAAAGAAACCCGTAAGCATCAGGTGGTGTTACGGGTTGACTATTGATAAAACTATTATAAAAGAATGAAGTTGAGAATTATTCTTTAACTGATACTGATGTTTCATCTAAAAGACAGTGATACACCAACCAATTATAGCTAACAACTTGTTGCTAAGACTTAATTTACTTTTATATAAACATGGCGAATTACTTCCTGTTTTGATTCAACATTTAAATTCTGAGCAACAAAACCCATGTCGTACGTTTTTCCAGTAGAAAATGTAGAGTCCAATACCATTGAGTATCGACCATAAACGCCATTGCTTCGAATATATTTCATGCCTTTAGATGTGGTATTCACTGAGTTTTTGATTACAGCAGTAGGGAAATCATGGCGCACTGTTCTCAAATTAACGGGAGAGGTAATCAGCCAATCTTCGTTATCTGCCATATTTTTCACATTACTTGGATCGAAAGTAAGGGGGTAAAAACTTCTAATCACAACCCCGCTAGTATTGCAAGCAGAAGTGCCAATTACAACTGGTGCGTTTGTAGCATTATATCCGTATTCACCAACATTCCAAGCATGAAAATTAGTGGTTATGTAGCTAAACTTGGGATTGTTTTTCACATTTACTTGAGCCCAACCAGTATTGGCAAAATAGGAAACAGTATCTGTAGTTAAGTTAGCACCAGCAACAAAGGGTGGAGCAAATAATGGAGTAAATGTACCATCTGGCAATGTGTTGCTTAGCGTTAAGTTTTGAACTTGCCATTTTCTTTGAGAAACTGTTGCATTTTGTTTCCCTAAAACCTGAAATGCTATGTACACTGAATCCGCATTATTAAACTGGCTGATATCTACACTGCCCGAATTAATAAAACCAGAACTTCCGACTACTGGCCATTTTGCAAAACTTGACATGTTTACCCAATTGGCTTGTGCTACTCCTATGGAATCATAGCTTTTTAGGTTGGTAGAAATATACAGAAGCATTGTATCCCCATTGTTGGTTCTACTGGCTTGTGAAAGTGAAGTCTGGAATTTCAAAATATTGATTCCTGAACCAGTATCTCTAAATCGATGGTTTACACTAAAACCAGGTATGCCTGAATAGAAGGAAATGATATCAGCTTCTTTATTAATCGAAAAGACAATGGTATCTCCAATGTTGTAGGTTTCTTTATCCGCAGTAATATTTATGTCGTCTAAACTTGGTGGTTCTGCCAACTTTTTACATGAGGAAGCAACTAACATAGAAAAAATAAGCACCCCAAAAATCGTATAAGCCCTGTTCATGATAATATTTTTTTGTAGTAAACGAATAGATGTATTTTACCAACCATAGTTTTGAGAAAGCTGTGGCAAAAGGGCTAACTCAGCAGACGGTATAGGAAAATAGGTAAATTTTAATGGATTGATTAAAAAGTTGTTTGGTCCAGCCAATGCAGCATTCGTAAGTGTAGCACTGGGAATAAAATTTACATTATAGGTATTGATAGTACTTTTAATATTGTTCATCGAATTAATCATGTTTTGAAGTCCCCATCTAGTGAGGTCATTTCTTCTAACACCTTCAAAACAAAGCTCCCTAGAGCGTTCCGCTTTTATACTATCAAGTGTTATAACAGATACATCTACAGCAGCATTAGGCGATAACGGGTTTAAACCAAAAGCCCTTCGCCTTACCTGGTTGTAATATTCGATTCCTTGAGCAGTCGCTTTTGTACCCCCTCCGTTTACCTGCAAATCAGCTTCTGCGGCCATTAGTAAAACATCTGCATATCTAATAATTGGAAAATTAGATGATGTAACCGTTGTGCTTTTTGTGATGTTGGTTTCATACTCTCTTCTCCATTTGGCAACTGGTCTGTCATATACTGTGATATAACCTTGCCCTGGGTTGATTACATTAACAGAACTAAGAGCACCACTTGTTGGATCTATTGTGATGGTGTAACTTATGCGATTTGGTACGGGGGGGGCAGATGGTGTTGTTAATGATGAACTAATAGCAACATTCATATAAGGTGCAACAGGAAGTGGTGTTGGTAATAAATATCCAGACCCACCGTCTAAAATATTAAAACCAGTAATTGACCCATTATTTGGATTAACAATAGGAACTACGTTCACGGAAGCTGTTCTACCAACTCCTTTGCCATAGTATGTTGTATCATAAATAATTTTAAAAATTTGATTATCTTTATAGATAGTATCAATTGGACGAAATGAGTAAGGTCTATTCAAAGTGAATCTTATGCCCAAACTGTTCAACTTTTCATTATTTATGTCGAATGTATAAGTTGACAACACCCAATCTTTGCGTTGATCACCATTTTCATACAGGTTATTTAAAGTTGGTAAAGGACGGTAAGTTCCTGCCGCTCTCGCAATATTGGAAGGATTCGTAATACCCATAAGTACCCCAAGTTGTTGCGTGGCTAAAAAACCAGTGCCCGCATAAGAACCAACTCCATTAGACATAAATGCTGCATCCCAAATTCCTTCAACACTGTTTCGTTCGTAAAAATTATTCTGCATGTTATTGATAAATAACCTTGCATAGGCAGGAGTACTAGGGTATTGTGGGTGCGGGACACTATTGAGCGTGTGCGTACCAGCAGATGCACCATTTTTAATCAATTGCTCTGACCAATACAATGCTTTCTGGTAATAGGGTAATCCTTCACTTGGGCTGTTACTATTAGGGTAACCTGCGGCACTTAAACATACCCTTGCTAAGACTGCTTCTACAGCAGACTGGGTAACTATAGTAGGTGATTGCGCCTCAGACATTTTTTGAACTAAAGTATCAGCTGTAGTCATATCTTTAATAATCGAATCATAGATGGCTCGTTTTGGCGTTTCAGGAATATCAAAAGTAGTCCCCATTTCAGACGTTACGATAGTCTTATAAGGCACATCACCAAAATAATTCACCAATAAATAGTAATAGTAAGCCCTAAGAAAAAGTGCTTGTCCTTTTACATTGGCTCTTTTATCTTCATCCATCTTTGGTTGATTAATCACATTTAGTATCACGTTTGCTCTTTCTACACCTGTATATAGTGACCTCCATAAAGTCAAATAAGTGGTCTCTTCACTAGAGGAGCGAAGCGATTCTGTTAAAACTACCGCAACTGTTCCTGTGGAGGCATCGGTTCTAAAGCCTTCGTCATTAGGACCACTAAAATAGCCCCACATTCCTTGGCCATACATAACATCCTGCTGTAAAACATTGTATAAACCAGCCAATTGGTTAGTCAATTGCGCTTCATTAGTCTTGTCTGTAGTTTGCCCATTAATGGGGTCTAGGCTAATATCTTTTTTACATCCAATTAGGCAAGAGAGCAATGCAAACAGCATTAAACCATAAATAGAGAAATTATTTTTCATGTACTAGTAAATTAATGATGTTAGAAAATAACTTTTGCACCAACAGTGTATGTCTTATTCCGAGGGTAGGCCGTAAAATCTAACCCTTGCGCCAATGCTGCTGAACCAGAGCTGGGCTGTATATACAAATACCCAACTCCACCAAGTGCATTTCCGCCAGTTACACCTGAAGGAACATTTGCAGGGTTTGCACCGCGGTAGGTAGAAACTTCAGGATCTTGGCCAGAATATTTTGTCCAAGTCAATAGATTTTGAGCCGCAACAAACACACTAATATTATTGATGTGCATTTTTTGGGTAAATTTTTGAGGAATCATATAACTTAAAGAAACAGTTTTTAATCGAACAAAAGACCCGTCTTCCACTAAGCGGGAGGAAACCTTCGTTTTTCCGTCCAAATCTGCACCGTTTAAGCTACTACTTGCTCTGGGAATATCATTAGTAGGGTTTGTGGGTGTCCAACGATTGGCATAAGAAGCAAATTGGTTAGAGTTTGCATAGTAGTTGCCACTATAATTGAAAACCAACTGGTTAGCATTCAGTACATCATTACCATAGCTCCATTGGAAAAAGATATTTAAGCTAAATCCTTTGTAGGTGAAATTGTTAGACAATCCCCCTGTATGAATTGGAAGGGGATTGCCAATAATGGTTCTGTCGTTATCATTCACTACCCCATCTCCGTTCAAGTCTTGGTATTTGGGGTCACCCGGTTGAATGGTTTTCGCAGCGTTAGTAGAAGGATAACTAGCAATACCTGGTTTCAATAAATAAGTTCCATTCGCCAATTTATTAAAGTCTTCGTATTGATAAACACCTCCCCATTTATAGCCAAAAAACTGTGTCATTGGTTGGCCCACTTTTGCTACCCAAGCTGTTGGATTTTGAAAAAGATTCCAAGAAGTTTGCCTTAAATCTTGACCATTGTAGAAAGTAACAATTTTGTTTCTATTAAAAGCAATATTGAATGAAGTAGTCCACTTAAAATCCTTCTTCTGGATATTAGTTGTGGTAATGGTAAGTTCAATACCCCTGTTTCTAATGACTCCTGTGTTTTGGTATTGAGAGTTAGTGCCATTTGCGTATCCAGCAATGGATGGAAGAGGCACTGCCAGCAAGCTTCTTTTGGTATCCTTGTTATAATAATCGAATTCAATATTGACTTTATCTTTAAATAGGGTCAAACTAAGCCCCAAATCAAGCTGCTCTGTATTTTCCCAAGTAATATCGGGATTACCATAAAAGAAGGGTACAGCTCCAATCGTATTAATAAAGGTGTTACTAGCAGCATTAAAAATTGGATAGCCATAGGCATTACTAAAACCAAGTGTATATCTAGAAGCGTTGTCATTAACGCGATTATTACCTACATTACCGAAACTTGCTCTTAGTTTACCATCGGTTATGTATTTACTAAATCTACGCATAAATCTTTCTTGTGAAAACCGCCATGCAAAGGCACCTGACTCAAAAAAACCCCATTCTTTTCCTGGTGCAAACTTTGTAGATCCATCTACACGACCAGATACAGTAAAAATATATCGCTCTTTAAGAGAATAGTTTACCCTACCCAAATAAGAGTACAAAAAGTTTTTGGTGTTACTGTAGCTAATTCTTGTACCATTTCCTAGTCCTAAACTATTTATACCGAACTCCTCCATCGCTTGTGGTATCTGAATGGAACCAAAACCATTACCAGTTGATTGACCATATTGGTAAGTAAATCCACCAACAGCGTCAATAATATTGTTCTTATTATAAACTTTACGGTAAGACAATGTTGCCTCTGTTAAATAATTGATGGTGTTGGTATTATTTACAGCTCCATTAATTCCATTGAGATTAAATGGATTTCCCGAAGAATTTAGTACCAAAGTTCCTTGAGACGTTCTCGAATTATAAAAAGCTTCTGACTTTAATGCAGTATTGGTTAACCCTCCGCTAATTTTAAATTTCAAATCATTGGTAAACTGATATTCCAAGAAAGTATTAAAGTTGGTGGTAGTGGTAATATTTTTCCGGTATTCATTCAATGCTTGTTGTTTGGGATTAACCAAATTATCTGGTACAACTGAACTTGCGGTAATATTAGTGCTGTCTATAAAACCATCTTCCAAACTTGGACTTCCAATTCTTTCCACCGGTCTAAATGCCCAGGCGTTAAATATCACCCCACCACCTGAACCACCAGTTGGTATTGTACCGAAACTGTTGGTATTGGAAAAGGTTAGGTTGATTCCTAAATTAAGTTTTGGGGTAAGTTTACTAGATAGTTTAAAACTGCCATCATATTTTTTCAACCCAGTATTAATAATAATCCCTTTCTGGTCAGTATATGAACCACTTAAAAGGAAGCGGGTATCTTTATTTCCTCCACCCACACTAACATTATGGATCTGCAACTGCCCTGGTCTTATTAGTATATCTTGCCAGTTATATGGCTTTACGTTTTTATAATAATCGAGATTTTTTCCGTTTGCTGTATCAATGTACCGATTCCTTCCCGTAGGAACAGTAGTCGTAGAAGTGCTTTGTATGCTGTCTAGTTCCAACTGGAGTTTTACAAATTCATAAGGACTTAACATGTCCATAAACTTAGTCACATTTTGTCCCCCATAATTTACGTTGTAAGATACCTGCATGGGTTGTGCTTTCCCTTTTTTTGTCGTAATCATGATAACACCGTTGGCACCTCTCGACCCATATATGGCTATGGAGGATGCATCCTTCAATATTTCTAGCGACTCAATGTCGTTGGGATTGATGGAGTTGATATCCATATTTTCAATGGGGAAACCATCAATTACAAACAAAGGAGAAACGTCCTGACCTGCAGTACCGCCTCTTATTGTAATATTAGAGCCTGAGCCAGGTTGCCCATCGTTGGTAGTTACCGCTACCCCAGCTACCCTTCCGGCTAAAAATTGGTCAAAAGAAGTAACTGGGGCTTTTTTAGCCTCCTCCATGTTTACTTTGCCTACCACACCATTAAATTCTTTTTTCTTCACCGTTCCATAACCAATTACAATTACCTCATTGGTTGTAGAGCTGGTTTCAAGCATCAATATGTTGAAAATTTGTTTATTTCCTACATTAATGTATTGTGTTTGGTGTCCAACATAGATAACCTCAAGTGTATCTTGGGTACTAGCATTAATACTGAATTTCCCTGCTTCATCAGCCACTGTTGCAGTTGGCTTCCCTTTTAATTTAATGGTGGCGTTAGCTAAGGGTGGATTTTTTTCCGCAGAACTTAGTACGATACCAGACACTTTCTTTGTATCCTTTTTACCTGGTTGTCCCATTGCTTGAAAAGACAACACCATTAGTAAAAATAAACCAATACTCTTTAGCCATTCATTACGACAATAATAACACAACGTGGCAACGTTATTTTTCATAGCAAGCAATTTCGTTGAAATCAATAAGGCTGTAAAAGTAATCAGTGTGCGGTTTGAGATACAATTTAATGTTGCAAACATTTGGTTTTATGTAGCATACAACTAAAAATAATCGATTGCAAAGTGAACAGCTTTTGATTTGATTCTTAATTTGAACTTATATGGATACCCTCTTATTTACCATTTCAAAATTGAAACTATGATTTTTGAGTGATTTAATACAAAACTTCAAAGCGAAAAACCTATATGAATCCTTTTAAAAAAGGGGGGATTCTTATTTACTCGGTTGGCAAATCACCTTTTGAGGGCTGCATGAAGGGCGGGGTAGTCATTTCGTATAAGTTATAAACATGGGAAACTTTGGCACCCCAAACAATTACAATGCATCGGAACGGTAATCATAACTGAAGTGTGTTAAGTAGGGTGCATAAAAGTTTTTCGATCTAAAGCATCACTATGCGTAATGCCAGAAAGTTTGTTTGAATTTGTTTCTTTTGTTTAAAAGGCAACCACCTTCTAACTGGTATAAAAGTTTTATGGCCGCTGAAAATTGTTATTGAAATTCTACCCAACAACAGCTTTGCAAT
>JAIXOJ010000175.1 GCA_027486835.1 Chitinophagaceae bacterium
AATAAATTGAGCAAACCTGCTTTGAAAACTTTGAAGGGAATTGGCAAGGAAATAACCACGCTTTACCCGAACGACCCGAATAAATGGAAGGAGTATGGATTGGAAGTGGTGCTGGAGCCGGGGAAGAAGGAGGTGGAGGTGCAGAAGAATGTGCCTATTGGAAAGCGTGTTACTTGTAGTAATGTGGTAATTAACAGCGTGTTTAAAAACACGGGGGACAATGATTTGGTGGTGAAACGAAAAAGCAAACCAAAAGAGACGGGAATAATTGTGAAAAAAGGGGAGGAGCTATTGCTGAAGAAGGGTTATGGCGAAATATTGGTGAGCTGTATTGAGGAATTGCTGGCTGGTTCTTTTATGGTGAAAATCAATAGATATAATAAGTAAAGGTATTAGCTTGGGGTTTATGAGCCGCTGTAGTATGAGTTTTTCATTGCTACAGTGGCTTTTTTTATGATTACCATAGCGAAACAAGGCCAAATTGAAGAAAAAGCGTGGCAAAATGATGGCAAAATGATGGCAAAATGATAGGAAATGATGGCAAATTCAAAGGAAATGATGGCAAAATCCTAAGAAATGATGGCAAATTCTGACAAAATGATGGCAAAATCAAAGGAAATGATGGCAAATTCTTGAAAAATGATGGCAAAAAGGTAGGAAATGATGGCAAATTTTGAGGGAATGATGGCAAAATGTTGGTGATATTGGTGGTGATCATTGGCCATTTAGAAAATTTGACTGGAATGTATAATTTACACCCTCGTAGGTACAATGAATTCTGGATTGTAAACCGAGTTTTGCTTCAAGTATGCTGTCTATTAAATTTGATGCTTTTTCAGCAATAATAAATGTAATGCAAATCGGCAGTTTTTTGTACTTTGCCAGATAGAGGGGAAAGCCAATAATATTGGCTTCAACCAAATAATAGTACAAACTAGTAATCTTTATAAAATTAAGGAATGAAAACGAACCTTTTTATTGCTGCTGTGATTTCAATTACAATATTCGCTTGTAAAAAAACAGATTCAATAAATTATTCAACAGCCATTATAGGAAAATGGAGATTTGTAAATTCAGTTCATTGGAATACTCCCAACCCTACAGGTGCTACAAAAAAAGACACAATAAATTATGTAACTGGATCATATGCTGACATAAGAACTAACGGGTATATTTACGAGTATGTTAAAACATTAACTGGTAGTTCTCACTATGACTCTGTTAGCTATTTTGTATCAGAAGATAATCTTTACACTACAAATTCCGCAGGTTTTAAAGATACATTCGCAATTCTATTGGTAAACAGTAATAATCTATCTTTTTATCAAAAAAAGATAAAAACAATTAGTAAAGATGAGTATTGGCTTAATCTAGAAAAGTAATGACCAAATAAGTAGAAATGGCCGGGGTAATAAAAAAAAAGCGACGAAGAGAATGTTAGACTAAAAGATGGGAAATTAAAAGTGAATTCGGCGAAATCATCCACCATTTAGAAAAGTTGATTTTAAAAATGATATGATTATACATTCTATTCTTGGCTACCCCCTACTTATTCGAATATTTCCTTCGCGGAAATTGGGGATGTCTAAATCCCATCTAACATTTTTGGACAATCTATTGCGTACAAATAACCTGTATCGCAAAATAAATATCCACCTCCTTATATTCGCTTTCTACTCTTTAAATCTTATCATCATTTACCCAAAAAAATCGTCCAATTTTTTTCATAGTTCATTAAAATTTAGTTCACTCATGTTCAAGCGTTTTATTATTGGTCTTCAGTTGATAATGATAGTTGGTTTTGTACAAGCGCAAGCACCTAAAAAAATTACCTATCAAGTTGTAATAAGAAATAGTTCCAATCAGTTGCTTGTCAACAAGCCAATTGGTATGCAAATCAGCATTTTGAGCGATTCCGCCACTGGTGCAACTGTATATACCGAAACACAAAAAACCACCACAAATAACAATGGCTTGGCAAGTTTGCAAATTGGTGGAGGAACGCCCACCTTGGGTACTTTCAGCGGGATTAACTGGAGCAAAGGCACTTACTTTATCAAAACCGAAACAGATCCTACAGGCGGAACGAGTTATAGCATCACAAACATAGGCCAATTTTTAAGCGTCCCTTATGCATTATTTGCAGAAAACGTAAGTAGCAGTGGGGTTAATAATGCCATCAGTGCGGGTAAAGTAAGTATGGGTGTCATTTATTCTAAAAGTTCTTATGGGGGAAATGCTTATGGATTATCTGCATCAGGTGTTTGGAGTACTCAGGCTTTGGCAAGCAATAATTCTGGCTATGATTCTTCCAGCAATGAAAATCAAATTGTGATTTATTCTAAAAGTGCCTATGGGGGCAAAGCTTACGGTTTTCTGCAAAATGGAACTTGGGTTGTGCAAACTTTAGCAAGTAATAATAGTGGATACTCGGCTGTTACTAATAAAAATCAAATTATTATTTATTCTAAAAGCGCTTATGGTGGTCAAGCATATGCGTTATTGTCTAACGGAACTTGGAGTCAGCAAACACTGTCCTCTAATAATTCAGGATATGATTCAGCATCAAATGAAAATCAAATGGTGGTATATTCTAAAAGCCCTTATGGTGGCATGGCTTATGGGCTAACAAAAGAAGGGGTTTGGGTTAGTCAAGTACTTGCCTCTAATAATGCTGGATATACTTCCTTGTGCATGAATAATCAAATAATTATTTATTCAACAAGTTCTTATAGTGGCAAAGCTTACGCCTTTACTTCCGCAGGTACATGGGTAGAACAAACACTTACAAGCAACAATAGTGGCTATAACGGAGTAAAAACAAATTAAGTAAAGGGCTCCAATCGATAAAAACAGATTGGTTTGAATGCTATTTTAGGTGATTAACTAGTAGGCTTGTTTAGCAAGGCATCTTGTCTGAATAGGTAATTGGGATTTCCAAATTCCAATTGAAAAACCTTTAGAGGGCATCAAATTCACTTGATGTTATTTAAACAGACACGCTAAATTTAGTAAGTGATTGAATTTTAAAAGAAAATGTAGCGTTCTCAACTCCTACAAGACACCCACATCCATAAATGGAAAGCAACACTTTTACAGGAGGGCTTTCGAACCTCTCAAATGTGTTGGGATGGAAAGTTTCGGCAAATAATCCGAACTACATCCAATAACGAAAAGTATTCGCCATAAAAAAACGGCACAGCAACAAATGTTCTCCATTTGCCGCTGTGCCGTTTTCAGATAAAGATGTAATAAGGCTACAAATACCTGAGAGGATTTCGTTTAGCGTTCAATATGTAACGCTTAATGTTTAGCCAAAAAGCCAAAATCATATAAATAATGATGGGAGAACCTACCGTGAGAAACGAGATGTAGATGAACCACATCCTAATTCTTGCAGAAGCAATACCTAATTTCTCACCAATGGCTGTACACACACCAAATGCATATAACTCTAAAAATTCTCTTAGCCTATTCATGATAAATAACGTTTAGCAATTGTAATTAGCACGGCAAAATAGAGAATAAAAACCAAAGAATCCAAAACAGTTCACAATAAAGTTTCGATTCCCTTAAATTCGCCTCGCTTCAAAAGAGAGCATTTACTGGTTAATTATATTTACTAACATATCCATCAAACATTTTATTATGGCATTTGATATTGAGATGATCAAAAAGGTATATGCAGAAATGCCTGCAAAAGTGGAAGCTGCACGCAAAGTTTTGGGCAGACCACTTACCTTGTCTGAGAAAATTTTGTTTTCTCATCTACATACCGACCAATCTGTAGATAATTTTGGAAAAGGTAAATCGTATGTGGACTTTGCGCCAGACCGTGTAGCCATGCAAGATGCTACCGCTCAAATGGCTTTGTTGCAGTTTATGCAAGCAGGACGCCCCAAAGTAGCCGTTCCTTCTACTGTACATTGTGATCACTTAATCACCGCAAAAGTGGGCGCAAAAACCGACTTAGCTGTGGCAAATGCCGAAAGCAAGGAAGTGTATGATTTCCTAGCTTCTGTATCCAATAAGTATGGTATCGGATTTTGGAAGCCAGGTGCGGGTATCATTCACCAAGTAGTATTGGAGAACTATGCATTCCCTGGCGGTATGATGATTGGTACCGATAGCCACACCGTTAATGCTGGTGGTTTAGGAATGGTTGCCATCGGTGTTGGTGGTGCAGATGCTTGCGACGTAATGGCAGGGTTGCCTTGGGAATTGAAATGGCCTAAATTAATTGGTGTAAAACTTACTGGTAAACTAAACGGCTGGACAGCACCAAAAGATGTCATCTTAAAAGTGGCAGGTATCCTTACTGTAAAAGGTGGTACTGGTGCAATTGTAGAATATTTTGGAGAAGGAGCAGTTGCCATGAGCTGTACTGGTAAAGGTACCATCTGCAACATGGGTGCTGAAATTGGTGCTACCACTTCTACTTTTGGATATGACGACAGCATGGCTCGCTACCTAGCTTCTACTGGTAGAGCAGATGTTGCTGAAGCAGCAAATGCTATCAAAGAATATTTGAATGCCGATGCCGAAGTATTGGCAGAACCAAGCAAGTATTTCGATGAAGTAATCGAAATTAACTTAAGCGAATTAGAACCACACCTAAACGGTCCTTTTACTCCAGATTTGGCAACACCTATTTCACAGATGAAAGAAGCTGCTGCTGCCAACGGATGGCCTAACAAAGTTGAGTGGGGTCTAATCGGTTCTTGTACCAATTCCTCTTATGAAGATTTATCTCGTGCCGCTTCTATCGCTAAACAAGCCGTTGAAAAAGGCTTAGTAACCAAGGCCGAGTTTGGTATCAATCCAGGTTCGGAGCAAGTTCGTTACACTGCCGAAAGGGATGGTTTATTAGGAACCTTCACCGACCTAAATGCAACCATTTTCACCAACGCTTGTGGACCATGTATTGGTATGTGGGACAGAATGGGAGCGGAGAAAAAAGAAAAAAACACCATCGTCCATAGCTTCAATAGAAATTTTGCTAAACGTGCTGATGGCAATCCAAACACATACGCATTCGTAGCATCTCCGGAAATTGTTGCTGCCATTGCTATTGCAGGTGATTTGTCTTTTAACCCAATTACAGATACCCTAACAAACGATAAAGGCGAACAGGTAAAATTAGATCCTCCTACAGGTGATGAATTGCCAAAAGATGGCTTCTCCGTGGAAGATGCAGGTTTCCAAGCGCCAGCCGCTGATGGTAGTGGAGTAGAAGTGGCCGTTGACCCAGCATCTAAACGTTTACAATTACTTGCCCCTTTTGCTGGTTGGGAAGGTACTGATCTTAAAGGGCTAAAACTGCTTATCAAAGCCAAAGGAAAATGTACAACAGACCATATTTCTATGGCGGGTCCCTGGTTAAAATTCCGTGGACACCTCGATAATATTTCTAACAATCTCCTCATTGGTGCAACTAACTATTTCAACGAAAAAACGGATAGTGTAAAGAACCAATTGACTGGTGAATATGGTACAGTTCCAAATACACAAAGAGCTTATAAAGCTGCTGGTATTGGAAGTATAGTAGTAGGTGATGAAAACTACGGAGAAGGTTCTTCAAGAGAACACGCTGCCATGGAGCCACGTTTCTTGGGTGTACGTGTAGTATTGACCAAGTCTTTTGCTCGTATTCATGAAACCAACTTGAAAAAACAAGGTATGTTAGCCCTTACTTTCAACGATAAGGCCGACTACGAAAAAATTCAGGAAGACGATTCAGTAGATGTGCTTGGCCTTACTAGTTTTGCCCCAGGTACACCGCTTACATTAGTATTCACACATGCTGATGGTTCTAGCGATACCATCGTTGCTAACCATACCTACAATCTTCAACAGATTGAGTGGTTTAAAGAAGGTGCAGCTTTAAATATTATTAGAAAGCAAGTGGCAGGTTAATGCTATAACCAGTCACCAATGGTGATATTTTTTAAAAAAAAGTCGTTGCAATAAAATGCAGCGACTTTTTTGTTTAATGGCATTGGTAGTTGCGAGAAGCTATATGATGTATAACCAAATCCAATTCAAGGAAATGTTGAACTGTCTTTTTGTCGTTTAACCAATATTCGACCTCAAACCTTTTAACATTATCTTTTAACTAAGTTTAGTTCCCTGTTAAAATATTGGAGAAATCGATTTATTCAAAACTTCATTTAGGAAGAATGATGGTGAAAACTGCATGATAGTATGTACTCAAAAAACGAGTACTCAAAGTTTTCTATCCTTTTTTATGATTGTTTTTCTGCCATTCCGTCAATTTTCTGCTTTAGGTACTAGCTTTGCTATCTCTGCAAAATCAAATTCTAAATTATGAATACAAAAAATCTGACACTTATTATTATTGCGGCGTTAGTAATTTTTCTTGGTGGGTGCGGCTGTAATAGCTACAATGGCCTAGTAAATGGCGACCAAAACGTTAAGAAGGTTTGGAGCGATGTTGAAACAAATTACCAACGACGTACCGATTTGTACAGCAGCGTTATTAAAACCATTCAAGGATCTGCCAATTTTGAAAAGTCAACATTGAAGGAAGTAATGGCAGCACGTGCAAGTGCTACACAAGTAAAAGTGGACATTAACGATCCAGAGACATTGCAAAAATTTCAAGCAGCTCAAGGGCAATTGCAAAGTTCATTTGGTAGGTTGATGGCGGTAGCTGAAGCTTATCCAGATTTAAAAACCACCAAATCTTTCCAAGATTTTCAAACGCAAATTGAAGGAACGGAGAACAGAATCAACATTGCTAGAAAAGATTACAACGCTAGCGTACAAGGATATAACCTTCAAGTAAAACGCTTTCCCAACAACATTTTTGCTGGCTTGTTCCATTTTACAGAGAAAGCCTATTACAAATCAGATCCTGGTAGTGAAAAAGCACCAGAAATTGAATTTAACATAAAATAGTTTCGTTTATTGCTCATCCAACAAATACACCCTCACCATGCTACCTTGGTTTAAACGTAAGGCTTCGGACTTTTTTACACCGAATGACAAAGAAATTATCGTTGCAGCCATAAAAAACGCTGAGCTACAAACCAGTGGTGAAGTGAGGGTGTATATTGAGCGAGATTGTCAATATCCCGAGCCTTTAAAAAGGGCAATAGAGCTATTTGAGCATTTAAATATGCATCAAACTGATTTGAGAAATGGGGTATTAGTCTATGTTGCCATCAAATCTAGAAAGCTGGCTATTTTTGGAGATGTAGGCATTTATGAGCAAGTGGGTAAAGAATTTTGGGAGGAACAAATCAATAAAATGGTGTTCCACTTTAACAAGAATGATTATGCTGAAGGTATTGCAACGATAGTAGAAGAAGTGGGCAAAGTGTTGCGTAAACATTTCCCCTATAATGAAGAAACGGACATCAACGAATTACCCGACGATATTGTCTTTGGAAACTAGCGTTAAATTATTCAGTCAATTATTTTTAATAATTCCCTATAGAATAAATGCTTAGAAATGAAGGACTAGATCCTGTTAATTATAATGTACTATTCCATCTGCATCATCCACCAACTTTATGAAAAAAATAATCGTTCTCCTCACTTTATTGCTTCACGCTTTTGCAGGATTTACACAGGATGCAATACCGCAACCAAGTCCCGCACGATTAGTGGTAGATTATGCAAATCTTTTGTCAGCATCCGAACAAGCATCTTTAGAACAAAAGCTAGTAGAATTAGATAACAACACTTCTAACCAAATCGTCGTATTGACCGTTTCTACATTAAAGGACATGCCAATTGAAGATGTTGCTGTGAAAACATTTAGAAGTTGGGGAATAGGAAATAAAAAAACGAATAATGGTATTCTCCTACTCATTTCGTCAGGAGACAGAAAAGTAAAAATTGAGGTAGGGTATGGATTGGAAGGTGCAATACCAGATGTAACAGCAAAGGACATCATTAATAACTCAATAACCCCCAATTTTAAGAAACAACAATACTATAAAGGCTTAAACGAAGCTATTGATAATCTTGCTAAAGCGGCAACTGGCGAATACAAGGTTAAACGAACAAAAGAAGTAAAAGGTAAGAGTGGGGGTAGTTTGATTTTCATTATTATGGTGATTATTGTTATCATTTTAATCAGTGGTAGAGGCGGAAGAAGAGGTGGCGGAGGTGGGGGAATGGGCTTGATTGCACCATTGTTGTTTAGTGGACTTGGAAGTTCAGGCGGCAACAATAATTCTGGTGGTGGTTTCGGCGGTGGTGGAGATTTCGGCGGTTTTGGCGGCGGCAGCAGTGGTGGTGGTGGAGCAAGTGGTAGTTGGTAATACTTCGAATGAGTATTAATAAGTAAGAAATTTACCAATTAATAGATTGATTTGCAATTGAGACAGCTCCTTTTGATGTCATTTATTTGGTAGAAAGATTGAAATTAAAATAAACAGTTAATGAAATATAGTATCAGCATTGTTGCTTTCATGGTCGGGATTTCATCGGTTTCAGCTCAATACGGGAAATTGAGTGTGGGTAAAAAAATTCAAGTTGTCCATTTGTCTAAAATGAGCAACAAAACAACAATGATGGGTACAGATGTGGAGTCAAATTCAAGCGATTCAGTTTTTGTTGATGTAGAAATTAAAAAAGTAAGCGATACAGCGATAACTTTAAGTAGCGTACTCCGTAGAATCACAGGCAAGGTAAGTGCAATGGGGCAAGAACAATCTTTCGATTCGGATGATAAAAAGAGCGCAAATAATCCATTGTTTTCTGGCTTTCTCAAAGATTTAAACAAAGAAGAATCGATTACAATAGTAAAAGGAAAGTTAACCAATACCAAAAAAGAAGCAAATAACGAAACAGAAGTATTAACAAAAGCACTTGGAGGGGTAGGTAATGTATCAACAGCGGGAATTACTAGCCAATTATTTTTACCAGTTCAAGCTATTAATAAGCCAGTTGGATATAAATGGACTTCGGAAGAGAAGAGCGAAGATGGAAAGATGAATTCAGTGGCAATTTTTACCATTACAAAGCTGACTGACGCTGAAATTGAAATAACCTCCAACACAAGTACTTCATTATCTGGTAAGATACAAGCAATGGGGATGGAAATTGAAGAAAATGTTGTTGGATCAACCACTGGCATAGTTGTTTATAATAGTGTAACTGGTTTATTAATAAAAGGGAACCAAAAAAACACAACAACTGGGAAAGGTGAGGTAATGGGTACAACATTTCCGGTTAATCTACAAGGTGATACCAACATTTTTATCAAATAATAGGACATTTACTTGATAATTTAAGGGGCTGATAACGTAGGAAAGGGGCTTCAATAACATTTCTAACCCCTTAGTGTACCTACTTTAAGTGTGATGAATTGTATCTGTTGTGCTAATATCAATTCATATTAATCCAATTCTTTTACATTTACCAACCTTCGATAACGAAAAATAGAGAAATTGATGAGTAAAATTACTGCCGCAATCACTGCAGTTGGTGGCTATGTTCCAGAAAATAGATTAACAAACTTCGATCTAGAAAAAATAATTGAAACCTCTGATGAGTGGATTAAGACGAGAACTGGAATTTCTGAACGTAGAATTTTAAAAGAAGCAGGAACAGCTACTAGTGATTTAGGAGTACCTGCTGTATTAGATTTATTGGCAAAAAAAAACCTTGACCCTAAGGAAATTGATTGCATTATTTGTGCAACAGTAACTCCTGATATGTTTTTTCCATCAACGGCAAACATCATATCAGACAGAATTGGAGCTACCAATGCCTTTGGTTATGATTTAAGTGCAGCATGTAGTGGGTTTTTATTTGCTTTAACTACTGGTGCTAGCTATATTGAAAGCGGTAGATATAAAAAAGTAATTGTTATGGGTGCAGATAAAATGAGCAGTATTCTTGATTATACAGAAAGGAATAACTGTATCATTTTTGGCGATGGTGCAGCTGCTGTACTATTAGAACCAAGCCTTGATGGATATGGAGTTCAAGACAGTATCTTAAAAAGTGATGGCGCGGGGAAAAATTATTTACACATAAAAGCTGGCGGTTCTTTGCGTCCAGCTACCATTGAAACAGTTTTAGCGAAAGAGCATTACATATTCCAAGAAGGAAAAACAGTATTCAAATATGCTGTTTCGGGAATGGCTGACGTAAGTGCAGAATTATTAGAGCGCAATCAACTAACTGGTGATGATATTAATTGGTTAGTACCACACCAAGCTAATTTAAGAATCATCGATGCAACAGCTAAAAGGATGGGGCTTCCCATTGAAAAAGTAATGATTAACATAAGCAGATACGGCAACACTACAGCAGCAACCATTCCGCTTTGTTTGTGGGATTGGCAAGATCAATTGAAGAAAGGAGATAATCTTGTTTTAGCTGCATTCGGGGGAGGATTTACTTGGGGGGCAACGTTAGTTAAGTGGGGATATTAGTCAAAGTTTACCACACGATTAGCCTTGACCTATTAAAAAGCCAACAGTTTGGTACTACCTTTTTCTATGTCATTTGCGGATGACTAAATTTTTGAGGTCTTTTTTTTGTTGATTATCAACGACTTACGAGGGTACGATAAAAAAAAGAAAATAAAAGTGTGGTATTTTTGTTTCTATTCCCCTATTTTCGCCGCCCTTTTAAAGCAGGATGGGAT
This sequence comes from Chitinophagaceae bacterium, assembly GCA_027486835.1. Taxonomy (GTDB): domain Bacteria; phylum Bacteroidota; class Bacteroidia; order Chitinophagales; family Chitinophagaceae; genus Parasediminibacterium. Next base: position 10,634 of record JAIXOJ010000175.1, read on the forward strand.
AGCACCTGCATAACTTTAATTTATAACGATGAGTAAATTCCATTTTACGACAAAACACGCTAACGCGGCTACCGTAGTACACAACTGGTATGTTGTGGACGGTACTAATCAAACCGTAGGACGCATCTGTGCTAAGATTGCAGCAGTCCTTCGAGGAAAGAATAAAACGTACTACACTCCCCATGTTGATTGTGGAGATTACGTAATTGTTATTAATGCAGAAAAAGTTGTGTTTACGGGTAACAAACTCGAGGACAAAACTTATATCAACTTCTCAGGTTATCCCGGTGGTAAGAAAGAAGAGGCTGCTCAAGATTTATTGAAAAGAAGACCTGAGGTTGTTGTAGAGAGAGCCGTTAAAGGGATGCTTCCTAAAAATAAGTTGGGAAGAAAAATGATTAAAAAATTGTTTGTTTATGCAGGTGATAAGCACTTACACACTGCACAACAACCTAAAGAATTGAAATTCTAAATTGAAAACTTTTAAGTCTTAATTGGACTTAATTAAAAGCTGTGATAATGGAAAAGCAAATGAATGCTGTTGGTCGTCGTAAAGAAGCAGTAACCCGCGTTTTTATAAACAGAGGTGAAGGTAAAATAACAGTAAACGACTTAGATTATAAACAATACTTCAAATTGGTGTACCTTCAAAATCAATTAGAAGCACCTTTAAAAACAGCAGATGCTGTTGGAAAATTTGATATTGTAATCAATGCGCAAGGTGGAGGTCTTAAAGGACAAGCTGAAGCTGCAAAATTGGGTATTGCTAGGGCACTTTTAGAAGTAAACCCAGAATATAGACCCTTGTTGAAAGAGGCTGGACAATTAACAAGAGATTCAAGAAGTGTTGAACGTAAGAAATTCGGTCATAAGAAAGCCCGTAGAAGCTACCAGTTCAGCAAACGTTAATATTTTCTCTTTTTTATTTTTTTCTAAACATTTATTTCAAAAAAATATAGCTGACCCAATAAGGCTTATCTCCTTTTTAGGTTGGTACTAAAAATCAAGTTAATGGAAGCGAACACTTCTTTACAACAACAGCTTTTAGATGCTGGAGTGCACTTTGGGCATTTGAAGAAAAAGTGGAATCCAAAAATGTTGCCCTACATTTTTGCTGAGAAGAAAGGTATTCATATCATCGATTTAAATAAAACAGTTGATCATCTTCAAGAATCGGCTGCTGCACTTAAGCAAATTGCTAAGAGCGGAAAAAAAATCATGTTTGTTGCTACCAAGAAGCAAGCCAAAGAGATTGTATCTGAATGCGCCAAAAGGGTTAATATGCCCTATGCAACTGAACGTTGGCTAGGTGGGATGCTTACAAATTTTAACACTGTCCGTAAAAGTGTGAAAAAAATGCAAAGTATCGACAAGTTATTGAACGATTCAAGCGCAGAAAGTCTTACCAAGAAAGAACGGTTAACACTTGGTCGCGATAAAGATAAAATGGAAAAAGTTTTAGGTGGGATTGCCCAAATGGGGCGTCTTCCTTCGGCACTTTTCCTTGTAGATATTAGTGTGGAACATATTGCACTAGCGGAAGCGAAAAGATTAGGAATTGTAACTTTTGGAGTGGTTGATACCAATTCAGATCCTAATAAAGTTGATTTTGCTATTCCTGCAAATGATGATGCTACTAAATCAATCGCTATCATAACCAACTATATCACTGCTGCAATTGCCGAAGGTTTGGCAGAACGTCAAGCTAGCAAAGACGATGAAGATGTTGTAGATGATAATGGAAGTGAAAATGAAGCTCGTGTTCGCAGATTAGAACAAGAAGCCCAATCTGAAGGTGGAAGAAACAGAAGAGGTCGTAGCCCTATTGATCCAGCAACAGCTCCATCAGGTGGTCCACAAGGTCCAGTAAAGCGTAGAGTTCCGAGCAACAATAATAGACGTCCTGGTGCACCAAACACAGGTGGTGGAGCTAGATAGAAATAGCTTACTAGATTCCTGATTGGTTCTTAATAATTTGATAACATTCTATAAATGGCTGCAACTGTAAACTTTGCAGCCATTTCTTAATTTAATAACTAACTTTCTACGTTAAGTAGAATGAAAACTAAAAAATATGAGTACAGCAGTAGCAATTACAGCGGCGGATATTAATAAGTTACGCCAAGCTACAGGAGCGGGAATGATGGATTGCCGCAAAGCATTAACAGAAACTGGTGGCGATTTTGAAGCCGCTATCGACTGGTTACGTAAGCAAGGGCAGAAAGTCGCAGCTAAGCGCAGCGACCGTGAAGCGAAAGAAGGTGTTGTTATTGCACTAACATCAACTGATAATACAATTGGATATGTAATTACTATCAGTTCTGAAACAGATTTCGTAGCAAAGAATGCTGACTTTGTTGCTTTTGCACAAAGTATTGCTGATGCAGCAGTTGAAAATGATGTAAAAACTGCTGAAGAATTAAATGAAGTTGTAGTAAACGGTGCTAAGGTGGCCGATTTAATCAATGATAAATTAGCTGCTATTGGTGAAAAAATCGGAATAGCTCGTTTTGAAAGAGTGCAAGCACCTTATGTTGCATCTTATATTCATGGTGCAAACAGAATGGGTGTTTTGGTTGCTTTGAGTACTGAATCTGTTGAAGTTGGTAAAGATATTGCCATGCAAATTGCAGCAATGAATCCTTTAGCAGTTGATGCGGAGAGTGTTCCTGCTGAAATAGTGGAAAGAGAAAGAGTAATTGTGGTTGACACCATGAAGGCTGACCCTAAAATGGCTGGAAAACCCGATGAAATGATTGCTAAAATTGCAGAAGGGAAATTAAATGCTTTCTTTAAAGAACAAACTTTATTGGCACAGGCATTCGTTAAAGACAATAGTAAAACAGTTGGAGAGTATGTAAAGAGTGCTAACGCCGATTTGAAAGTATTGAGTTTCGTAAGAGTTGCACTTGGTTAATTTATTTTAGTCTATATTTTTTAAACGGTTATCTCTTATTTTGAGATAACCGTTTTTGTATTATTACCAATTACTTTGTATTCAAAGGATACTATTTTGTGTTTGTTTGCCTAATGAATGTAAAATTCAGTAAGGTCTGGAGAAACCATAAAGAATTAAAGCATTTTGCAGTATCTGCAATGATCAATAAAATTTATTCTGATTTTGATTGAATACTAAGAGTAAATTGTTTATACAAATTAAGTATTTGTGGAAACTTTTCTAATAGCTGTTCGTGTTCACGAATTGTTTCTTGATCTCTTCTTATGGCAGGACCTGTTTGTACTTTGGATGGATTCTGTGTTTGGATTCGGTTGAATGTTTCATTAATTAAAGGGTATAATACATTAAATGGGATTTTTTCTGTCTTACAATAATAATCTACCAAAGCAAAAAGATGATTGCTGAAATTTGATGTTATTACAGCGGCTAAGTGTAGTTTTTTTCTTTCTAGATCTGTAGCTCTTCCAATATTAGTCTTTGAAATTGCTTTAGCTAGTACTAAAAGTTGCCTGTAGGCTTCTTCATTGTTGGCATCAATCATGCAGGGTATTTCCGGTATTTGTGATATTTCTTTTCGAAGTGATTGTAATGGCCAGAGAACCCCAATATGACTACTTATTAGTGAAATTGAATGTAGTGATACCGAACCCGCTGTATGAAAAACCAATTTGTCTGTAAATCTTTTTAGTTGTTTGGCTATTAAAGGTATAGCTGCATCGCTCACCGCAATCATGTAGCAATCAGCCTCATCATTTAGATTTTGTATTTCTACTTCACAGTCAGCCATTAATAAATCTGCTAGTTTTTTTGTTTGTATAATGTCTCTTCCAACCACTTTGGAGATTTGAAATCCATTGAAATGTAGCAATCTGCCCAAAATGGTGGCAACATTGCCTGTTCCTATAATGACCACGTTCATATATTTGAAGCTTTTTAAAAAGAAATGAAATTAATAAAAAAAATTGCTCTGGGCTACTACATGACCCATTTTAGATCGTTAGGGCTGTTTTCATCCACTAAGGCAGCTGCAAGTGCCTTTCAACTTTTTTGCCAACCGCCGAGTGGTAAACCAAAAATTACCAAACCTGCAATTTTCGAGCGAGGTGAGCATATATCTTGTGTAATTGATGGAGGTATTATGCTCAGGGGTTGGCGTTGGATGCCAGAAAATAGTTCAGGAAATACGGTATTAATATTGCATGGGTTTGATAGTTATAGCTATAAATTTGAAAAATATATTCGCCCTTTACTGAGGGAAGGATTCAATATTATGGCTTTTGATGGACCAGGCCACGGAACTAGTGATGGCAAGACCATAAATTCCCTTCAATATAAAAACGCTATACTTACAATAGAAAAGAAATTTGGTCAATTATTTGGTATCATCGGGCATTCTATGGGAGGACTTGCCGCTTCATTAGCTTCAGAACACATGCCATCATTGCGTAAATTAGTCTTAATTGCACCTGCAGTTGAAATTAACAGAGCAATTAATCATTTTTCAAAAAAAGTGGCACTTCCTGCAAAAGTGAAAGATAAGATGTATCAACTCATTGTGTCACTGGCACAAAATCCAGTTAGTTATTTTGATGTAGGTCGAGCCGTACAACAAATTAAAACGCCAACCTTGTGGCTGCACGATGAAGAAGATTCCATTTGTCCTTTTGAAGACGTGGCTCCTGTTGTTGATTTAAAATTGAATCACGTTAACTTTTTTATCACCAAAGGACTTGGACACAGCAATATTTACCGTGACCCTGCAAGCATTAAAGCAGTGATAGCTTTCATAAAGAATTAGATTGATGATCAATTTTCTTTTATTCTAATCTGTTTCGAAATTAGTTTTATTTTTCTCAATTATAAACCTATTGACCTTATATTAGCTATTATTCAAAAGGTAATGGTATTTGATTTACACAAAAATTATAGATAAATGAAGATTGGAGTTCCTAAAGAAATTAAAAACAATGAGAATAGGGTTGCCATTACACCTTCAGGGGTTTTGCAACTAGTGAAGAATGGGCACGAAGTTTTTATTGAGCAAAATGCTGGTACTGGTTCAGGTTTTCAAGACAATGAATTCATCGAAGCTGGGGCTAAGATTGTTTTTACTGCTGACGAAGCTTGGAGCCAACAGATGGTTATGAAAGTAAAAGAACCGATACAGTCTGAATATGGGTATTTTAAGGAAGGCTTGATATTATTCACTTATTTACACTTAGCTCCTGAACCCGAGCTTACTCAGGCTTTATTAGAAAAGAAAGTTGTTGGTATTGCATATGAAACTGTAAAATCAACTAATGGAACACTTCCTTTGCTTACCCCTATGAGTGAAGTTGCTGGGCGTATGGCCACGCAATTAGGCGCTCAGTTTTTAGAAAAAGTGCATGGTGGTAAAGGAATACTCTTAGGGGGTGTTCCTGGAGTTAGAAACGGACGCGTAACCATTATTGGTGGCGGTGTTGCAGGAACTAATGCTGCTAAAATAGCCGTTGGGCTCGGCGCTCAGGTTACCATGTTGGACATTAGTTTAGATCGATTACGTGAGTTGGATGATTTGTTTGGTGGCAGAGTGGCTACCCTTTCCTCTAATAGTTATAATATAGCCAATGCCGTCCGAGAATCTGACTTGGTCATTGGTGCTGTTTTGATTCCAGGGGCAAAAGCGCCCCGTCTGGTAAGTACAGAAATGATTCAAAGCATGGAGCCAGGTTCTGTAGTGGTAGATATTGCCATTGATCAAGGTGGGATTTTTGAAACAACTGACCGCATTACAACTCACGATAATCCAGTATATTTAAAACACGATGTCCTCCATTATGCAGTGGCCAATATGCCTGGTGCTGTGCCTAGAACTTCAACTATTGCTTTAACAAATGCAACTTTGCCCTACGCAGTTCAAATTGCGAATAGAGGATACAAAAAAGCAGCACTTGACAATCCGGATATTCTAGCAGGGGTAAATACGCTAGAAGGATTTGTTACCTATCAAGCAGTTGCTATTGCTCAGGGATTGCCTTTTCGATCACCTGAATCTATTTTAGTAAAGTAATAGCAGTTTTTTTATTGCCACCTCATTTTTTTGAGGTGGCATTTTTATTAAAGTAACTCATAACAATCAATAAAGAAGCCATTTGAATTAATTTGCAATTCACTATTGGATACATATTTATACGTTAATTAATAGTTCCTTCAATCTACTTTAGCTACATATAAGTGTATTTAATTTAGTATATCTGAATTTGAGTACATGGATAAAATGAGCTGGCTACTTTTTTCGTTAATGACAAGATTAATGATATGTAACCATAAAATGCATTTCGAATGTTTTTTGTTTTTAGTATTCGCCGGATGAGAAATAGCATTTTCATTGTTTTTATTTTTTATGTTTCCTGAAAATAAGTACCCTAAGTTTCATTCAAATGAGTTGGGTTTGAAAATATTGAAAAAATTTGAAGAAAATACTGCTTTCTTTGCTCCACCCACCCGTTACAGCAGAAAAAGAAACACGGACAATTCGCTATAAATGAATAAAAGTATTTTTCAATCATTTTCTGATGCTCAATTACTAACAGCCTTTAAAGAGGATGATATTGCTGCATTTGAAGAGATTTATAAGCGATATTGGTTAACCTTATTTAAAGTTGCCTTAAAGCAGACCAATTCAAAACAAGATGCAGAGGAACTCGTACAAGTACTATTTGAAAGAATTTGGAAAAATAGAAAGACTACCGTAATCAATAATATAGGGGCATATTTGACTGTTAGCCTCAGAAACTTAATAATTGATTTTTTTAGGCAGAAAGCTACGCAAAAACAGTTTAGAGAAAGTCAAGATTTTGTGGAGGAGGCCAACCTTACAGAAGAGGAAGTAAACAAAATACAGTTACTCAACCTGATTGAAAACTTGCTTTTAGAACTCCCACAGAAAACGCAAATTGTATTTAAATTAAGCAGGTATGAAAACAAATCCAACAAGGAAATTGCTGAAATGTTGGAACTGACTACCAAAGCGGTTGAATATCATATTACGCAAACTATTAAGCACTTAAAACACTTTTTGAAAAGCTACTTTGTATTGCTATTCTTACTGAATCATTAGCCGACAGCAAGGGTTATAATTGTACCTAGAAAAGCACAAAAACTAAACACCAAAATTTTTTTCTTTTTTTTTAGGGATTTTAGCAAGATGCACGTCAATCGTTTACAACGTTGTTTTATGCTACAAAATGAATTCGATGATTTACTAAATAAATACTTGCAAAGCAAGTGTACTCCCGAAGAAGAGTCTGTTGTACTAGACTGGCATCAATCATTGATAAAAGCAAGTAAAATTGAAATTACAAATGATGAACAAAAGATTCTAGAAAAAAAAGTTTGGGATAAAATAACTTTCGGCATCAATAATTTGGAAATCAAAACCAAGGAATCAAAAGTTGTCTCGATAAATTTTTGGAGGAAATCTTTGCGTTGGTCGGTTGCAGCATCTATTTTGTTGATTTTTGCAACAGGTGTTTACTTTAAGTATTTTGGTAATAGACCTCAACGTTTTTTTACAAAAAAGAATGGTGAAATAGTTATACCTAAGGATTTTAACGTTGTTAAAAACATAGCGGAAGATTCTAAAGAAGTCATTTTGCCTGACGGCACACATGTACTATTAAGCCAGAATAGTTCAGTTGGATACCCATCTTTATTTAATAAAGCAACAAGAGACGTTTATTTATTGGGTAGTGCCTTTTTTACTGTTGCTCATGACTCTGCTCATCATTTTATAGTTCATTGCGACCATGTTGAAACGGAGGTGTTAGGGACTAGTTTTGAAATTAAAAAGAATGATAAGACAAATATGATAGAGGTAGCCGTTTCTACTGGAAAAGTTGCCTTTTATGAGAAGTCTAAGAAGATTGCAGCAAATAATATGACTCAGTCTAATAGTATTATACTTAAACCAAATCAAAAAGCAACTTATAATCCTACAAATAGTCAATTTGTGACAACTCTAGTTGAAGAACCCAAACTTTTATCAACACTAGAACACAAACCAGACACTATTAGGTTTAAATATTTGGAAACTCCGCTAAGTACCATATTAGCTGAGTTGCAAGCAGCGTATGGTGTTGCAATAAAAACAGAACAAATTAATTTAAAAAACTGCCATTTTACTGGCGATGTAACCAACCAAGATTTGTATAAAAAATTGGAAATCATTTGCCAAGCAACACAATCATCCTACGAGTTGCAAGGAATTGATATACTCATTAAAGGTCAAGGATGTAATTAATTATGAATAAAAAAGCTGGTGATGCCTGCAAGCACCACCAGCCGAGATTTACCCTTATTGGAAGTAGGGTTTCATTAAAATGCTAACGGTTATTAACAATTCAACTTGGTAAAAATATGCCATTTCAACGATTTGCTTACACATTATTTCTCGTAATGAAAATTACCTTTTATCAGTTTGCCTTATTAACAGTCTTTTCTATAACATCATATGCCAATAGAATTGAAGGCCAATCTTTATTAAATTCAAGAGTGAGTATCACGGTTGCTAAATCACCCATAAAAGAAGTAATTCCTAACTTAGAAAAGCAGACTGGTGCTAAATTCAGCTATAGTAGCGATGCAATTGATTTAAACTCAATCATTAGTTGTCGTATCTCCAATTTGCCCTTAGGTGATTTTCTCAATCAGTATTTTAAAACCCATTTTATTGATTACAGAGTTTTAGATAATGAGATTATTATGTTGTTCCCGAAAAGAAAAGAAATCTCTAAGCTGTCTTCCATGTTGGAAAATCACGAATTATACGTCAATCAAAAAGAAATTATCGTTACTGGACTAGTAAAAGATGATAAGGGGGGGGCGTTACAAGAAGTAATTGTAACGGAAAAAGGAACCAACAATAAAGTAATTACGAATAGTAGTGGTGAGTTTAAAATAAAAGTGAAGGATATTAAGGCTGCTTTAATTTTTACTCATATCGGTTTCAACGAACAATTAGTTTTTATAAAGGACAATAAAACGATTAATATTTCCTTATTTCCATCCACTAAAATTTTGGACGATGTTGTAGTGGTTAGCGTTGGTTATGGCACTTCTAAGAAAAAAGATGTAACGGGTTCAGTGGTTTCTGTTGCAGTGAATGACTTAAAAAAAGCTCCAGTGGCATCTTTCGAAGAAGCTTTGGGGGGCAGAGCAGCGGGTGTACAAGTAACCAGCCAAAGCGGACAGCCAGGTGATGGCTTTCAGATTTCTATTCGTGGAAATAATTCTGTAACCCAATCCAACACCCCATTGTATGTAATTGATGGTTTTCCTATTGAAGGCTTTAACAACAGTTTGATTAATCCTGCTGAGATTGAATCTATTGATGTTTTAAAAGATGCATCAGCGACAGCCATCTATGGTGCAAGGGGAGCGAATGGAGTCGTTATTATTACTACTAAAAGAGGAAAAGAAGGACCACCGCAGATCAGTTATCAAGGATATGTTGGAGGAATTGAGGTTACTAAAAAATTGGAACTATTGAATCCTTATGAATTTGTAAAACTTCAATTGGAAATCAATCCTAGTCCAGCCACTGCTCAATATCTCACTCGAAGCAAGCGAACCTTAGAAGATTATAAGTCGATAGAGGGGGTGAATTTGCAAGATAAAATTTTTCAAAGGGCCTTGATGCAAAGCCATTATTTGAATGTTAGGGGTGGAAGTGCTAATACTAAATATTCTTTTTCTGGAAATTATTTTAAACAAGATGGTATCATTATCAACTCTGGCTATCACAGGTATCAATTGAGTTCTTCCATCGACCAAAATTTAAATGCCAAACTAAAGGCAGGTGTAAATATTACGCTTACTGCCACAAAAGTTTTTGGCACCATCACCGCAGCCAATGCTCAAAATTCAAGCGAAAGGGGGACAAGTCCCACGGGTTATTTGATGTATAATTTGTGGGGGTTTAGGCCCACAACTGGCGATTCAGCTGATTATGTTGATGAATTAATTGATCCTGATTTACCTGTTTCAAATATATCATATCCTGTTAACCCTTATGTACAGGTTCAAAATGAATTGCGCGAAAAATTGGAAGAGAGCAATATCATCAATGCTTATATAGAATGGAATCCTTTTAAATTCTTAAAATTCAGGAGTACTTATGGGGTCAATAGATTGAATAGTACCCAAAATAATTTTAATAATTCAAAAACTTCATCGGGCAATCCAGTCACCAGTCCAAACAGCATTTTTGTGAATGGCTCTGTTGCGAATGGTAAGGCTGATAATTGGAGCAATGAAAACACAATTACGTATACCAATACCTTCAATAAAATTCATTCTTTAACTGTTTTAGCAGGTATAACTGCACAAGGAGGAAGCACATCTTCTGGCGGTTTTAGAGCCATCCAAGTACCTAACGAATCCTTGGGCATTAGTGGTTTGGACGAAGGCACTGTTAGCGCTTTAACCTCCACATCTTCCTTATGGACTTTGGCATCTTTCTTAACGAGGGTCAATTATGCTTATAAATCTAAATATTTATTTACCGCGAACTTCCGTTCTGACGGTTCTTCACGTTTTAGCGATGGTAACAAATGGGCTTATTTCCCTTCGGGTTCGGTTGCATGGCGTTTCACGGAAGAAGGCTTTCTCAAGTCTGCCCTTTCTTTCCTCAATGATGGAAAATTGAGGGTTGGCTATGGGCAAACAGGAAACAATAGGGTGAATGATTTCAGCTATTTGTCGGTTTTGACAACTTCTGGTATCAATAATACCTATTCTTTTAATAATGGGACACCGGGAACAAGCGCAGTATCCTCTACTGTTAGCAACAGAAACCTAAAATGGGAAACGACCGAGCAATCCAATATTGGTATTGATTTATCCCTGTTAAAGCGTAAGCTGCAAATTACTGTGGATGCCTATAATAAAATAACGAGAGACTTATTGATCAATGCCCCTGTAGAGAGAAATTCAGGTTACTTCAATATCCTTCAAAACGTGGGTATGGTAAAAAATTACGGTTTAGAATTTACTGTGTCCTATAAAGTATTTGATGATAACAACATCAAATGGAACTCCAGTTTTAATATCTCCTTCAACAGAAACAAAGTGTTGGCTTTGGCAGACAATCAAGAAGCTATTTCATTCAACATTGGAGACAGAATAGCTGGAGCATCGCCAGTAAATATTTCTAAGGTTGGCTATCCAATAGGGGCTTTTAATGGTTATTTATGGGATGGGGTATATCAATTTAGTGATTTCGATAAATTGGCCAACAACACCTATCGTTTAAAATCTAATGTTGCTGCCCTTAGTTCAGCCGGTTCTAATATTCAACCTGGGGATATAAAATTCAGGGATTTAAACGGTGACCTGGTGGTGAATGCAAGCGACAACACCATAATCGGAAATCCCAATCCTAATCACTATGGAGGTCTCTCTAATAATTTTACTTATAAGAATTTCGACTTGAATATTTTCTTTCAATGGTCTTATGGTAATGATATAGCCAATGTAAATAGGACCATTTTTGAAGGGGGAGGAGAATTTCCTGCTAATCTTAACCAATACAAATCTGTCGTTAACAGATGGACACCAGAAAATCCTAACCCAACGATACCCCGGTTTAGACCCGGTACCAATAATTACTCTTTTGTTCATTCCTCCCGAACCATTGAAGATGGTTCTTATCTAAGATTGAAAACCATATCATTGGCATACAACATCAACAAAAAGGTGTTGAAAAAGCTCTCAATCAGCAATGCTCAGTTTTATGCCTCCGCTCAAAATCTAATTACTTGGACAAAATATACTGGCTACGACCCAGAAGTGTCCGTATCGAATAATTCTTTGGCACCAGGCATTGATTTTTCAGCATACCCAAGAAACAGGACAGTAATCATAGGAATTAATCTAACATTTTAATGCGCAGCGCCATGAAAAAAACTTTTTATAGCATTATCGTTCTTATCATAGTTGTATCCCTTACGGGTTGTAAGAAATTTTTGCAGACCGAGCCTACTGATTTTATTTCTCCCGATGCTTATTTCAACAACCAAGCTCAATTGGAAAACGCTTTAAGAGGGGTGTATGATAGATTGCAACAATATGCCATGTACCAAGATGGTTGGTGGAGCAGGGCATCAAGTACTGATGAGCACTACAATAATTTTGGAGTACAGCAACGTACTGAAACCAATTTCGTCACTGTTAATGATGGGAATGTGCGAGATGCTTGGACATCTTGCTTTCAGGGTATTGATAGAGCTAATGTATTATTAGAGAACATCAACAAGCCTATAATGAACGACTCCACTCGGTTGGAAATTAAAGGTCAAGCCTTGTTTCTGAGGGCTTACTATTATTATATTTTAGTGGTATATTTCGGGGATGTGCCGTTAAGACTATCCAGTACAAAATCAATAGATGATACCAAATCAACCAGAACAAAAAAAGAAGATGTATATGCACGCATTTTATTGGATATGAAAGAAGCGCAATCCATATTACCAAAAATATCCAAATTGGGTTATAATGGGAAAGTAACTAAAACTGCTGCACAAGCTATCTTGGCAAGGGTATGTCTCAGCATGGCGGGAGAACCTATAAAAGATGTATCCAAATACCAAGAAGCCAAAGATTGGTGCGACTCCGTGATCCTTTCAGGTGAACATGCTTTGAATAAAAACTATGCTCAAATCTTCATCAATCATTCTCAAGACAAATACGACATCAAAGAATGTTTATGGGAGGTGGAATTTTATGGTAATCAAATCGGGAACTCCTTTAATGAAACTTCAAGATTGGGTGTTTCCAATGGACCAACTTGCACTAATATAAATTTTGGCTATTCTTTCGCCAATACGCGCCCAACAGAAAAATTATTTAAACTATATCAAGACAGTACAGATTTCCGATTGAATTGGAATATTTGTCCATGGTTTTATCGCAATCCTGCTAATCCCGGTTTTTTAACAAACGGCAGCCCTGACCCGCAGCCGAAGCCATATAGAACAGCCACCCAGATTTGGGATAGATTTACAGGTAAATGGTATCGTGAACAAGAAATCCTTACCCCAAAATCGCAAAGCGGTGCCCCTACCAACTTTCCAATCATACGCTATTCAGATGTACTACTTATGTATGCTGAAGCCGAAAACGAAATCAATGGAAATACTCTAGCAGCCATCAATGCCATCAATCAAGTGAGAAGAAGAGGTTATGGAAAATTAGAAGGTGAAATTATTAGGTCAATCACTTTAGACAATCAGGGTACTGGCTATACCACTGCACCCATTGTTGTGTTTAATGGTGGTGGTGGCAGCGGTGCAAGCGCAACAGCAACAGTTAGTGGTGGAAAAGTGACCGCTATTACCATTACTAACAGGGGTTCAAAATATACCACAGCACCTATCATTTCTTTTACAAGTACAACTGGTACGGGAGCTTCTGCAACTGCAATACTAAGTGCCATTACTGATGCCGACCTTACAGCAACCCAAACAGCAACACAAGCTGCATTAAGGGATGCCATCAGGGATGAACGAGCAAGGGAACTCTGCTACGAAGCCGTTCGTAAACCCGATTTGGTTCGTTGGGGCATCTATGTACAGACCATGAAACAAATGGCCAACGACATCCGAGCAACTGCACCTTCCGCTTACAAATTCGTAGCAAACATTGCCGATAACATAGAGGAGAGAAACAAATTGTGGCCTATTCCAGCCGTTGAGATTTCCCTCAATCCTAAATTGACTCAAAATAAAGGTTGGTAATCTTACAATACATACAATAAATGAAGTATTCATCTCTATTACTCATCTTGCTTTTATGCGGTTCATGCAAAAAAGTATTCGATTCCAAATTGGATGACTTTAATGTCAAACTGGTTAATACCCCCTTAAAAGTGGGCGACACCGCCTATTTCGTAATTGAAGGTAATCCTGATTTCATCACTTTTTATTCAGGGGAAAACGGAAACAATTATGATTATAGAAATCGAACGGTTGCAGATAGTTCCGATCCACAGTTAAGCTTTACGAGCAATGTTCAAAACCTTTCGCCCTTGCATAGCCCCGCTTTGTCTTTATTGGTTTCAACGGATTATAATGGGGATACCTTAAATATCCTCAACAGCAATTGGACGGATATTTCCAACAGGGCAGTTTTTTCGTCAGGTACTGCCAACACTCCGTCCGGAATAATCAAATTGGGTGATTTTAAGAATAAAGAAAATGTGTATATTGCTTTTCGTTACAACACTGATTCCGCGATCAATGCCACACAACCCACTTGGACGATTCAATCCTTTAATTTAAACAACCTTTCTTTTCCAGATAGTACCCTGCATGAGCTGGTAACCATTGCAAATACTGGATGGCAGGTTGCTGATTTTAGCAACGCGCCAAGAAGGTGGGTAGTAGCAAGCAATCAATTGAGCCTTGCTGGCGGACCTGCATTGGGTGCTGCCAACAAAGATTGGGTAATTACAAAATTGTTCCTCAACAGGGTAAATCCCGATGCAGGCATCTCCCTTAAACAGATTTCTGAAAAAGTCAGTAGCTATCAATATTTCTTCAGCAAAGCTGGTAAATACAAGGTGGTATTTGTAGCTAGGAATGCTAATTTTTCTAGTGAGAAGGAAATTGTCAAACAAATCGAAATTGATATAAAATAGTATTCAATGGCTTCCTTATTATTCATTATATAACGTTTTTTTATTTAAAATTTGCTTTATGAAATATGTACTCTTTCTCTTAGGTTTAGTGCTTACTAGCAGTATACACGCCAATAATTTTACAGTAACTAACAATAATAATTCTGGCACAGGTAGTTTGCGGCAAGCAATTATAGATGCTAATGCAGCCTCAGGTGCGCCACACACTATCACATTCAATGCGGCTTACACTATAACGTTAACATCGGCCTTGTCCGCTATAACAAAGGATATTACAATCAACAGTACGGGCAGCAATGTTATTACCATCAATGGTTTTGCAGGCAGTTCCATATTGACGGTGAATACTGGCGTAACAGCTATTTTCAATTATTTAACCTTGCAAGGGGCTAGTGGAAGCATTGGCAGTGCGGCAGCAATCAATACTTCTGGTAACTTAACACTTAACTACTGTACGATTCAAAATAATACAACAACCAATACATCTGCTGCAGGAGCTATTTTCAGCAATGCTGCCGGGGTTACCATTACAATCAATAATTCCATCATACAAGGTAATTCTGGGACTAGAGCAACTATTTCGGTTAATTTTAATACTTCTATTGCTACACTGAATATTACGAACAGTATCATAAAAAACAACACCAACTCCTCAACAAGTAATTATGGAGGTGGGATATATTCTACAGCAATTACAACGATAACCAATTCCGAGATTTCAGGAAATGCAGGACCCAGAGGGGCTGGTATCGCATTAGGAATAGGCAATGCAACCAATAAACCCACCCTAAACATTATTAGAAGCACAATAAGTGGTAATAGTACCAACGGTGGTAGCAATCTTGGTGGTGGTATTTATGTGCAAGGCACATCATCTAATTTTACTGGCAACTGTACCTTTTCCAATTGTACCATTTCGGGAAATACCGCTACAACAGGCGGCGGGGTAAACTATGGGGGTGGAGGTACCAATGCCTGGTTAAGCGTTGGTACGTTTAACAATTGTACCATTACGGGCAATGTTTCGCAGGGCAATATTGCTACATCAAAAGGGGGGGGAATTGACCAATTTACCGCAGGTTCAGGAGTTGGATTTGTTGTACTCAATTATTGTTTGGTTGCAGGAAACAATCCAAGTAGTACTGATAATTCCCGGGATATTTACGTAACTAGTGCTAGCTTAGGCTCAACAATCGGTCGAAACTTATATGGAGGCTCGATTACTGGTACATATTCTGGCGGTTTTGTGACCGCTGGCAATGTTGTACTCACCAATGCAATATCTACTGTAATCAATACCACTTTGGCCGACAATGGCGGTACAACCCAATTGCCTGGGGGTGGCTATGTAAAAACACATGCATTATTAGCACCTTCTACACAATCTGCTTTAAATCCTTCGGCAGCCACTACGGGGTTGGCATCCTTAGATCAATTGGGCAATACGAGGGATGAATTGCCCGACATCGGGGCTTTTGAAAGTAGTCTATCGAAATATACCTGGACGGGTAGCACGAGCAACGATTTTACGGTTTCTACCAACTGGAGTCCAAATCGCAGCACTTCAACTACTTATGATATCTTGAGGTTTACAAGTTCACCATCAGGTACTATTACCAATGTCCCTACCCAAACAGTCGCTTTGATTTCTTTGAGCAACAATGCTGCTGTTGACTTTCAAGCAGCTACAGGTGCTGCAAGGACGTTAACAGTTGGTGGATATTTAAGTGTGGCCAATGGAGCCACCATGCGTTTGGCAACAGGTGCTGCCAACACGGATGTGTTCAATATCACTTTAGGTACTAACAGTACCGCAAGCATTGAGGGTACTTTGCGTTTGGATTCCACCTTTACCAATACCTATTCCAATACCTACAACACTGCTTCTGGTATCACAACATTTACTGGCACGGGTGCATTGATATATGGTGGTGGTACGCTTACTGGTGCTACAGCCACTAGTTTAATTTTCCAAACTGGAAGTACCATTACCCATGCATCCTTGATTGGTACTTATGGTCCAGGCATCTCA
This sequence comes from Chitinophagaceae bacterium, assembly GCA_027486835.1. GTDB lineage: Bacteria > Bacteroidota > Bacteroidia > Chitinophagales > Chitinophagaceae > Parasediminibacterium. The sequence continues at coordinate 27,305 of JAIXOJ010000175.1, forward strand.
TTTACTTTTCCTACTGCTACCTACAGTGGTGTTAACGTCAATATAAACACACAATACACTTCTGGTTCAACTTCTTTTGTTTTTCCTTCGGCAGTTAATGCAATCAACAACCTAACATGGGCTACAAGCGCGGCGGTAGGAGCACCCTCTAATCCCGATTTTCGTTTAAGATTGCCATCTGGCAGTCAAAACTTTACTATAGCAGGAAATCTTTCCATCAATACAGTAGGAGCTGCTGCTGGAAGTTCAATCCAAGTGGACAGTTTTAATAGTACCACGTACTTGAATGTCATCAAGATTGGTGGCAATCTTTCGGTGGGATCAACCTCATATCTTTATTTAGGTCGCAATACTCAAAACGACACTGTCCTTGGTAATGTGAACTTATCAGGTACAGCTAGAATATTTCTATTGAACAGCGTTTCCCCAACTAGTAATCCAAATGCTATTTGTAGGTTGGTCGTATATGGCAACTATACTCAAACTGGAAATACTACATTCTTTCTCAATAACTCAACTTCTAAACTCTCTCAAGGAATTTTTGAGTTGAAGGGCAATTTTCACAAGAATGGGAATATAGCTGGAGGATTTGCGACTGCTTCATCTAATTTAGGTGTATCAGGAAAAATATTGTTTTCTGGCACCTCACAACAAAGTTTTGCCATCAATGCGTTTAATTCAAATAACAGAGCGTTGTTAGAAATCAATAACCCTGCAGGAGTTGCATTGGCACAATATGATAATAGCGGTACACCGACCAATTCAACCCTCATTTTGGATAGTGCCTTTATCTTGACGAACGGACGATTCATCGTTGGTAGTCACACATTTACGCTAAACTCTACCGCATCTATTTTGCCAAGCACCCCAACAAGCAGCAGTTATATTGACGTAAGTACTGGTAAATTCACGAGAAACAGTGTTCCATCGGCTGGAAATACAATATTCCCTATCGGAACTTCTACTAGTTATACCCCGCTAGTTTTTACTGGTGGTACTACTGGACGAAATATAACGGTTAGCGTAAAAAATGCTTTCACCAAGGCAGTAAACGCACCAAATGGCTTGGTCAATGTGGAATGGTCAATAAAAGCTAATGCTGCTACAAGCCCAACCATCACTTTCCAATACAATGAAGCCAATAAAGCTGCTTCCTTCTCTGCAAGTGGTGCTGTTTTGGGAATTGTTAAAAGTGATGCCACTACTTGGGTGGAATCTGCTTTAGGGGCTGTTGCTGGTTCAAACCCTTTCACCCAACAAAAGACTGCTTTGGCATTGTCCTTTGATACTGCTACCTTCTATGGTATAGGCAATTCATCTGCTTTTGTTCCTGCAACCACCTATACATGGTTGGGTGGGGTAAATGGTAGTTATGCTACACCAAGCAACTGGAATCCCAACAGACCATCTGGTGGAGCATCTACTGATATTTTATTAGTTAATACCGGCGGTGCAGTTACCATTACAGATGTGCCAACTGAATCCTTCGCTCAATTCAACGTCACCAATAATACCGTTTTGTCTTTACAATCTTTGACAGGTGCTGCAAGAACACTAACCTTAACTGGAGGCTTGAGTATTGCAAGTGGTTCTTCCTTGCGATTGGCAACGGGTGCTGCAACAGGTGATGCCTTGAATATTGCTTTTTCTGGTTCGCCTTCTGCAACCATTGCGGGTAGTCTTATCATTGATTCAAGTTTCAATGGTCAATATGCTAATTCCTATATAGCCACCAACAGTACCACCACGGTAACTGGTACGATTACCAATACAGGTGTCATTACAAGTTCATCCAACAATCTGCTTTTCTCATCTGGAAGTACTTATATCCACAATCGACCCGACGGAACGGTAAACCAAGGATTCCCTAATGGTAATTTCACAAACGCCAATGTAAAGGTTCAGGCATTGGTAAATCCAAATGCTAGTGGAAGTACTCAAATCACCAATTTTCCAACAGTTATGGCTTCTTTAGATTGGAATACGCCTTTGATAACTGGAAATGCTGGTGCAAGGATTACTGTTATTAGTGGCAGTTCACTTACTATTAATGGCAATGCAAACTTTGCGGCTGGTTCCAACTCTTCCACTATTGCGTTTGCAAATGCTACCGTAAACACGGTATATATAGCTGGTAATCTTAGCACATCAACCATCAATCTTGCAATAGGTAGGGGTACAATGAATTTTACTGTAAACGGCAATTTGACCGTAAACAGTGGCTCTCTTGAATTGATTGGTACTTTATATTCAGGTTCCTCTGCAGTTACTTCTAGCCTCACAGTAAACGGCAATGTAACCATCAATAATGTAGCTTTTTTACGTTTAAACTCTTTAGGCGCAGCGTCAGGAAGCTTAGGTGCGTGCATTGCCAATCTTAACGTAAAAGGTAATTTCACGAAAGTATCAGGTTCAACTTTCACCACCACAACCAATGCTGGTCAAACTGGTAACTTGGTATTGAACGGCACCACCGCTCAAACCGTTAATGCAACTGGCGGCTTTACCAACAGCCCTAATTTGATTGTCAACAACCCAAGTGGTGTCACACTTACTGGTGCTGCTGTCACTATTGGCTCTTTGACCCTTACGAGCGGTACGCTTTCAACATCTAACAATCTCACCGTAACAGGTGCTTCACTGGTGAACAACACCACCCTTAATGTAAATAATACTTTGACATTAAGCGGCACTGTTGCCCAAACCATTTCAGGTACAACGACCATCCCTAACTTCACCATCAACAATGCTGCTGGCGTTACCGTTAGCAGCGGAGCTAATAAGTTGAACATCACTGGTACGCTAACCCTCCAATCAGGAGCCTTCACTACCAACGGCAATGTGGTGTTGAAATCCACCAGCATAGCCAACAGCGCAGTAGTAGCTCCAGTAGGCACGGGTGGCAATACGGGTACTATCAGTGGTACAGTACATGTGGAACGCTTTATCCCCAAAGGATATAGGGCTTGGAGAGATATGGCACCTAGCGTATTCAATGCAGGTAGTATCTACAATAACTGGCAGGAAACAGGTAGCTATGCCAATAACGGTTATGGTTTGTTTATCACAGGTACTACTGCGGCTACCAATGCTCATGCCGTTGACGCTACAACTGGTTTAGACCAAACCACCAACAGTGTGAAATCGGCATACACATTTACTAACGGTACTTGGAACGCTGTAACCAATACTAAAACCACCAACCTGAATCCATTCTTGGGTTACCGTTTATTGGTTAGAGGTGATAGAAGCTTTAATCTATACACTACCCCAATTTCTACAGTAGGCACAACTGGTTGGTTGTTGATGAATGCGGCAACTGCGCTTAGGGCGAAGGGTAATTTGATTACTGGAAATGTGGTGTACAGTACCTCTGGCATTACCAATGCTGTTGCAGGGGCTACTTATAGCAGTGCGTCTTTTGGATTGAACAGTAGTTCTACCACAGGATTCAGTTCGGTGGCCAATCCTTATGTGGCTCCTATAGATTGGAAAAACATTTGGGATAACAACCGTGCGGTGAACCTAACGGCCAACTACTACTATCTAGATCCAACGATTGGTTCTACAGGTGCATATGTTTCGTACAATGCCGTTACAGATGCAACGAGCAATGGTGCGATTGGCAGCCGCAGGTACATCCAGGCAGGTCAGGCATTCTTTGTGGAAAATAACAACAGTACTGCACCAAGCTTAACCATTACCGAAGCAGACAAAGCCATTGGTTCCAGCAAAACTTCTGTTTTTGGTAACACCAACCGCAGCCGTTTGACCATTAGCTTAATGAAATCAACTGGAAGCGAGTTGAAAAAAATGGATGGTGCAACGGTAGTTTTTGACCCATCGTTTAGCAATGGAATTGGCAGTGAGGATGCTAGGAAAATGACGAACCCTAGTGAAAATCTAGCCATCATCCATGATGGACAATCATTAAGCATAGAAGGTCGTCAACCAGCAACTACTGCGGAAAGATTACCATTGAGCTTAAGCCAATTGGCAAATAGCGAATACCAATTAACTATAGATGCTACTGCTTACCAATCAGACAACCTACAGTTGTACTTGGTGGATGCATTCAAGAAGGGTGAAACTTTGTTGACATCAGGTATCAACAACATCAGCTTTACGATAGAAGCTAATAATCCTGCAACATATGCGAACAGATTTAGTGTGGTGTTTAAAGCGGCTAACAAAGCAGCAACTACTGCTACTCCAATAGTTTCCAGCACCTTAAATGTTTATCCAAACCCGTTGGTAGGAAAAACCATTACGGTTCGTTTGGGTAGTGAAGCTGCGATCGGTAAATATGTGGTGAAAGTTTACAATGGTTTAGGTCAAAAAGTACACAGCGGAGTGTATAACTACACTGGGTCTGTAATTAGTTGCAAACTACCAGAGGCATTGGCTAAGGGTGGTTATCAATTAACAGTTCAGCAGGAAGGTAAGGTTATAGGAAAGTCTAACTTAATAGTCGAATAAATTAAATGATGGATGGCAACCCATCGTTAGAGGTATATCAATCAATCGGCTCCAGCTTTTCTAAGCAAACGAGTATTAAGCAGTGCGGGATGTAACAGTCCTGTGCTGCTTTTATTTAGCCCCCGTCCCCTGAAAAAGATTTGCCCCCGTCCCCTAAAGGGGTGTTGTGGAGATTGATGTTGAAGGTCATTTAAGGAGTGTTGAAGGTCATTTAAGGAGTGTTGAAGGTCATTTAAGGAGTGTTGACGGTCTTTTAGGCAGTGTTGATGGTCATTTAAGCAATGTTGACGGTCATTTAAGGAGTGTTGACGGTCATTTAAGGAGTGTTGACGGTCATTTAAGGAGTGTTGACGGTCTTTTAAG